>DJRG01000078.1:0-79043 GCA_002438845.1 Bacteroidales bacterium UBA6366
TGATGCAAATGTAAGAGATACTAAATTATCTGTTGGATTGACGAAAATAGTTGTATCTTTGCCCTCCAGAATTAATGTCTTTGAAGAATATGTCGGATTATATCCTTGGAATCGAATCGAGTTGCGACGACACATCGGCCGCCGTGATCAAGGACGGATTCCTGCTTTCCAACGTGATAGCGAGCCAGCAGGTCCACAAGGATTATGGAGGAGTCGTTCCTGAACTTGCCTCCAGAGCCCATGAACAGAACATCGTACCTGTGGTCAGCCAGGCGCTTGACAAGGCCGGAATCAAGGCCTCCGACCTCACCGCAATCGCTTTCACCCGCGGCCCGGGACTTCTGGGTTCGCTGCTTGTCGGGACATCATTCGCAAAGGCTCTTGGAGTGGCCTTGAATATTCCTATAATTATGGTGAATCACCTTCAGGGGCACATCCTCGCTGACTTTGTGAAGCAGGAGGGCAAGGAGAACCGGCAGCCGTCGTTCCCGTACCTCTGCCTTTTGGTTTCCGGTGGCAACTCTCAGATTGTCAAGGTGAACGACCCTCTGGATTATGAGATTCTCGGCCAGACCATCGACGACGCCGTCGGAGAGGCGTTTGATAAGTGCTCCAAGATGATGGGGCTCGGCTATCCGGGAGGTCCTGTGATCGACCGGCTTGCAAAGCTGGGCGACCCGAACCGCTTCAAGTTCGCCAAGCCGCAGATTCCGGGACTTGACTACAGTTTCAGCGGAGTGAAGACATCGCTGTTATATTTCGTGCGTGACGAGATGGCCAAGGATCCTGAGTTCATGGAGAAGAACAAGGAGGACATCTGCGCCAGCTTCCAGAAGACGTTGATAGACATTTTGATGGACAAACTGATCAAGGCCGCCAGACTGACCGGGATCAAGGACGTGACCATCGGAGGGGGAGTCTCCGCCAACAGCGGCCTGCGCTCCAGAATCGAGGAGGAAGGCCGTAAGCGTGGCTGGAACACCTACCTTCCGGAGTTCAAGTTCACAACCGACAACGCCGCCATGATCGCCATCGCTGGTTGGTTCCACTACCTCGCCGGCGAGCGCACCCCGCTTGATGTCGCCCCTGTCTCACGCATCGCGGATTATTAATGAATATAATAGCGAACGTATCAACAACGCAACCTTTTGAACCACTTGTGGTTCAGGTAAGTTCCTCCCCCGAGGGAAGGGATTTAGGGAGGGGGTAACGTGAATGGAATCACTCGCTTGGAATTAAGATAAGATAATTTAGTAGGAAAAACCTGCTTTTAGGAAAAGGATATGACAGAATTTGAAATGACAGGCCGCGTAGGCCGAGACCTTAGGCCGGATGACGTGAGGATCGTCGCGGCGAGAGAGATGAACCTCCGTGGCAATGCCGTGATCAACGTGATAGATCCGACAAAGTCCTACCAACCGACCTTCCCTAACCCCGACGCGACATGCGTGATCGCCAAACGTTCGATTGACGCGCGCAACGATGTGGTCTACCGCTACCGCATCGAGGGCTACAACCACCGCTTTGAGTCCTACGTCCCTTACGAGGTCCCTGAATATAAGGATGTCACCGACGCCGAGCCGGTGATCATCATCGGAGCCGGTCCGGCCGGAATGTTCGCCGCACTCAAGCTCCTGACTCTCGGCTTCAAGCCTATTATTCTCGAAAGGGGAAAGAATGTGCGCGACCGCAAGTTCGACATGGCGAAACTTACCCGTGAGGGAATTCTGGACCCGGAGTCCAACTTCTGTTACGGAGAAGGCGGGGCCGGCACATTCTCGGACGGTAAACTCTTTACCCGCTCGTCCAAGAGGGGGGACATCCGTGAGGTGCTCCACCAGTTCGTGAACTTCGGCGCGAGTCCGCAGATCCTCGTAGACGCGCACCCGCACATCGGAACAGACAGATTGCCGAAGGTAGTTGAGAACATCCGTCAGTGCATTGAGTCCAGAGGCGGGGAATATCACTTCGGCACGAAGGTCACTGACATTGCCCGTAAAGATGACGGCACGATAGAGGTGAAAGCCCTTGATTCAGAGAATCTGACGAAAGCAGGCAAGCCGAGCGTCCAGACATATTCGGCGAAGAAGGTCATCCTTGCCACAGGTCATTCCGCCCGTGACATCTATGAGATGCTCGTCGCCAAGGACTGTGCACTTGAGGCTAAGGGATTCGCGATGGGAGTCCGTGTGGAGCATCCGCAGGCCCTGATCAATGACATCCGCTATCACGGCCAGTGGGAACCTGGGATGCCCGCGGCGGAATATTCATTCACAGAGCAGGTCGGCGACCGTGGAGTATTCTCGTTCTGCATGTGTCCGGGCGGTGTACTTGTCCCTTCCGAGACCGAGCCGGAGACCATCGTCATGAACGGAATGTCGAACTCAGCCCGCAGCGGGAAGTTCGCCAACGCGGGAGTGGTCGTGCAGATCAACCCGGAGGATATTCCTGAGGAATATGCCGACAAGGGTGCTTTCGCCGGTCTTGAGTTCCAGAAGGATGTCGAGAGAAAGATGTGGGAATATGCCCACGAACATTCAGATTCCGAGAATCCTTTTGCCGCTCCGGCCCAGAGGATGGTGGACTTTTGCGAGGGTGAGGATTCAGAGGATCTTCCGGAGACTTCCTACAAGCCGGGGGTGGTTCCCGCGCCTCTTCATGAGATTCTTCCTCCGTTCATCGCTGAGCGGCTTCAGGATGCTTTTCCTCTCGTGAACCAGAAATCGATGAGAGGCTACTACACGAACGACGCTTTGCTGATCGGGGTCGAGTCCAGGACTTCGTCGCCTGTCCGCATTCCGAGAAACCCTCGCAACTGCGAGGCCGATGCCTTCCCGGGGCTTCTTCCGTGTGGAGAGGGCGCCGGATATTCCGGTGGCATCGTTTCCTCCGCCATCGATGGCATCAACTGCGCCGTCGCCGCGGCCCGCTCCCTCTCCGGTGCCGACACTGAGGTGGCATACGATGATGTTAATCCCGGTAAGGACACCGATAACTCCCCAGAACCAGCAGAGTAACTCGTCTGCCGGCCGCTGAGCCTGCCTCATAGGCTGACCCCAAAGCTGCCGCCCCAGCTGGCCGCTGAGCCTGTCGAAGCGACATTATTGCCAGGGGCAATTCAGAATACCTTGAAAATCAAAAGGTGAGACATCACCCGCTCTTTATCAGCGAGTTATAAACCGTTGCCGGGACGATTGGGAGGGCACCGTTTTATAACTCGTTAATTATACGAGTATTACTGAACATGGGTTGGCATTGGTCGCTTCGACAGGCTCAGCGACCAGGCATTCCACACTTGTTCGGAGAACACCCTCACGTGTCCCAAACGAGCCCTAAGCGTCATTGGGTACTTGAGAATGGCTTCAGAAGTCCCAAACGCGCCTGAAGCGTCATTTGGTACCTGAGGCGGATGTTTGGTGTACCAAACGTGGCAGGAACGTGGTTTGGTACCTGAGAACAGTCTTTGGTGTACCGAAGGGATGTCCTCCGGCGATTTTATACGAAAAGATGAGTATCTTTGCGGTCGTAAGAGAACGTTGATGTTATGAAATTGAGCGACAGATTATTTTATGGCCTGTTGGTGACGCTGGCGCTGCTGGCGGCGGGGTGCTCCAAGGAAAGTGCTGATCCTGTGCCGGAACCCGGGACGGAAGGGCAGCTTGCCGAGAATCCTAAGATCAAGGCTGCGATAAAGACTATGGTGTCGGCGGCCGCGAAGACTGAGGCGACGCTGAACGCTGTGGAGGTATGGCAGGAGGGCTATGCCACTTCTGGGGCCTGGTTGGACGGGACGTACGAGGACACACGTCACCAGATGTGGTCGGCCACAAAGACGTTCACCTCCATGGCCGTGGGAATCGCTGTGGGTGAGGGAATACTGAGTTTGTCCGACAAGGTCGCTCCGATGTTCCCTGAAGAAGTCGCCGAGGCGGAGAAGGGCATGACCGAGGCTCAGAAGACCAACCTTGAGGCTCTGACTGTCCGGCATCTGCTGATCATGGCGAACGGTCACGTGAAGGATCCTACGGTTGAATATGCGATGGGATATTTCAAGAAAAATCCCGTGGGCACGCTCCGCTATATTCACAATGAATGGGTTGATGTTTCCGGGCTGCTGACCAAGTTTGAAGCGACCCTGCCGGGACTGTTCTTTGAATATCCTTTCGACGCTGCCCCGGGAAATAAATTCTGCTACGACAGTTTTTCCTCCTGCATGCTTTCCGAGATCATCTCCAAAAAATCCGGCGAGACCATGGCCGATTACCTTCACGAAAGGATGTTCAAGCCTCTTGGGTTGGACAAACCCCAGTGGGAGGATGTCCATGGTGTCACGGCCGGAGGCTGG
The DNA here is from genome assembly GCA_002438845.1 of Bacteroidales bacterium UBA6366. GTDB lineage: Bacteria > Bacteroidota > Bacteroidia > Bacteroidales > UBA932 > Cryptobacteroides. The sequence goes on from DJRG01000078.1 coordinate 4,346, forward strand.
GGGCTTCACCTTACCACATCGGAGATGCTGGCATTCGGGCGGCTTCTGCTGAACGGCGGGAAGTGGAACGGAAAGCAGATTATTCCGGAGGACTATCTCAAAGAGGCCGTCAAAGATAAGGTTAAAGACGGTATGAATGGTGGAAAGGGATATGCCACAACTGGCTACGGCTACCAGATGAGAACCCGTGCGGATGGTTCCCTCTACATGGCCGTCGGACTTTTCGGACAGTACATCATCATGATTCCGAACAAGAAGGCGGTTATCGCGCTGACTTCGGCGATGCCGTTCGACGCTGACAACATCCTCGGCGACCTGTCGAAGGTCATGGCTCTTCTGAACGGAGACCTTGACTCAAGCGGAAAGCCCTTGGAACTGGCTTGGAAGTATATTGTCCCGAAACTTTAAGTGGATCTTCTCCACTTCTCTCCGGGGACTGGCACGAGGAGAGTCGGAAAATTATATTCACTAACACTGAATGAACATATTCATTTAAAATGGCTGCGGAAGAGGAAAAGAAAGAGACTTTTGCTCCGATGATGGAAAGTGGCGTGCATGCCGGATTTCCGTCGCCGGCTCAGGACTACATCAATTCGTTCATCGACCTCAACAAGGAGTTGGTGCGCCATCCTGCGGCGACTTTTTTCGCGCGTGTGGTGGGGGATTCCATGGTGGACGCCGATGTGAACGAGGGGGATGTGCTGGTGGTTGACAAATCGATCGAGCCGAAGGAAGGCGACATGGCCGTCTGTTTCATCGACGGAGAGTTCGCGTTGAAGTACATCTCTTTCCGTGATCCTGCCGATGTGTCACACACGGTCAAGGCTTCCAAACCAGGCGTGTCATATGATATTCTTAAACATCAAAGAATATGGCTGCTGCCGGCCAACGAGAAATATCCTCCCATCGAAGTGACTGAGTCCAATGATTTTACGGTCTGGGGAGTGGTAACCTATGTCATCAAAAAGGTGTGTACGCGTTAGTTGACTGCAACAATTTTTTCGTTTCGTGCGAGAGGGCATTCCAGCCGGAGTTGGAAGGCCGTCCGGTCGTGGTGCTGTCCAACAATGACGGCTGCGTGGTTGCCCGGAGCAACGAGAGCAAGGCGATGGGCATCAAGATGGGGACTCCGTTCTTCAAGGTGCGCTACCTCGTGGAGCAGGGGAGACTGGTGGTCCGCTCGTCCAACTACACCCTTTACGGGGACCTTTCCTCCCGGGTGATGTCGCTCCTTGCGGAGGCGGCACCGAGGCTGGAGGTTTATTCGATTGACGAGGCCTACATGGACATGGACGGTGTCGCTCCCGAAAGCCTTCCGGGAATATGCTCGGCTTTGGTGACGAAAATCCGTCGTTGGACCGGCATCCCGGTCAGCATCGGGATCGCCGACACCAAGACTCTCGCCAAGGTGGCCAACCATTTCGCAAAAAAATACAAAGGGTATTGCGGCGTCTGCGTCATAGATTCCGAAGAGAAAATCCGTAAGGCTTTGGCTTTGACTCCGATAAAGGAGGTCTGGGGAATTGGCTGGCGTGGTGCTCCGAAATTGGAGTCCGTCGGGGTGAAGACGGCTTTGGACTTCATCAACAGGCCGTCCGAGTGGGTCCGTGGAATGATGGGAATAGGTGGGGTGAGGACTTGGTTTGAGCTTCAGGGCCGCCGCATGATCGAGGATGAGCGCAATGAAAAGCGCAAGAGCATCTGCACCTCGCGTTCGTTTGACAAGATGGTGACCGATTTGGATGAGATGACGCTCAGGGTCTCCGACTTTGCCGGGAAATGCGCCGAAAAGTTGCGCAAGGATGGAACGGCGGCATATTCAGTGGGCGTCTTCATCCAGACCAACCGCTTCCGTGATGACCTTCCGCAGTATTTCCCGAACGCCAGCGTCCGGCTTGAGGTCCCCGCCAGCAGCACACAGGAGGTCGTCGCCGCCGCCTTGAGGGCGTTGAGGATGGTCTTCCGCGATGGCTTTGAATATAAAAGGGCCGGCGTGACAGTCTACGACATCGTGGATGCCGACGCCATCCAGACCACCTTGTTTGATTTCGATCAGGAGACCCGTGACCGTGACGACCGTATCTCCAAGGTCATGGACTTGGTCAACACCTCCGGCAAAAATGTCCTGAGGCTGGCAACCCAGCGCTCAGGACACTATTCCGACGGCATACGCCGCGAATTCTGCTCCCGCCTCTATTCGACCTCGTGGTCGGATCTTCTGGAAATCAAATAGCCTGCCTCATATTACTGAAACAGGCTGTCTGTCGTACGTCGTGAAAAAGGATTATTTTACTTTCTCCCTCTTACCGAGCATCTTGCGGACGAGGATCGGCTCGTTGGTCGTGATGCAATCGACACCGAGGTCGATCATGTCCTGGATGTCCTTCTCCTTGTTGACGGTCCAGCAGTTGATGCTCATCTTGTTGTCCCTGGCCTGCTTGAACCAGGTCGGGTTCTTCGCGAAGACCTTGTAGTGGTAATCCACTCCGTTGATTCCGAGCTTGGCGAGTTCCTCAGGGCTCTTGTCCTTCTCCAGGTACTGGACCGTGAAGCCAGGGCAGAGGGCTGCGAGCCTCTCGCACATGTTCAGACTGAATGAGATGAAAATCACTCGCTTAGGGTTGTACAGCCCGTGCTCCTTGAGAGCCTTGACGCTCTGGTCTACCATGTAGTCCTCGTGAGCCTTGTCAATCTGCTTCTTGAGCTCGAACACCAGCACGGTCTTCTTGCTCTTCTCGCCCTGGGTGAGATATTCATCCAGAGTAGGGATTTTCTCTCCGTTCTTCAGACGGCAGTCCTTGAAGTCAGCGTAGTTGTGATCCCAGATCCGCATCCCGTCGATGTCTGGATCGTGGTGCACGAGCATGACGAGGTCGGAAGTGATGTGGACATCGAACTCGCTGCCCCACAGCCCGTTCTGCTGCGCCAGTTCAAGTGATTTGATGGAGTTCTCGGCATATCCTGCCTCCTCGCAGTTCCAGAATCCTCTGTGCGCCGTCACCGCTATCTTCTGCGGAGCGCACGAAGCGGTCAGCGCAACCATGGCAGCCACCGCCGTAACCTTAGCAATCTTTTTCATATTCATTGAATATTACAGTGTTTGAATATACTTTTCCCGTACCCGGGCCTCCGGCCCCATGCCCGTCTTTCCCATACACCTCCTGTCATATTCATCATTCCGCCTCTGTCCGCATCCACATTTTCTCCTCACCTCCATTCCGGATGTCTCTCCTTGGTTTTGACGCTTGGCCTTCCGGTGTCACAAACCTTGGGTTTGCGGAGTGGTTCGCCGCCTCAAGGTATGTAGTGCAAAAGTAGCAATTTTATCGCAACAAGTAAAGTCAAGTAGTCCTTAAATTAATAACCTTCATCACTTCAGTGCGTGGTCAAGATGCCGCTGAAAGGCCCTTCTGAGCTCCGGAACAGGGTGGAAAGAGGTTGTAGACGCTTCGGGGTGAAAGGAACGCGACAGATTGCCGTGGCAGTTAATGTGTTGAAAATCAATCTGAGACATAGAGCGCCTGGTTTCAATTCTATTACAGGATATATGCCCGTTTTTATTGATATTTAAAGGGTTAAGTGCCACGGCTGTCGAATTGGTGGTGCTTACTGGCGTCTTCGATATGGAGGAATTTCATTGCGTGGCACTGCCTGACATTACACCGCTGGATGATTTCTGCCAGATATTCGGTCAACTTAGGCAACGGAAGCCGTAGGACATCACCTATGTCCTTGAATCTGCGGTCACCCGCCAAGTATCTGGCCATGTTTTTGTACGCCGACCCGGAATGTGGATCGAACGGTTCGGCAATGTCATATTCACTGCCGGTGTTGTTGGCAAACGCTGAAAACATCTTTTCGTAGCCGCCATAATAACTTATGGCTCGCTCATAGTCGATGATTGGATATTCGCTGATGATATGGTCAACCAGTTGTCCGGCCTCGTCAACTGACACCCCTTTGAAAATAGCGTCAAGAATTGTGTAGGTCAAAGGTTCCCCGGTTTTCTTGAAGTATTTTACCGCTGCCACAGCCTTTCTCAGGCGACGTGACACAGCCCTGAGAGCGATCTTCTCTGAATATGGATGTTTTGAGACTGAATATGATAGGAGATTCCACCGCCAATCCTCCGCTTTGGAACAGATGTGATCCTCCACGGGATTGTTGTTCACGTACGCCAGCGATGTCCGAATCGCCTTGTCACCTCTCTTGAACGAGACTCCGTGACGGTCAAACAATTTGCCGGGAATTCCATGGCGAATATTGTAGTGTCTGGAAAAAACTGACATCAAGTCCCTTACGAACTTTCTGATCACTTCGGCATCATCCGTCTCAAGAAGCATGTGAATATGATTGTACATCAAACACAACCCCATAACCTTGATTCCGTGCCGTTTGGCTGTCACGGATAGCAATGTGATGAAAAACAGTGAATCCATTGCATTGTAGAACACAACGAACCCTGATCTGGCCCTTTGAAACACGTGTGCCACCGTGTTCTCCAGGCGGCTCTTTCCCCTCGTTCCAACCATAGTTTAAGACTTGTTGTTATTTGTTGCCCATCTCTTTCCTGCGCTTTGTCTGTTTGCTGCCGTCTTGTTGTCAGACTGCTGCTCTGGTTGTCGCCTTTACGGCGTTGGTTCGGAGCCTGATAGTCTGACAGTTCCATAACTGTCACTTGGCTGTTTCCTGACTGCTCTTCAGGACAAGGAAAGGACAATTCCTATTATTCGGAAGCAAGTTAGGTATTTTACTGCTATTATCCAACCATTTGTGTAGTTATTTAAACCGGTTATTTAGAGGGCGACTAAAAAGTCCGAATAACCCTCTGAGAATTGAGTATTTGGAAACAAGGTCGAGGTTGACCTCACCGAAAAACAAGAAAAAGGGGCTTGACTAATACTTTTTAGTCGTCCCCATTTTAACCGAGATTTTCCCTTGATCCGTTGCACATCGTTATCCTGCCGTGGCATTTATCTTGTTGATTATTACTGATATACTATCTCTATCTGGTGTGGATTTCATCACTGGATGATAGTGCGTTCTCATTAACTATAAGGTAGTTAAGTGCCAGCGATGAAATTGCGGTCTGAAATGACAGACGTGTTGTCATGTCTGATTTTTTGCTCTGGCGATATTCAATCTGCCTGAAAACGCAAGTTTTTATGTACTTTTGTTCCGCGACAGAATAGATTATGATGAAAAGAACTTTATTGGTATTGGCTATGCTTGTGAACTCGCTCAATGTGTTCGCGCAGGCTCCGGAGTATCTGCCGGAGTGGAAAGAAGGGTACCTTGACATCCACACGATTGCTACTGGTAGAGGTGACGCGGCGTTGATCGTGATGCCGGACGGAACCTCGATGATGATCGATGCGGGAGACAATGCCAAGGCGAAGGACACACAACATCCAGACAACACGAGGAGACCGGGTGAGTGGCAGGCCATCTACATGAAGCATTTTATGGCACAACTCCCTGACAAGGAACATCTTGACTATGCGTTGGTAACCCATCTTCACAACGACCACATCGGCACGGCGAAGGACGCGCTCCCCGGCACGCATGGCTACGCGCTTTCGGGAATCACCCTTGTGGGCGAGCATATTCATTTCAACAAGTTGGTTGACAGGGCATACCCCGACTATGACTTTCCGTCCAGGGAGAATGTCATGAATGCGAACAAAGGGTTTATTGAACACTACATGGACTTTGTCAACTATTCTGTGGGACAGGGTATGACAGCGGAGAAGTTCGCCATCGGAAGCAAGAGACAGTTCTCGATGGTCCATAATCCGAAGAAATACGCCAAGGAGTTTGAAATCAGGAATCTGGCTGCAAACGGTGAGGTGTGGAAAGGTCACGGCAGGAAATCCGTGAAGATGTACAGCGGAGACCCGACCCTGTTTGACGAGAACATGAACTCGTGCGCCATCCGTCTGCGTTACGGGAAATTCTCCTACTACAACGGAGGTGACCTTTCCGGAGGCAACTGGCCGTCCATATTCAAGTGTATGGAGAGGGACTTCGAGACTCCGGTCGCCAAGGTGTGCGGCAAGGTGACGGTGATGAAGGCTAACCATCACGGCTACTACGACACCTGCAACGCGTTCTTCATGCAGACTTTGTCGCCTCAGGTCATCATAATCGATGCCAGAAGCCAGAATCATCCAGTGCCTTCCACTATGGCAAGGATCTCCGACCTGCAGGTCTGGAGAGGAGACCGAGACTACTATATCACTGTGGATCAGGCCCGCAAGAAACTCGGTGAGGAACTCTGGAGCAAGTTCAAGCCATGGGGACACATTGTCGTCAGGGTGTTCCCGGGAGGAAACAGCTATCAGGTCTTCGTCCTTGACGCTGACTCGACGGACTATCACATAAAGTACAAGTCGGAAGTCGTCAATCTGTAAACGACGACAGTCGAGAACGAACTTTCTTTCGAGCTTCGGACAAAGTTCAATTAGCCAAAGATTCTTTATCACCCGATGGCGAAATTTTGGCCGTGGTATCTATTTGATTAATTATGAATATATTAACGTTATCATCCAGTACGGCTTTTTGCACCAGATGATGATGCTAACATATTGACTGCTTAAGAATTAAGTGCCACGGCGAAATCTGGTGTCACGGTCATCATGCCTAGGCGATCTCTCAGAAGAGGGGTGTTTGAAGTAGTGATTCAGAAGTGCTTCGTAAGCCTGATGAGAAAACGCCTCAACCAGTTTTCATGTGGCGGGTCGTTCGGCTTGACCGAGGACTCGTCTTCAGGGTGGTTCGTCTTATCGAACTTCTGCCAATAGTCTGGGAATGTCTCCCTCACCATTCCGGCGGAGATGAATCCGGAAAGTTCCTCAGCAACCTTCTGAGCCGCTCCCGTCATCTTGTAGCCGTAATATGGCTGGTCCGTGAGTGTGGCGCAGACGACGGTATATTCAGGCTCATCCTTGGGGAAGAAACCGGCGAAGGTCTCACCCGCCCGGGAAGAACTGCCATATTCATTGAACCTTGACAATGACGCTCTGCCGACAAGGTTGTCCTCCATGTCGCAGTCAAGCGCGCTGATGATAGTCTTCCTGTCAATCTTGCCGAACCTTGAGGACGGAACATCCCGGCCTCCAGCCAGCTCGATGTGCGCGCCAACAATGTCCCCTGACGCCAAAGCACCATAGAATGTCATCACGTGCAGTGGGGAAATCTTCATTGAATAGCCTTTCGAAAGGGCTTGGACAGTCTGTTCTGACCATTCCGGGCTCTTTGGGTTGGGCATTTCCACTACCTTCACTCTCTCGACTTCTATCGTGTTCCAATCATCTTCCGGAAGGAACGACCGAAGCGCCGCGACATAGTGCCCGGGAATATTCTTGTATGCTTCCGGAATGCTTCCGGAGGCGATTGATTCCTTCAAGTCCGTTTCCGAATGGACCAACCCGTCGTTAAGAGCCACGGTCCATGTCAAAGGCTCCATCACGGGGCCAGGCTCGTAGCCAAGGCAGGCGGCGATGTTGTGATATTCATTGGCCTTCTCCCGGCTTAGGTTCACCATGACGGGTACATTCCCGCTCCAGACGTTCATCACCGCAATGCAGGCTCCTTTGATCCGCCTGTCGCCCCGGAGGGAGTTCCGCAGCAGCGAGTCTGCTTTTTTCTGCCAGCAAGAGTCGATGGTGGTCTCCCAGTCCCGTTTCTTGCTTTCGCACTTAATGGCCGAAATGCCTCTTAATCTTGGAGTTGTGGCCTCTTCCGAGAATTTGGTCGCAACTTTTTCCGGGACTCCTGTCATTTGGACTCTCTCTGGCTGCCGTGCAGAGAAAACCGCGCAGACAATGGCGAATCGAGGTTCCTCTTTCGGAAATATCCCCGCGAACGTCTCCGCAGCATAGCCGCACCACCTTGACGCTGAACTTCTTCCGACAAGACCCGATGTGCCATATTCATCAAATTTCTCCAAGATGAGATTCCTCTCTTCTCCCAAGATTTCAGGCTCTTCGTGACGGCTCTTTTTCACGAGGTATGGGATAGTCCTGACACCGGTCGCGAGTGTGCTGTAGAAGGCCGCGATGTGAGTCGCTGTCATCTTCATTGCCCACCCATGCGCGAGTTCGTCAACCATCGATTCCGACCAGTCTTTGGACTCGGGACCGTTGATACTTACATCACTGGCTTCATGAATGTCCTCCCGGATGTAGCCTTCCTGAAGCAGGCATTCTTTGAGCGATCGGGTGAGATGCTCCGGCATGGCCTTGTAGGTCTTGGCTATCTTCCCTGACGAGATCGTCTCCGCCATAGGTGAGTCCGACTGGAACATTCCATCCTTCATAGCCACAGTCCAGACCAGCGGTTCCATCACTGGACCGGGCTCATATTCCAACTCCATCGCCCTGTTTCCAAGACCGAAACCTTTGTCCGATTCGTGACTTAGATTCACGACGACCGGTAACCCTCCGTCTCTGACATCCATCACCACAAGGCACGCCTGATCGAACCCTTCGGTCTCTTTGGCATTGACCCACAGCAACGAATCAGCCAGCCGCTGCCAGCCAAGGTCTATCGTCGTCCTGACGTCTTTCCCTGAATATAATTCCTCCTCATACGCACCGATCAGTCCGCTGCTGTTGTTGAACGGGATGTCCGGACAGAAGTACCCCAGCACACTTTGCGCCAGAGCTCCGCCTCTGTAAGTCACCGTGTTCGGGCACATCTCGACCGCCACTTTCCTTCCTCTTCTTTCCCCACGCTCGAAGCTGGCCAGCACCTTCCCGTTCCGGTCCAGCACATGCGCCTTGTAAACCCTGTTCTCCGCCTTTCTGAAAACGCACGACCTTATGCCGAGTGTGATGCCGGCCAGCGACAGCAACACAGCCATAGTGCGGATGATTATTTTGTTCATTTCCATTATATGTATAATCTATGAATATACCTCCTGCGTCACCGCTCAATCCCAAAAGCAGAACTTGTCGTACGAAGTGTCCTGCACGAAGACCTTTGGCCCAAAGGTCATGTCCTTAGGCTTTTCGATGTCGGTTGCCTTGCAACAGGCGAACGCGCATTCCCCGACCTCGACAACGGACCTGAACTTGATGTGGATCAGTTTCTCGTTATGGTAGAACGCCTCAGGACCGATCTTTTTCAGGGACTCCGGAAATTCCGCGTTCTTGATGCCGGACGGATAGAACGCCCGAACACCTATTTCCTCCAGCCCTTCAGGGAAGTTGATCTCCTCAAGGTTGCCGCAGAAACGGAAAGCGTAGTCATAGATTTTCTTTGTCCCTTCATGCAGTGTGACCTTCCGAAGATTATCGCAGAACATGAAGCCCTCTATTCTCTCTACCGTCCCGGGAATGTCAATCTCCCGCAATGAATAGCAGCATTCGAAACTGTCCAGATGGGTCAATCTGGCCGGGAGACTGACACTCTCCAATGCTTCGCAATGCCTGAACGCATGACTTCCAATACTGGTGATTCCATTGTGCAACTTGATGCTTTTCATTGATTTGCATCCATCAAATGTGTCTGCTGAAATCTCTGTGACAGACTCAGGCACTGTGAATGTCTCCAAGGCCTCGCAGCCCATGAACGCCGCCGCTCCGATAAATTGGATGTCGCCGTGAAGCGTTATGTTCCTGAGCCTTTTCTGAAGGCAGAAAGCGAAAGGATCGATCCAAGTGACGGAGCCCGGAACTGTAAAATCCTCCTTGTCCTCAAGGCAGAAGATCAGTCTCGTCATGTCTTTTGAATATAACACCCCATCCTGAATCGTCAGGAATTCTGACTGATTATCAACTTGGAAGATCCTGACCTTGAAGTATTTTGTCTCGGCAGCCCAGACAAACGACCTCTGCCCGTAAGAGGCGAAAGGGCTTTCACATTTTCCGGGAGGTATGCGTAACGTTTCCGGCAGATGCAAGGTCCCTATCCTGTTGTACTTCTTCCAAAGCGGCTCGCCGCCGTTGAATATGACATCCTTGTCGTAGTTCCCCTCTTCCACATGGTAGATCCAGTCGTACAGTTTGTCCACCATATCCTTGCTTTTCAGCACCTTCTCCACCCTGCTGATGTCTTTGTCTTCAAGCAATACGGCTTTCCTGACGACATCGATCAGATTCTCGACTATCTCCACCTCCACAACATGCTTGTCATCTGTCCGCTTGTAACCCCTCAGCCGGCACACTCTCTTTTTGGAGTCAAAGACATAGTCGAACTTCACGTCGATGGTCACATAGCAATGGCGGGCCTCGGAATACGGCTTGAACTGCCTCTGGCTTTCCTCCGCCATTCTCTGAAGATAGTTCCGCAGTACATTCCTGTCCACGGCGATGTCGCAAGCCTCCGCCCCCGCCGCCGCTCCCTCGTTGTTCTCATTATTGAAGAACTTCTTGATTCTGTTCATTATGCTCATCCGTTAGGGTTATTATGGTGTCTTTCCTTTTTATATATTGAGTGACATCCTATTCGGAATCTATCACTTGTCCTCCGGAAGTGAATGAATATCCTTGCCCAAAATGCTGTACACAAGGATTGTTATGCAGACCGCCATCAACATATTCATTTATTTTTGTGGCTTTGGAAACTACCATTTTGGCGGCAGATAAGGCCCAAGGTCTTTCTTCGCATATTTTTTCGCGGCGCCAGGGTATATGATACGCAGGTCAATGGTAGGAGGAACTATTCCGTCATTGACTATGTTCAGGATTCCGTCCTCTTTGCCGTCGCTGCCAGGACTGTAGCCCCAAGGATTCCTCATGGAGAACAGTGCGCTTGAGCTGTTGCTGTACATGAATGAATATGCGTGAGCCGTGACCGTCATGGAACCGCCCACTGACAGACCACCGATATTGAAACCTCCAATCACAATCATGTTTTCCTTTAAGCACAAGTCGACTATGGACTTCAGATTGTCTGTCGACACTGTGTTAGGTGAATATGCAAAGCTGTTTCCGTTGCCTGTGAACAGCGGAGCGACGTGCTCGCTGCCGATGCCATTGATGTCCGGATTCACTTTATAGATGTAATTCCATTTCATTATCGCCTTCTCCAGAACTGATGCCCAGGTCGGTTCGTTTTTCTTTCCCGTCGCGGCTCCCATACCGCTGTCATTGCCAAGGAAAGTGGATTGGACGGTGACGGTGACTTCTTTGCCCTGAGGATCAAACATATTCACGGAATAGGTTTTGTCGCCATTGTCCTTGATGATTGATTTGATGAAGTCAGGATATTGATAAGCCATTTCCGCAAATACGGCTAAGGCAGAGCAGTCTCCGACGCCATGTTGGTTTACATCGGCTGGCACAGGTTCGCCGAACGGGTAGAGATTGACTGTGTATTCTCTCCAAGAGTATGAAGGAGCGGATGGCAATGTGTTTGGTTCGTTGCTGGCTGTGCTCAACCATTTTCTGTCCGCTTCTGTGGTAACGTGTTTGTTGGCATAGTGCTTGCCCATCGGAGTTGATGCCGTTTTTGTGAAAGACGAGCCATTGGACACGACATCGTCAAATGTGGAATACTCTTCGGATCTGCCGATAAGGTGAAACTCTGCGATTGTGATGGTTTCCGCATTCCCGGTGTTGTTGATTCTCAGTTTAATGAATTTAAATTGAGCGCTAGTAGGAAATTCACTGTTCAGAAGAAAGATTCTTCCCCCTTTTATTCTGGTGAGATGATCCCAGGCAACACCGTCATTTGACCCGAACAAATCAATTTCGTCCGGTCTGGTGTCGCTGTTTGGCCCGAAATGCAGATAATATTTCTTAAACGACTTGGCCTCGTTACCCTCCCAAATCAAATCGAAAGATGACTTGCCGCTTATCTTGAACGAAGTGTTAGTGTTTCCGTCCACCATTTTATCCAGGCCATTGGAAGGATCATCCGGGGGATATTGTGATGTGAGCGTACCACCGCAAGGCATATATTCATTGCCTTCAGGTAATGTCAGGGAACATATTCCTTTCTGGATGATGGTGTACACTATCTTTTGTGAGCCGCTGCGGCTTTGGATGGTGATTGTTCCGGTTCTTTCCTCACCTGAGTTTTCAGAAACAGCGAATTGAAGAGTATGCTTCGTAAGGGAGCGGCTGTCAAGCCTGCGGATCCATGCCTTGGCGTTGTCGGAGATGACAACGTCATATTCAATGTTCGTCAAAAATTCGAGGGAGACTGTACCACCTTTGTAGTCAACAGTCCTGGAAGAATTGTCATTTATCTCAAGGCCTCCTTTTTCGAAATGGATGCTTTTCATTATGACCTTGCTCCCGTTGCTGACCAGTACCACCACTTTAGGCTGGCTGCCTACTGTCTCACCAGTGCAGGCTTTTATGCTTCCAGTCTTGTTTGAAGAGTCATCCGCATCGATTTCCGCAGTGAGGTCAGGAGAGCCGATGACCTCGATGTCGATTCTTTTGGAAGGGCTCGTGACCTTGTACCTGATTATTGATTTTGAATTTGGGGTAAGAACTCCAGAATCCAACCTTGTGAATGAGATGGAGAGTTCTTCTCCAACCGGAAGGGCGAAACTTGTACCATCAGCAAGCACGAAAGTGACGTAGGAGTCTGACACGATCACATTCTTGAATATGCAAGCTCCTGAACCGGAGTCCGGAGAAGTCGCCGGGCCAATTTTCTCCCAAGTCTTTCCATTGTCGTAAGAGGCGAACCAAAAGCCATTCTCGACCTTCAGCTCAGGAGTTTTCCCGTCAGCCCCATCAGCTCCAGGATGTGTGGCCGCACCTATTTTTACCCATGTCTTGCCATCGTCGTAGGAGACGAACCAGTATTCATCCTCAATCTTTAACTTCGGAGTGATACCATCCTTGCCGTCCTTGCCATCAATGCCATCTTTTCCGTCAACACCATCCTTGCCATTTTTGCCGTCCGCACCGTCCGCACCGTCCTTGCCGTCTGATGCCGTTGCGCCAAGCTTTTTCCACGTTTTACCGTTATCATAGGAAACAAGCCAATAACCGTTTTCGATTTTTAATTTAGGCGTGGTTCCGTCAGATGCCGAAGCCTTGATTCTTTCACCGGCACCATCCAGCATCCATTCCCCATCCAGCGTCCAATAGTAAATTCCGTCCGGTCCGGCTTTCACTCCGATGACAGGGATGTGAATGGATGGATCTTTAACATTAAATGTTATGGCTTTTGAGCCGCCTTTGTTGAAATGAACATTGTATCCTACGGTGTAGCCTTCGTCATCTTTGATTTCCGTGACATCGGTCACATAGTCCCTGCCATTCAACGCCTCGACAATTGTCTGAAGTGATGTGATGTTCCGGTTCACCTCACCCTGCCATTTCTCAAGCGCTGAGACTCTTTCATCCAATTTCTGGATGTCATTCCTGATGGAACTGTCATCGTATTTTTCGCAAGACGCAACTGCCATCAAGGCGAATAATATGAGAGCGTAAGTCTTTCTCATTGTGGTGTTTTTTTAATTTTATGAGGTTATTCTGTTATCTTATGACCAGCAAATGGTTTCATTAACTATCTTGAATCACAGTTTCTTGACCAATTCCAAGGTCAGCATCGCCATCTTCCCTGGCTCTGTCTCACAGATCTTAGTAGTTTTGTCATTTCACATATTCCATTTATTGTATAGTATTATAGAGTAATATTCCCTCCGGAATCTATCACTTGTCCACCATAACCCCATTTCCCCGGAGGCATTGCCGTTTTTTTGCCTTTTGTCCGGCAACAACGCCAATTCACCGGATGTATTAAAAACAGCCATAATTTATTAAGATCTCCTGCTAACCGGCGGGCAATACGCTCTATCGAAGAACCGCGCAGTTACAGTTAAATCATGCTCAATAATAGTTGCTACTATCTCTGTTCCTGTCATCGTCAATGTGTTATGCTATTACTCAAGCGCATCTAAAAGAATGAATGGTGCCCAATGGTCTCCTTGTGTGTATCCCTGATCTCTCAACTGTTTTTGTGCATTGGCAAGAGCCTTGCGTTTGGAGAATCCTTTTGCGAGTCCTTGGTAGAATGAGACCATTAACTTGGCGGTTGACTCATCGTGAACGGGCTTGATAGACATCATCAAAGAATGGACGCCGGCATTTTTGAACCCTCTTTGCAGACCAAAGATGCCATCAGCCCCTTGACCTCCCAAAGCGGTTTGACATGCGGAGAGTACCACCATATCGCATTGACGAAGATTCATGGTCGCGACATCCGCAGCGGTGATTTTTCCGTCGTTATCTTGCTTTTGGTCGAAAAGGTTTATCCCGGACAGTGCGATGAAACTGTAGTTCATGGCTTCATCGTCAGTAAGACCTTTGTCTCCTGTATATTTTCCATGTGAAGCGATGTGGAGTATAGCTGGGCAATTTTCAGAGAGCGATCGGAAATTCTGCTCGGAGGCATTTCGCCCATCATATACCTTTACCTTGAATATCTTTCTCATACAATCCGAAATGCCATTAATTTCTGCTTTAGAAAACTCTAAACTTCCGAAATCATCACGATTTTTCGCTTTTGTGTTCGTGTCATAATCGACATCTCCGAAAAGACAGAGTGTTTTATTCGAAGATGTCTGGTAGTGACGACAAAGTTCTTTTGTGGAAGACAGGCGGTAGACTTCGTGTGTCTCAAAGAAAGGTTTGTCACCGTCTTTCAAGTATTCAATGGCAATGTTACTCAACATGTTATTTGATGCAAAGAATATTCGCTTCTTCCCTTCAATATGTTTTAGTAACGCACCTCCCCAAAACTTTCTGAAGAATATAGGATTGTCGTAGAGGTCGAATTGCTGCTCCATATTGTAGATAATGTCGCGTTTGCTTACCAACTCCATAACAGGCTCTCCCGTTGATGTCAGAACAAGAGCCAGTAAATATGAATCCTTGTCTAATGGAGACAACTGCACCATGGTAAATTCGATAGCGACATCGTTGTCCTTAAGATTGTGCTGTACATCTTTCCATGTGTATGAAAGATATTCAGTGTAGTCCTTAATTTCGGAACATCCCAGCATAAGCTCTTTTTCCAACAGGACGTTTTTTTGCTTGAGGTTGAGTGTTTTGTCAAGATTAACTTCGGATACCGAAGTCTGAAGACGCTCGATTTCATCTTGATTGATCTTGATCTGTCTGTAGATTTCAATCAATCGTTCGTTCGGCTGGCTGTTCAGAACCTTCTCAAATTCAATGTTTGAGTTGAGCAAAATGCCTTTTGAGAGAAGTTCCAAATCATAGAAAGTCGGAGTAAATCGTTGCATCATGTGGCTGACTGAGTCTGGTAGAACAGCAATGTCAAAGCGGAAATTATCAATGTTTCGTTGTTGCTCGTCCCAAACCCGTTTCCTGTCTTTTTCTGTCATCATGGCAAAACGTTCACGAAGCATGTTCCGCAAGTTCTCTGAATAGAGTGAAAAATAATCCGCCGCCTTGTCATAGTCATTTATCCCGAAGTAACATTCAGCTATCGTGTTTAATGAATTTGTATAGGTCATTGAACCAAGATACTTTCTTGTGGTCTCAAGTGATGGCAACTCATTGTCCAACAGTCTACGATACACTGCTTTCCTATTGTTCTCCGCCACTTGCTCCATTTGGTCCGCCGCATCATTTTCGTTGGCTTTACGCAGACAAATCATTAGCAGTGAATATGTGTTGGAATATTTGTTGTCGATATTCAGGGCCTTGTAAATGTCCAGCGCTGCTTGGTAATGTTTCTTGGCCTCTTCGTACTTTTTCAACCTTACCTCAACTTTAGCCATGTCCTCTAAAGCGTCGGCATGTTTCTCGCTGTCAGGCATCCACGCTTCATAGCCATCCTTTTCTGTCTGATAAGCGACAAGCGCTTCTTCATTTTTTTGCTGGCAAAAAAGCGCATCACCCAGGCTCAAGACACTCATCAGGTATAATTTCTTATCTGTTTCATTTTTCTGTTCTTTGAAGCACTCCATGGCTAATCTGGAGCATTTCTCAGCATCCTCGTATCTTGACGCCAACATGTAATTTTGCGCCGCCCAGTAAATGTCGGTTCCCATGTGAAGGGGATTACTTCCTATTTTCTTCCAACGATTGGACGCAGAAAGGTAGTATTGTGCGCAACTAAGAAAGTCACGTAGGTCGAAGAGAATTCTGGCGTAGGTCTCTTCAACCTCACAGCGTTGCTCTTCTGTCTGGCATAGGTCAAGACTTTCTTTAATGTAAGTTTTTGCTTTCAACTCATCACCTTGTACGGCATAATATTGCGCACGCTCCAATTTGCATTTGTAGTCATTACATGTTTTTTTCAAGTCCTGCTTATTATGCTCGTCTATCACTCCAGCCAGCCATTCAATCTTTTGAGGATCATTTAATTGGGCATAGGCCGAGGACAATGCGTTCAAAATTTGCTCGTAGGCTTTCCCGTGTTTTTTTACCTTTTGTAATGCGATTTCCCAACACGTTCCAGCAGAAAGATAATCATTGCTCCTATAGAACAACACAGCCAGATCATGCATGGATGTAGAATCAATTGCAGAGAAATCCTGATGAAGAAATTGCTCTGTCTTTGTTCGGTCAGATGTGGCTTTTTGGTACAACCGGACTGCTGTCTCTGTTTGCGCAAGTGCCATAGTGGATAGCAACAAACCGCAGATTAGTAAATAGAAACGTTTCATTGTTCGACGGTTTTATTGTCAACGATAATAGCCACACTGCGTGGCTCATCATATTTGTTCTCAACGGTTATGTAAACGATGTCATTGCAATCCCTGGGTATCGTCAGTTCGTCTAACTTTCTGTACGGCATGCCTTTATATTCGTCTGTTGTTGACTTCTTTTCATACAAGTTTCCGGCTGTGTCTTTAACCCAAACCTTAATGTTGACCATCCCGTTGACCTCGGCAACAGCGGCCACTCTGACCTGAGGATGATAGTGCTTCATACGATAAGTTACAGTCTGCTTGGCACCTATACACTTTGTGCACATCAGCACTTTATCGTCCCCACGCATCTTGTCCTTTTCGTGTTCCCTTGCATATTTCTTGGCCATATCATAGACTTTCCGCTTACCATTTGACACGGCTTCAAAGAACTCCGGGGTGAACACCAGATGTCCTTTAATATCAGCCTCTCCTTCCGTATTGAGAGGCTCGAGAGTCAGAGGTCTCCAGATTACAGAACTTAATAGACGGGATGCCTCTCTTATTTCACTTTTACTTCCCTCGCCATCAGCCATTGAAGACTGAGCCATCCTACAAGCATCGAACACGTTGTTGAAATCCTTACTCTGTCCGAATGCCGTGAAACAGAGGGTGCTGGTTATAATCATGATAAAGAAACGTCTCATGCGTTTAGATACTATTTGATTAACGATAACCTCAGTCCGATGGCATCACTTTTGCCCGCCGCCTTGTCTGAGAATGTTACAGTGATTTCGTCAGCGGACGAAAGAAATGAGCCTCCACGAATTGGTTTCTTACCTATGTCGTCACTATAACACCATTCTGCGACATTGCCTGACAAATCGTACAATTCTCGTTCGTTAGGCTTCTTTGTCCCTATTCTCTGTGGTGCATTTGCGTTATAAACGGCGACATCATCAGGATTATTGCTCCCGGCATATAGCGGAGTCTCATTAAGAGGGAAGCTTGCGGCGTACTCCCACTGCTCTTCTGTTGGCATGGAGAACTTCATGCCTGTCATGACTCTAAGTGCGTTGATATATTCAATGCAATCATCCCATGATATTCCTGTTTTGGGCATTTCTTCTCTCCCATCAATCGAATTGTTCATGATTGTGCTCCATTCTCGTTCTGAAACCTCAAACTTTCCGAGATAGAAGTCACTCGTTATGTTCGCAAGGTGTGGTGTGTTAAGATGTCCTTCGATTCGGACAGAACCCATTGTGAAAGAACCTTTGGGGATAAACATCATGTTATTGATAATACGTCTCAATGCTCTTATCTGATTAAGAGAACACTTGTCATCCCATCTGACGAGAATGGAGTCTTTCCTTCCTGTATTCTCAGAATCATTTATAGGAATATAGTTCGTACCTTTCAGACCATGGAATAGTCTGATACTGTCGGAACACTGGCTCGTAAAGAACCATGTGCCATTTATGAATCTCTCGAAATCAGTTTGGGTTTTTAGCTGATGGAACAGAGTCTTCTCAGAACTCCATTTGACAAGGCTTATGGCACTCAGTAAGACCAATAAGACAAACAATGAAATGCTACCGATCTTGAGCAAATGATATTTAATGGGTGTTTTTAGTTTTTTGAGTATTCTATCAAGGACATCCTTGAATAGGAAATTCTTACTATCTTGATACTTTACAGCCTGGTATTTCTTGAGCATTTGGATGTCTTTTGGTAGGGAAAGGTCATCAAAATTATACTCATCAGTGTTGACCGGCACTACCGGGATGACATTTTTCCCTCCGACAATCGCCCTGGCTATTTCCAGACGAACAAAGTCAATATGTTTGTCGGCTTCTCGGCTTTCTTTTCCAGACTCCTTACGTTGTATACATTTCTTGGCCAAAAATTTATTTTCAAGGGTTGGAAAAGAATCAATGTTGCAAGTCGCCAATTGTTCGTACCATTCGAACTCTTCGTCATTAATATGTGCAAGAGTTTCGGTACCAAGTATAATGATGAAATCTGTGCAGGTGTCCAATCGCCTGAGTATCTCCAAATCAAACCTTCCGTCCAGATTTTCTCTGTCGAAACTCACTTGATTCTTGTAGCCCGCAGCCTCCAACAGCGACAGCAAGTGCTCTGCCTTGTCCGCCGTGTCACTATGACGGTATGAAATGAATATCGGGTACTGTTTTCTTTTCATTATCTTATTCCATCTTTTTTCAAAACATCTAGTATTTTTCTCTTGGCCGTCTTTCCCATCCAGCAAAGGAACACAAAGAATATGACCGATAGCATGGCACTGACCGCTGGTGAAACATTGACTATGAGTAGAATAGCATCATAGAAGCCGTGTGCCATGACAGGAACCAGCCAAGCAAATATCTTGTTTCTCAAAGTCGCCTTATCCCCGAATGTCGCGAGCGAGTAGTAGTACCCCATAAGTATTCCAAAACAGAAGTGCCCCGGAATGGCTGTGCACGCCCGCATGATCCCGACGGATAGGAATGACTCGGAGTTGCTGAACAGATAAGAGATATTCTCGAATGCCGCGAATCCCAACGATACAAAAACAGCATAGACGATCCCGTCCATATTCTCATCAAAGAACCGATTCCTCCTCAGCAACAACCAAAGCATAAGCAGTTTAGCTGTCTCCTCCGGAATCGCCGCCCCGAAAAACGCCATCCGTATTCTGTTGGCGTTGTATGGATCCCATTGTGAATATAACCCCGCCGCCTCAAGCAACGTTGACATCCCGATCGCCAGCCCGACAGAAATCACGCCGAACCCGAAAGCCTTGACCAGCTGCCCGGCCGGTTCCGGTGACTCCTTGTCCTTGAGGTAGATTGCTGCCAAAAGTATCGCAACTGGTAGAATGGCGGTTATGAAAATATAAATGTTCATCTTCCTTTAGATTTCTTCAAAATTATACTCTGAGTTCATATCTTGAGGATAAGCCGCTCTTGGCTCTATACTGATAGGATGGATGGTGATGGATGCCTTATATAGACTAACTTGTGGGAAAGCATGCGACATGGCTTGATTGCGTTCAAGTGTATCATATTCGCTTTCTGCAGCATTCTTATTGCATGATAAACGTCATTCTCCGATGCAGGGTATAACTGAACCAGATGCTTATGCTTGCGAATCGCCTCCTCTATGATCGTATGCATCATAATTAATTCAGAATGACTGATTATTTGTTGACTACATACATAAGGCTAGTAATGAGCTTCTTGCTTGACTCCATTGGGTTCCGGAAATCAATTTGATCGATGTCGGAAATGTCGAGGCGTATGCTCTTTGCGTACGGCGCATCATCTATTACAAGAGGCAGTATGGGTTTGTTCATGTTTACGGCATATCCTATCTCGCGAATAACATTAATGGAGGCATTGGAATTTTCGGAACTGATGAATATCACTGCTTGTGAGATCTCAATGGAGTCAACAATTAGTTCTTTGTAGTTGGAACTGCTGTAGATACCTTCTTTGTCTATCCAGTATTCAATGCCGTTCTCTTTCAGTATTTCGCAGAGGTAGTCAGCGGTGTCATTATCCTTGCGAGAATAACTGATGAATACCTGATGCTTCATTGTGCTGCGGGTTGGTAAAACTATGTCTTTATTGACGGCAGTCATGTCTGAAGAAGTTGCGTTTTCACTCGCAAACTTCCTGTATTCCACCAAAGCGGCTTTTGAGGCAAGATTCTCGAAGAGTGTGATGTAATCTGATGTGGAGTATATGTTGTAAAGGTCGTATAAGTATAAT
Source organism: Bacteroidales bacterium UBA6366 (assembly GCA_002438845.1). Lineage (GTDB taxonomy): Bacteria > Bacteroidota > Bacteroidia > Bacteroidales > UBA932 > Cryptobacteroides. Next base: position 24,698 of record DJRG01000078.1, read on the forward strand.
TCCACGTTGAGTGACTTGTTGGTGTTGCTCAAATTGCGCGCTATGCCAATGGACATTTGCTCGATTACTTTCTTGATGGGTATTCTGGCGGCTCCTGCACCAATAGCAGGAAATGCTATTGACGATAATTCCATTGCTTGCATCAGCTGGAAACACTTGTCAATGGCATGTTGCAGGAGGTAATTCAGGACATCTTCCTCCGTGACTTGTTGCGCATTAATCTGCATTCTGCGCTTTTTATCTATTGTGATGCAGTGGAAGACATATTTCTGTTTTTCCAAACATCCTGCGGTTGTGGCAATTGCATCGCCAAGAGGTACGGGCACCATTTTCTTTGCATCGTTGATGATTGAACTGCCGCCGGCATATAGAATGGCTTTGGACACGCCACCGCCCATCGTAACGTAGCAGTTATCTGAACTGACAATGACTTCGGCTTGAGTTTCGAGAATATTACCAAACTTGACCGTGAGTTTGGAATTGTTGAACATGTACTCTCTGGATTGTATAAGGTCTTGGTTCATATTCAAGGTTGGTTATTTCGAATATGTATGCACTATTGCTCTGCTATTCAGTATGATGTATGCTACTAGAATTATTTGTTGATTGTGAATATTCTATTGAAACATTCAAATTGCATTTCCACAGGAGTTACACTGCTTTACATTAACCGGATTTCTGGCCCCGCAGTGCGTGCAGAATTTTGTGGAGGATTTGTCGTTTGCCGATGATTGTGTACTACTGAACGAACTCGCTTCGCTATAATACCTATTAACCACCTCATTAGCCACCGCCAGCGCCCTGTCGTCGAGCTGCGATTGCTTGACGAGGCCCCAGAGCTGGGTGAGAAGGACGGGCCAGAAGAAGAGCATGGAGATGATGGTGGGGATGGCTTGCTGGCCCCAGATGCCGACACCGGCTTCGAAGCTGATGTTGCCGCCTTGGGGGAGGAGGGTGACTTTCAGGGCGGTTTTCATGCCGAGCACTGCTTTGAACAGGCCGCCTTTACTGATGGAAATGTCACATCCGCCGCTGCAAAGGGTGTCTATGCTGACCTCGAATCCGTCTTTCCCGAAATCTTTCTGAATATGTTCGGCTATCTGAGGGATGAGCGACGGCGAACCGTAAATGACTGTTTTAGTGCAGAATGTGGACATGGTTTATCTGTTGATGTTCTGAATTGAGTAAAAGTTGTACACGGCGTAGAGGACTCCCGACTCAACCAGCAGATCCTTGATCTCTGACAGTTGCTCTTCGGTATAGCGGGTCTCCATATCATGCAGGATCCCGATCACCTTGTCGGACTGCGCTTTGACCTCGTCCTCGGTGACGATGCCGTCTTCCATGATGACCTTGAATGAGGCATTCTCGGCGACTATTCCATCGATGTCTAATATTCCGTTCTTGTCGAAAAACATGTTGTTGCTGCTTTTAGGATATTCATAATTTGGTTCCACAGTACTTGCAGTAGGCCCAGTCGTCATGGACGAGCATACCGCAATTTGGACACTTTCTACTATAGGCTTCCCATTTGAGACTCTCCATTAAATTCTGATATTGGGGACTTTGTCCCCATTTCAAAATCTCGCGGACACGCACGGCCGCGAACGGATGGTCTTGCTTTGCGATGGCATAAAGCTGAAGCGACTTGTTCCAAAGGTTCTCGTTCTTGATTTCATCATATTGATCCGCCTGTCTGGCCCATTCATCGAAATTGATCTCCTGTGTGATGGCGCGTGGACCTCCAGACAGTCTCGCCATCACACGGGTGATGATTTCCGGGGAAGAGATCACGCAACCGCACCTGTCGCAAGACAACTCACTTTTGCGGGACCAGTACAGCAGGGCGAGTTGGATTGGCAGAGCCAGCGGCCCTAATATTCCAAGAGAGGCCGCGCCACTGAATATGATCTGTGCGATGCTGTGGTAAAGAACATGATGGCAGACAATATGCCCGCACTCATGGGCGATGACGGCATCAAGCTCATCATCATCCATCATCTCAACCAAACCTGATGTGATGGTTATGAATATCCTCGTGTCGCCGAATGTGAACGCATTCGGCATCGGATCCATCTGGAGGTAGAACTCTGGCTCCTGAATGCCAAGTTTGCCGCAGATTGGAGGCAGGTGATTGTAGAGGTTGGGCAACTGGGTAGGGGAGAGCCGTATGGCCGTGGCCATGTTCAACCCGTACTGGAGTTCCTCAAATCCAAGAGAGAGGATCTTTTTCACTAACGCCGGAAATCCTGGAATGCCTTCCAACTGCCTGAGCGCCGCGGCGTCTTCGGGGTGTATGAAGTCTGATGCCTTTATCATGTCGAATATTTTATACTAACTCTTTATTCAGTGACTCAACCACGGATAGAATTTCAGGAATGCATGCATTGAACACCTCGTCATATAAATGGTTCTGAGGATCGTCATGCTCAAGTTGAGAGTACGAACGGATGTCCAGATGTGCTTTTTCTCTCCCGTTCTGTTTTGAATTTTTGAACGCTTTGGCGTTGCCAGCTCCTTCGTTATTCAAAAGAGATAGGTATTCTTTGTTTTCGTTTTCAGTGTAAGCTCTGAGTCCCATCAGCAACTGCTGCGTGTTCCATCTGTTATGTTCGCATTCCGCCATGCTTGTTTTGCTTGACTCCATTTTTTGCTCGAGAAGGTTCTTGTCGCATCGATACTTGTCGCCGGAATATCCGATGCTTCTTAACTTTGTTTTGAAACTGTTTGAAAGGTATTTATTTGACCATTTGTTGAATATTGAAAGAGTCTTCCATGCATTCCTGGCTGGTCTCATGAACTCTTTTGTTCCACTGGCGGAAGTGCATGTTTGGATTTCCTGTATGATCTCATTTATGATATCTTTCAGATGATTTTTACTGTCGTTTGAAATGGAACCAAATGGATCGCTGCAATAAACGAAATTACATAGCATCGCACAATAATATGAAGCCTTGTTAACGGTGAAGTCCGCATCATGCATACCGAATGGCCGTAATTTTGAGTACCGCTTGTGTATTGGATTCTTATTATTGTCATCTATTTCCGTGAAATACAGATTGTACAAGATCTCAGAAGACTCGGACTGATAGACAAGGATTTGCTGTGCTTTGTCATAGACATTTGCCGGTAGGTATATACCCTCAGCAATGGCTTCATTAGAGAGTTTGTTGCAGATTGCTATTGTAAGCAGTGATTTGCCGTTGCAAGAAGCATTGTCCGTTATTCCATCATCGGTGCAAGAATATGCTTCTTCGGCAGATTGTCGTAGATATTCCTGAACTCCAGGTTGTTCTACAGATCCTTTTATGAACTCCCATTCAATGTCAAGGAAGTTAGGACCAAGGTATTTATATTCACTCATTTCATTATGCAGTGGATCAATCCATTCAGCGTTTAATGCATATTCTCGTCCAGACAAGTCCAGATACCGGAGCCTCGCAAGATTGAACAGATTCTGGTATTTTCCCATGAAGAAATACATTTCGTTCTCTGCATTTGGGTCGATGAAAGTGATCTTTGTCCGGTGATGCTTATCCCCGGAGATCTTGAAGTTCGGGAAATGTGCTATCTGTGCCGCCTGTATCGCAACTGCTATTCCCATCTTCGTCATTCCAACTACTATTAGATGAACGTTCTTCTCTGAATCTGAAGTGATTCCTGATCCATCAAGCGGGGTGTAGTTGATTATCCTTTGCTCACTGTCCGCTTTACCCTTTTCAGAGTATACTCCATCAACAAATATCTTTTGCGCCCAGTTCTCGTAGCAATTGAATGGTATGAAGACAAGGTGCTTCTTTATATTCTCCGGAAGGTCAGAGAATTGGAACACTGAATATGTCGTCTGGTATTCGAACTGTACCCGGCAGACTATCCTTCTCTGGATTTTTTTCAGCGTTAGATAGCTGGCGATGTTATGAACGCATCTCATGTTTTGAGTGTCGTGATAACTGGCTGAATCATCGCCGTTTCTATTTTCCCCAAGCACGTATATTTCTGTAGCGAGTTCGATAGGAATATTCTTTATCTCTTCGACGGAATCCAGCTGTCCTTTGTAGATGACAAGGCGCTCAGAGTCCTCCTCGTTAAGGTAAGATGCGATTCTGTCCCGGATCTCCTTGGCATCGCCATTTGTCAGAAGGACAACATAATACGGCCGGCCTTTTTTTGTCTCTCCCTTACCATCCAAAATATTCTTGATGATAGTCGGTGCGTTCTCACTAGCTCCGATCACCACGGCGATTTTGTTGCCGGCATATTCTCTTGAATTACGGAATGCCCTGAAACTTCTCCTTTTGTAGCGTATTTCTCCGTTCGTCCATTGTGATTTCCTCCGCTCGAACCAGCTTGTCAACGTGGAAATCAGCAAGCCGTTAAGAAGTATTATTCCGATAATCGCAATCATCACAGACCAAGGTCTTCCCATGGCGGTAGTCATGTGCTGGATTCCAGGATTTACGAAGTGATAGTACACATTCCAGAACAGAGAGTTGCTGTCGGCAAGATTTTCTGTAAACAAATCGGATGGTTTAATGACACATCCTTGGTAATGAATAGCATCACAAATTAGATTGTGAATCTCGAAAAGAGCGGCAATGACGAATGGCACCAAAATGACGAGCGTGATTATTTTCATGATGAAATGGCCTTTCACCAATATTCTATCCCGCTCAATGGGATGCCATAGGCAGATGTAAATATAACGCCCACAGATTAATCCTGCAATTGCTCCGATTGCGCATATCCAATACTGTGGTTCTGTCCTTGCAAGATAAATAGCTGCGATTAACATCGTCAAGCAAGCAGGAAATATAATTCTGTCGGCCTTGTCGATAACCGCAAATACTTTGGATATGATTGAATTAGGCTTGTTATGCATCTGGTTGACTTTGATAGAATAACTAATTGCTTGATTATTTTGACGATAGGTTGGGTTGCCCGCTGAGGTGCCACAGCGCTTTCAGTGTGGCCTCGACAGTGGCGCGGTCATATTCCTTTTCGCTTTCGGGAAGATCTTCGTAGCGGCAGATGCATGGATGAAACTTGTGCTTATCATCTCGTGTGGTTCCATACCGCCAACCCTCGGCGATGCGTTTGGCGGCCCAGACTTCATGGACATTCATTGCGATCGTTTCAACCTTTGACTGCATGTATTCTGGCAATATTACTTTGGAAAGATCAAGAGGATGAGGAATATACCCGTTTTTCCCCGCTCTTGTGGCATCACTATTTTCACTCATGAGTTTGTGCTCCCATGAGTTATTGGTGCTATTTTCGTTGCCGAGCAAATTGCCATTTGCAATTATGCTGGTAGGCTGTACCGTTTTATTGTTCATTGTGAGTTTGCCTTGTTGGTTCTACAATGGTTTTCCATAGTTTAATTTCAATAGTTATAAACAAAATAGTGTAGGGTTCCGTGTTGCTTGTTCAACTGAGGGCTCTGACAAAGCCTGAATAAAGACAAGCGGTACGGTACTCCACACCTGTATGAAATGAACGGTGGGGCGATGCAAAATGCACACCAACCCTGCGTCAGTTCTGTGCGTGAAGAGAGTGTAGCTTTGTCCCTTTATTCCTTGTAAACTGTCAGATTCTCAGGTTGAGGACGGTGCGTCAACACTTTCGTATGTTAATGGGCCTGTGCGGCCGTTGCGGTTAAATTCCGTTGGGGCGAATTTAGCCAGAAATATTCATTAATCAAATATTCTCGGGGTGTTTTTAGGTGTTTTTTTATTTGAATAATTCGTTTGTGGCTCACAACGTAAGAGCGGTGCGGTTAGTGGAAATGCCGATTTTGCGGACGAGAAAGTCGGAATTGCGGAATTGCGGAGTTGTTTGTCAGAAGGTTAGGTGTCCGTATCTGGCGCTTCGACAAGCTCAGCGACCAAACCCCGTACTATGTGGAGGGGTTCCAGGCTCAGCGACCTAACCCGTGCTTGGGGGCTTGGCTTTGAGTGACACGGCAACACATGAAAGAGCCTGGGAGGGTTTCTCCCTTGATTCAAATGAAATGTCAGATTTTCAGTTGAGGAGACGGGCTCTCCCAAGGCTCTAAGTGTCCGCCGCGACAAGAATGGCCGCGGAAGTTATGGGCGAATATATGCACTATTCGGCGAAAATCCAAATTCTTTTGGCAATGAATATGTTAGGAATATGTCAATTGGCTGAGTGATAGATTCGGCGTATTCTTTGACTCTATATTGAATAAAGAGGAAAAGAACTTCTATGAATATGAAAATATTCACTACCTTTGTGGCGTTCCGGTGCCGGATGAGATGAACCAACTCGTGCGGTAGAATAGAGACCTTGGAGGTGTGATAATATAATAACCAATTTAGAATCATGGGAATATTCAATTTTTTTAAAGGGAAGAAACAGGGGAATGATGAGAAGAGTGTCGCTTCTCGGGGAGACGTGGAGAAGGGAATGTCTCTGGCGGAGTGCGTGGAGCTGATGTTCAGGAATGCGGGGATTCGGCCGCACATTGACGGGAGCAAGTACTTGGCGGAAGTGCAGGCGAGGCATTGTGTGTTCACACCGGTGCTTGTGGTGGAGGGGAACAGACTGATCATCATGGTGCGGTTCCCGGCGCCGGTGCCGGAGCAGTTCGCATATTCGGTGAACTATGAGGTGGAAAGGATCAATGGGATGTATAGGAATGTGGAGGTGACTTTGAGTCATAATGATGACGGAGATTTTACGATATATTCAATGATCATCAAGGAATATGACAGCGTCTCCGCCGAGACGGCTGACAAGATCAGGATTCTGATGCTGTGTGCCGTGGATGCCATTGACGAGGATAATTTCAAGTCGCTGATGTGCTCGTTGATCGGTCACAGGGATTATTCTGAATTGGAGGCGCGGATGATAGAGGGGAGCACCGTCAGCGGTGAAGGAGATGTCCAGGGGCAGATTCCGGGAGGCTATGTCCCTCTTTTGAAAGAGTCCGGTGACATCAGCTGCCCTCGTTTTCTGGGTCGTTTGCTTGTCTATGCGACGGACATCATCGAGAAGAAGATTTCTAAGGAGGTCGCCAGTGATCTGCTGACGAGGCAGACTCCGTTCGATGAGATTGTCCAGCGGGCATACGACGTGGCTGATGAGAACGAGCGTGATTTGCTTCGGAAACTCCGCTATCTTGGAAAGGCCAAAGCTACGGATCACGATGATGACAATGATTTCATGATCGGGCGTCTTGAGGCTTTGGGCATGATCCAAGGCAACCCTTGGGCGTTGCTTTCGGGGGATGGCCTTGGCGGTCACTGAGGTCACTTGGCCACTTGGCCACTGTGGTCACTGAGCTTGCCGAAGTGACTGGATAAACGAGAAACGGTCGCTTCGGCAAGCTCAGTGACCAGTGTGGAATCAGCGCCGGATGTCGATCACGAACTTTCCGTCGAAATATGGGTCGGAGAGCCAGGATGTGACGGACCATGTGGCGACGGAGCCTTTGCGGAGGCGCTCACGGGACATGAGGGCGCAGATCTCTTCGTTGATGTCGCCGCCTTTGAGGTAAAGGATTGATTGGGAATATTTTCCTTTCACCCAAGGGTAAAAATCCGTGAGGGAGGCCACGGCACGGGAGACCACGAAGTCGAACCTTCCAGGAAGACTCTCTGCACGGGCGTTTACAATCTCCACATTGTCAAGGCCAAGCATATTTGCGATCTCTTTGGCGACAATGGTTTTCTTGCCGACCGAGTCGCAGAGGGTGAACCTCACGTTCGGGAACATCACGGCCAGCGGGATGCCGGGGAAGCCGCCGCCTGTGCCAAGGTCCAGAACCCTTAATCCGGCCTGCGAGGCTTTGGCTTCAATGGAATCTTCCGGGAGTGGTGCGGTGAATGATTGAAGCGGAGCGGTGAACAATGAATATGTCTCCGGACGCCGCGAGCGGAGATATTCGGCTATGGCGAGTGAGTGGAGGACGTGGTGGTCGTAAAGGCTGTCAATGTCCTTGCGGGAGATGACGTTGATCTTGGCGTTCCACTCACGGTACCCCTCTTCCATCAGACGGAAACGCTCCAGCGTCTCTTCGGTCACATCCGGGAACGAAGCTTTCAGGAAAGCCTCGAAATCGGCGAACGTCATCATATTCCTTCCTCCTCTTGCCGACGGAGGTCATCAATCATCTGCTTGGCGCGGCGGATCCGGGTCTTGACCGTGTTGAGCTCCATGTCAAGGGCCTCAGCGATCTCGTTGTACTTCATTCCCTCAATGAGCCTCTTGCGGGCTATCTCCCGGTAGAGCTCCGGAAGCCGCTCGACGTATTTCTCATGCTCCTCCTCGTTCTCGGTCTTGATCAAGGTGTTGAGGGCGTCTTCGGTCTGGTCAGGGATGACCTCCACCCCGGACGGTTTGCTCTCGTCGTCAAGGTAGACTATCTGGTTCTTGGGATGCACCCTCTGCTCCTGCTCCAGTGTGTCCAGGGCCGTGTTCTTGGCGATGGTGCAGAGCCAAGTCAGGAACCGGCTCTTGTACTGGTCGTAGGACTGGATCTGCCTGAAGGCTTTCTCGAAACTGCGGCTGCAGATGTCATCCGCGGCGTAGTCGTCGATGTTCTTGAAACGGGCCTTGATGTAAGACCTCAACTGTTCGATGTGGCGGTCCCAAAGGGCTGTGAACGCCAGACCGTTGCCTCTTTGCGCCAAGATGATCAGCTCATCAGTGGGCTTCAAGCCAGTTTTTCCCATAATTGCATTCTACTATTAGTGGTACTGAAAGTTTTACTACGTTCTCCATCCTGTCGATCACGATCTTCCTCAAGTCATCAATCTCCTCTGGAACGGCGTCGAACACAAGCTCGTCGTGGATCTGGAGGACCATCCTGCTCTTCATGCAGGCTTCTGTCATGGCCTTGTCAACCTCGATCATGGCCATCTTGATGATGTCGGCGGATGTGCCTTGGATCGGAGCGTTGACGGCGTTCCTTTCGGCGAGAGACCTCAGCGTTCCGTTCTTGGAATTGATGTCGGGAATGTACCGCCTTCTTCCGAAGATGGTCTCGACGTAACCGGTCTCTCGAGCGGCAGCCTTCGTGTCTTCGATGAACGAGAGGATCGACGGGAAACCGGCGAAGTAGTCGTTTATGATTTTCTGCGCCTCCTTGCGGCTGATCCGCAGCCTCTGGGCGAGGCCGAACGCCGAGATGCCGTACATGATTCCGAAGTTGGCGGTCTTGGCTATGCGCCGCTGGTCGGCGGTGACTTGTCCGTGAGGGATTCCGAAGATCTTTTCCGCTGTGGCCGCATGGATGTCGACGCCCTGCCTGAAGGCGCTGATCAGGTGCTGGTCGCAGCTAAGGTGAGCCATGATCCTAAGTTCGATCTGTGAATAGTCAGCCGAGAGGATCAGCCCGTCCGGAGCACTTGGCACGAACGCCTTGCGGATCTCCCGCCCTCTGTCCGAACGGATCGGGATGTTCTGGAGGTTCGGGTTCGAGGAACTCAGACGTCCTGTCGCCGTGAGGGCCTGGTTGAATGTCGTGTGGACCTTGCCGTCGGAAGGGTCGATATATCCCGGGAACGGCTCTATGTATGTTGAGAGCAGTTTGCGGACGGCGCGATATTCAAGAATCTCGTCTACGATCGGATGCTTGTCCGCCAGGTCAAGCAGTGTGGACTCTTCCGTGGAATAGGTGCCGTTGTTGTTCTTCTTCGGCTTGTCGGAAAGGTGAAGTTTCTCGAAAAGCACTGTTCCGACCTGTTTCGGGGAAGAGATGTTCAGTGATGGCTCTCCGGCCATCTCCCTGATCCTCGCCTCTCTCTCCAGCATCTCCCGGCGAAGATGCTCGGTGAAGTCTTTGAGGGATCCGAGATCGACTCTGACCCCGTTTCTCTCCATTTTGGAGAGAACCTTGAGAAGTGGCTCCTCCATGGTGTCGTAAAGACCTGTGACCGAGGCTTTCTCCATGTCTTCGCGGATCCTTTCCGAAAGCAGGAGCAGCACGGCTGACTCTTTGCTTCTGTCCCGGCTTACCTCATCTGACGGGATGTCGTCAAAGAGAGAACCGGTGGACGGAACGGCATCATTCGCGGTCGCCTCCAGTGACACTCCCAACACGCTCTGCGCCAGCACATCTATCTTGTGGCTCTTCTCGGGATCGAGAAGATAGTGCATGAGAGCGATGTCGTGAAGACGGCCTTGGAGAGTCACGCCACTGGACGCGAGGATATTCATCTGCCTTTTGAGGTCGTCGCCGCATTTGTCGACCGCGGAGTCCTCCAGCAGAGACTTGAAGTCGGAAATACCGCCTTCGGCGACCAGAACCTTTCCCTCCGGACAAGTCCCGATGATGATCCTCACGGTTTTTGTGAATATGCTTCCGTCGGCGCCTTCAGTGATGACAGAGCATTTTCCGGCCTTCACCGCCGCTTTGACAGCCTCGCCGGGGCGCACCTTGATGATCTCTGGCAATTCCGCGTCCGGCTTTTCCCCGGTCCCGGCGACGTGGCCTATGAACCGGTTCAGCGAATTGAACTCGTACTTCTCGAAAAGGTCGGCAAGCTCCGGACCATAGTCCTGATTGACTTTCATCCGCTCGGTCTGGATGCCGACATCTATGTCTGTCTTGATTGTCACAAGCTCGTGGCTGAGCCCGATGTGGTCCCGGGCCTCCTCGAACTGCGCTTTCTGTTTCGGAGTCAACTCGTCCAGATGCCTGTAGATCTCTTCCACGGAACCGTATTTCGCGACCAGCTTACTGGCTCCGACCTCTCCGACTCCTTTGACTCCCGGCACATTGTCGGCCGTGTCCCCGCAGATGGTCAGCATGTCGATGACCTGCACCGGAGACTGGATTCCGTACTTTTCACAGATTTCCTTGACGCCGATGATCTCATTGTCAAATCCTCCCTTCCCAGGCTTGTACTGCCAGATGTGAGGCTCGATCAGCTGCCCGTAATCCTTGTCCGGAGTCACCATGTAGACATCCAGCCCTTCCCCGGCGCAGCGTTTGGACATCGATCCGATCACATCATCCGCCTCGAAGCCTTTCAGCATCAAGGTCGGGATGTTCATTGCCTTGCAGAGCCCCATAAGCGGCTCTAGAGAGTCGATCACCAGCTGCGGAGTCTCTTTGCGGTTGGCCTTGTACTCCGGGTACATCTTGTTCCTGAACGTCCCGCCCGGCGGGTCGAAAGCCACGGCAAGGTAGTCCGGCCTTTCCCGGTTCAGAAGCTCAAGAATATATTTGGTGAATCCGTAAAGAATGGACATGTCAGCCCCTTTGGAGTTGATCATCGGTCTCCTGAGGAACGCGTAGTACATCTTGAAGATCAATGCGTGTCCGTCTATGAAGAAAATCTTTCCCGGCATTATCCTGTCAACATTTTATCAATGTATGGCCATGCGCATGGCCGCTCATGCCACACAATCTTTACAAAGATAGGAAAATGTTTCGTGGTTTCAAAACTTTTACCCGAGCCGGAGTGTCGCGTCAGAGAACCGGGCTCCGTCGTAGATGTCGTGTGTGGAGAAGATCACCGTCGTCCCGGTGCCGCGCGCAAGCTCCTGAAGGGTACGCAGAACCATGACCCGGTTGTCCACGTCCAGGAAGGCTGTGGGCTCGTCCAGAAGGATCACGCCGGCCTTGCGTGTCAGCGCCGTGGCGATGCACGCTTTCTGGAACTCCCCGTCGGAGACAAGGCTTATGTCCTTGTCAGCCAGTCTCTCAAGTCCGAGCGTCCGGATTGCCTCCTCCACCAAACGCTCGGACTCGGCGTTCAGTTTCCGGAACAATCCCGATGCCGAGAACCGGCCCGTGCGGATAAACTCCCTGACGGAGAACCCTTTGACTTTAGGAATATGTGTGGGCACCATCACGACAGCCCCCCCGGCCGAGAATCCGCCCGAGAGGGGAGGCTGAACTCCGGCCAGAGTCTTCATCAGCGTGCTTTTTCCGCTGCCGTTGGGACCGCAAAGCATCACGGACCGTCCGTCAGGATATTCAAAAGTCAGAGGTCCCGCGACCTTGATTCCCCGGTGCCCGATGATTAATTTGTCAACCTTCAACATATTCACCTCCTTTTCATCAGAATCGCAAGAATTATCGGGATGCCGATGAGCGCCATCGTGCTTCCGACCGGCAGGGGAGCGGGAAAGACATTCGAGATGATGTCGGCCGCGAGCGTCAGTCCCGCCCCTGTGAGCATCGCGGCGGGAATCACCTTGGCATGTACGGAAGTCCCCAGAACGCCTCTCGCTATGTGCGGCGCCACGATCCCCACGAACCCCAGAGGCCCGCAGAAAGCCGTGACCGCACCGGCCATCAGGCAGCTCCCCGTCATCGAGATGTTCCGGATGCGGCGCATGTCCGCTCCGGCGAGGCAGGCATATTCATCCCCGAAAAGGGCGATGTCGAGTCCTTTATTATTAATATAGGTCAGCAGAGTGCCGATGGCCAGCGCTCCGCCGATCACCGCGACTTCCCCAGGGCGGCTTCCTGTAAGACTTCCCGCCGACCAGCTGTAGAAGACTTTCAGGCTTTCCGCGCTGGCGGAATATTCAAGAATTGATGTCACCGCGCTGAAGATGAAGCCCAGCATCACGCCGAAAATCAGCAAGGTGGTGGAACTCTGGACTTTGGATGCCACGGCGACAACAAGCATTGATGTCAGCAGCGCACCGAGGAATGCAGCGGCCGCCATCGTCAACCCGGACAGGGCGGCCGGAAGCGAGGCTCCGATGAGAAGAGTCGCGACAGCGGCCCCTGTCCCGGCCCCGGCGCTTACGCCCATGATGTGCGGGTCGGCGAGCGGATTGCGGAAAATGCTCTGCATCTGAAGCCCTGCAAGAGAGAGGGACGCACCGGCAAGGACGGCTGTCATCATCCTCGGAAGCCTGAGTTTCAGGAATATACCTGCGTCCATCCCGCCCAGACCGGTCCCACCTGTGAGCAGGTCGACTCCGGCGAGCAGCAATGCCACTGCCAGCAACTGGAATATTTTCGCGCGACTCTTCATGCTGTCTTCACCAATCCGTCCGTTCCGACCGAACAACTTATTTTTCGGCTTTTCCCGAAAATTTTCGCTAAATTTACCCCAAATCTTTGAATATTTATGAATAAAAGAACATTTATCCTCGCAGCCTCGCTTCTGGTCCTCTCCGGAACCGTCGCCTCAGCGCAGAAACAGTCCGACAAAGGCGGCATTTCCGCCGAGATGCTGACCGAGATCCGTAAGGGCTATGAGGGCACAGCCTCGGACAAGGCTATCCGCAACGCTCTTAACGCGGCGGCGATCAATGTCCTCGCCGCCAACTCGGAGAACATCGCGATGATCGACACCCACTTCTCCGACGAGGTGAAGACTAAGGGACGCACAAATCAGAAATCCTCAGGCCGTTGCTGGCTTTTTACTGGTCTCAACGTGCTGAGAGCCAAAATGATCGAGAAATACGACCTCGGATCGTTCACGTTCTCCCAGAATTATGTCTTCTTCTACGATCAGCTTGAGAAGGCCAACCTTTTTCTTCAGGGCGTGATCGACACCAAGGGGTTGGGCTTTGATGACCGCAAGGTGGACTGGCTGTTCCGCAACCCGATCGGAGACGGAGGGCAGTTCACGGGAGTCTCCAACCTCATCATGAAGTACGGAGTCGTTCCGTCAGATGTCATGCCGGAGACCTACTGCGCCAACAACACGTCGCAGATGCGTGCTCAAATAGCCACCAAACTGCGCGAGGATGGCCTCAAGCTTCGCGGGGCAGCCGCCAAGGACTGCCCGGCCATGAAGACAGAGATGCTCAAGGAGATCTACAGGATGCTCGTCCTCTGCCTCGGCGAGCCTCCGGTCGAGTTCGAGTGGACCAGCTACGACTCCAAGGGCAACTTCGTCAGCGCCAAGACCTACACTCCGAAATCCTTCTACAATGAATATGTCGGAGCGGATCTCGAGAGCAACTACATCATGGTAATGAACGACCCTACCCGTGAATATGGCAAGGTCTACGAGATCGATTACGACCGCCATGTCTATGACGGGCAGAACTGGCTCTACATCAATCTCCCGATCGAAAGGATCAAGGAGATGGCCATCGCCTCCATCAAGGACAACACCGCCATGTACTTCTCCTGCGACGTCGGCAAGTTCATGGACCGCCAGAAAGGCACGCTTGATCTGAACAACTTCGACTACGGCTCGCTTTTCGGAACGACGTTCCCTATGGACAAGCGCCAAAGAGTCCAGACTCACGCCAGCGGCTCGTCCCACGCCATGACCCTCATCGCCGTGGACATCAAGGACGGCAAGCCGGTCAAGTGGATGGTGGAGAACAGCTGGGGCGCCGACTCAGGCTACAAAGGCAACCTCATCATGACTGACGAGTGGTTCGACAACTACATGTTCCGTCTCGTCGTGGAGAAGAAGTATGTTCCTTCTGATGTCATGAATATGCTTGATCAGAAGCCGACCCTCCTCCCGGCCTGGGACCCTATGTTCCTTCCGGAGGAATGATGAGCTTTTTGGTAATCACGACATCAATGAGACGTTTTTTCAGTATAGTTTTCATCTTTGCGGCTCTGGCTACGGCCGGGGCCCAGTCTCGTTTTGGGAACCATCCTCTCCCGTCCAACCCTGACACGCTGAGGATCCTGGCTGTCGGCAACAGCTTCTCGGATGACGGAACAGAGTACCTTCCGGGGCTTCTGGAGTCTGCCGGGATCCGCAATGTCATCGTGGCGAGGCTCTACATCGGCGGCTGTTCGCTGGAAAGGCATTGCGATGAATATTCAAAAGGACTGGCCGACTACAGATATTCCAAGTCCACAAAGAATCGCTGGGAGGTCATCAGCAAGAACTCCACGATGCTTGACGGGCTTAAGGATGAGCCATGGGACATCATCACTATTCAGGAAACGTCAGGGCACTCGGGAACTTACGAGACTTACCGGATGTGGGTTCCCAGGCTTGTCAACATCATAAGAAAAGAAGCCTTGAATCCTCGCGCGACAATCGCCTGGCATGAGACATGGGCCTATGCGTCCAATTCTAGTCACGGGATGTTCAAGTTGTACGGTGCAAATCAGGCGACCATGTACAATGCGATCGTTGACTGTGTGAGACAGGCTTCGGAGGAGTTTGACATCCCCGTCGTCATTCCGAGTGGTGACGCCGTTCAGCTCGCCAGAGAAACCCGCTTGAACAATCAGTATGAGGTTCCCTCCACGTGTGAGGTCTACCAGCTTACCAGGGACGGTTACCATCTGTCCCGTCAGTTCGGCCGCTACATAGCCGCCTGCACATGGTTCGAAGCCTTGATCAAGCCCGTCTTTGGCAAGTCTGTCTATGACAACGGTTATCTGCTTCGAGACACGGAGTACAGCATTACCCCGAAAGATGCCCGGCTGTGTCAGAAATGCGCCGTCCGGGCTGTTAAGGATTGGTAGGCGGGAATCCATTCCGTCTGACGCCAGTGGTAGCTGCATCCGAGTAATATGAGTTATTCGGTCACTGAGCTTGTCGAAGTGAGCTTGCCGAAGTGAGCTTGCCGAAGTGACCGGATGCTGTAAGTGACATGAAACAATAAGATAATACGGATTTATTTGAAGCTCACTATATAAAACGAACGTGAATCATGAAATCTCTAAAAGAACTTTACAGAATAGGCAAGGGCCCGTCCAGCAGCCACACGATGGGGCCCAACAAAGCGGCCATGATGTTTGCGGAGCGCCATTTCGGAGCAGCCTCTTTTGAGGTGACTCTCTATGGCAGCCTTGCGGCCACGGGCAAAGGACACATGACAGATGTGGCGATCATCGAGGCGATGGCCCGTATAGCTCCCGTGCACATCGTATGGAAGCCGGAGGTGTTCCTCCCGTTCCACCCTAACGGAATGTGCTTCAAGTCTTTTGACTCGGATGGGCATCAGACCGATGAGTGGACCGTCTACAGTGTGGGCGGGGGAGCCTTGTCGGAAGGGCAGCCGAATGACCGCTTCTCAAGTCCGGACGTCTATGAGATGAATCATCTTGCCGAGATCCAGAAATGGTGCGAGGACAAGGGACGCAGCTATTGGGAATATGTCGACCTCTGCGAGGGTCCTGAGATCTGGGACTATCTTCAGGAGGTCTGGATGGCCATGAAGGCATCCGTGGAAAGGGGCATTGACCACGAGGGCGTGCTCCCGGGTCCATTGAACCTTCCAAGGAAGGCTCCCACATATTATGTCAAGGCGACCGGTTACAAGCAGACCCTCCAGACCCGTGGGCTTGTCTATGCCTATGCCCTTGCCGTGAGTGAGGAGAACGCATCCGGAGGAGTCATCGTGACAGCCCCGACCTGCGGCTCAAGCGGAGTCATGCCCGGAGTCTTGTACCACCTGGCCAAAGGGCATGATTTCAAGGACATCCGTGTGCTCCATGCTTTAGCTACCGCAGGCATATTCGGGAATGTCGTCAAGCAGAATGCGTCCATCTCCGGAGCGGAGGTCGGCTGCCAAGGAGAGGTCGGCGTGGCCTGTGCCATGGCCTCAGCCGCCGCGTGCCAGCTTTTTGGAGGAAGTCCTTCTCAGATTGAATATGCCGCCGAGATGGGACTGGAGCACCACCTCGGCATGACCTGCGACCCGATCTGCGGCCTTGTCCAGATCCCTTGCATCGAGAGGAACGCTTTCGCCGCCACCAGGGCCCTGGACTCGAACCTTTACGCCGCCTTCTCCGATGGCAAGCATCGGGTCTCTTTCGATCATGTGGTCGAGGTGATGAAGCAGACCGGAAAGGATCTGCCTTCCCTCTACAAAGAGACCAGTGCAGGTGGCCTTGCCAAGGATTTCAAGGAGTTCAGGAAGATGTTTTAGGCTTGCTGGTTTAGGAATAATTCGACATAATGACAGTAAAAGGCGACAGCTTGTCACGACAATGTGACAATTTGTCGCCCTTTTGATACTATTCTGGCATCGGCACGCCGATTGATTAATGTACAGATGTCCGCTTGAAAGAGCGGGTGGAAAAATAGATAAGTAAAACAAAAAATAGGAGATTTAATTATGTTACCAGTATCAAAAAAGTACAACAACCAGAATTGGTTACCGAACATTTTCAACGATTTCTTTGATAATGATTGGATGGTCAGGACAAATGCGACCGCTCCGGCGATCAACGTATTAGAAAACGAGAAGAGCTATGACATCGAGCTCGCCGCTCCGGGCATGACCAAGGATGATTTCAAGGTTAGCCTTGACGACAATGGTGATCTTGTCATCAACATGGAGAAGAAAGAGGAGAACAATGAAGAAAAGAAGCACGGTCACTATCTGAGGCGTGAGTTCTCATATTCAAAGTTCCAGCAGACGATGGTTTTGCCTGACGACGTTGAGAAAGAGAAGATTAGCGCTTCCGTTGTCAATGGTGTGCTCAAGGTCAACATCCCTAAGCAACTGAAGCAGGAAGTGCCTCAGGCCAAAAAAATCATAGAAATTAAGTAAAAAAGTTTGCAGGTTAAAGAAAAATGCCTATCTTTGCATCCGCATTCAGGGAAACAACCAGAAACGACGGATGCAAAATCGCAAGGTGCGGTAGTTCAGCTTGGTTAGAACGCCGGCCTGTCACGCCGGAGGTCGAGGGTTCGAGCCCCTTCCGCACCGCAGAAAGTCCTGGAGATTTCTCCGGGACTTTTTTTTGTCTATCTCTCCGCCGGCCCTGCCGTCCCGGTCACTGAGCCTGGCGCTTCGGCAAGCTCAGCGACCGGAAAAGGGAATCAAGTCCTAAAGTATGCGCTTTGGTCACTGAGCCTGTCGAAGTGACCAAATCCGTCGAAGCGAAGTGAAAACAGTGTCATTATTCGGCACAAGCCGGGAAATATTCGTAAATTTGCGGTTCGCAAATCGCTGAACTATGACAGAAGACGGAAAGATAATCATCAAAGGAGCCAAGGTCAACAACCTTAAGGACATCACGGTTGAGATTCCCAGGAACAAACTGGTGGTGGTGACCGGCATTTCAGGGTCGGGAAAGTCTTCGCTGGCCTTTGACACACTGTTCGCTGAAGGGCAGAGACGCTTTGCTGAGAGTCTTTCGTCGTACGCCCGCCAGTTTCTTGGCAGAATGAGCAAGCCGGATGTTGAATCAATCGAAGGAATCCCTCCGGCAATCGCCATAGAGCAGAAGGTCAACGTCAAGAATCCTCGCTCGACCGTGGCCACGACAACCGAAATCTACGACTACCTCCGCATAATCTTCGCGAGAATCGGACGGACATATTCCCCTGTCAGCGGCAAGGAGGTCAAATGCCACAGTGTCAATGATGTGATGGCCAGTATTTTAAGTGGGGATTCCAGGACGGCGTATATTCTCGCTGACCTGGACTGGTCAGGTAGGGAGGACAAGGTCGAACTGATGCTTCGCCTCAAGGAGGAGGGATATTCCCGATTCTTCGGCGATGACGGGATCATCCGGATCGAAGACGTCATGAGGATGGCTGACAAAAGGGAGTACCCCGAGCGTCTTGATCTGCTGATTGACCGTCTTAAGCTTCCGGCTTTTAAGGAGTGTCTGCCATATTCGGAAGACGGCTCTCCGTGGTCGCAGAATGATTGGGAGGATCTTCAGACCAGGCTGCGTTCGTCGATCGACACGGCGTTCAGAGTGGGCGAGGGCAAACTCATCCTCCGCAAGGACAATTCCGTGGAGGAATATTCCAACCGCTTCGAACTGGACGGCATTACATTCCGCCAGCCTGATGAATATCTTTTCTCGTTCAACAGCCCTCTTGGCGCGTGCCCTGTCTGCGGAGGCCTTGGAAAGATCATCGGGGTCAGCGAGGATCTCGTGATCCCGGACAAGACCAAAAGCATCTACGACGGAGCCATTGCCTGCTGGAAAGGGGAGTCGATGGGATGGTTCAGGGATCATCTGATCAAGGTCGCTCCACGTTACGGGATTCCGATTTTCGAGCCGTACTGCAACCTCTCGCAAAAAGTAAAGAACATCATCTGGGATACCCACAGCGTTGAGGGCGACGATGACTCGCTTGTCGGCATCAATGAGTTCTTCAAGTGGGTGGAGTCCCAAAGGTACAAGATCCAGTATAAGTATATGCTGAGCCGTTTCTCTGGCCGTACCACCTGCCACGCCTGCCACGGCACGAGACTGCGCCCGGAGGCGTTGTACGTGAAAGTAGGAGGGAAGACGATAGCGGAACTGCTTGACATGAACATTGATGAGTTGTTGGACTTCTTCTCGTGCTTGAAGTTGACTGAATATGAGACATCCATCGTCCGTAAGGCTGTCGAGGAGATTGTCTCACGCCTGCGGTACATAAAGGATGTCGGTCTGGCGTACCTTACCTTGAGCCGGGCCTGCAACACCCTTTCAGGAGGTGAAAGCCAGAGAATCAATCTGGTCACGGCTTTGGGCAGTTCGCTGGTTGGTTCCATGTACATTCTGGACGAACCGAGCATCGGCCTTCATCCGCGTGACACCGAACGGCTTATAGGTGTGCTTCGCAAACTGCGCGACATCGGCAACACCCTTGTCGTGGTCGAGCATGACGAGGAAATCATCCGCGCGGCCGACGTGCTGATCGACATGGGGCCGTATGCCGGAGTGAACGGAGGGCGGATTGTATTCCAAGGAAAGATCGGGGACAATGTCCCGGCTAAGGTCATGGACAATTCCCTGACGCTCCAGTATCTGACCGGACGTAGATCCCGCTATGTCAGGGAAAAACATCCGTGGACATATTCAATCACGGTGGAAGGTGCCCAGGAGCACAATCTTAAGAATATTGATGTGAAGTTCCCGTTAGGTGTGCTGACCGTGGTCTCCGGAGTCAGCGGCAGCGGAAAGTCTTCCCTCGTGGGGGACATCCTCTACCCGGCGCTCTACCGCATGATCAACCAGACCGGCGACCTTCCGGGAATATTCCGAAAGATCTCCGGCAACACCGACAGAATCAAGAATGTTGAATATGTAGACCAGAACCCGATAGGAAAGAGCTCCCGCTCCAACGCCGTGACCTATCTCAAGGTCTACGATGACATCCGCAAACTCCTCGCCGAGCAGCAGTACGCCAAGATCAACGGCTACACCCCGTCCTTCTTCTCGTTCAATCAGGACGGCGGGCGATGCCCCGAATGTCAGGGAGACGGTTTCGTGCGCATCCCGATGCAGTTCATGGCTGATGTGACGATGGTCTGCGAGACGTGCGGCGGCAAGCGTTTCAAGCCGGACATCCTTGAGGTCCGGTTCAAGGGCAGGAACATCGACGACATCCTCAACATGAGCGTCGAGGAGGCGATCTCGTTCTTCGGCTCTCAGCCTGAGGAACTGTCAAAGCAGATCGCGAGGAAACTCCAGCCGCTTGTCGATGTGGGACTGTCCTACATCAAGCTCGGTCAGAGCTCGTCAACACTTTCCGGAGGCGAGAGCCAGAGGATCAAGCTGGCTTGGTTCCTGTCCAAGAACGAGGACGATCCCGACAATGTGCGGAAAAAGATTTTGTTTCTGTTCGACGAGCCGACGACAGGACTGCATTTCTATGATGTGGAGAAGTTGCTTAAAGCCTTTGACTTCCTTATCCGCAATGGCCACACGGTGATTGTCGTGGAGCACAATCTGGATGTCATCAAGGCCGCGGACTGGGTCATTGACCTTGGGCCCGAGGCCGGAGACAACGGCGGCGAGGTTGTCTTCGCCGGAACTCCGGAGGATATGATCCGCAACGGACAATCCTGGACGGCTAAGTACCTTCGTGGGTAAGGCTTCTGGTATTAAGGTCAGGGGGGAAAAAGGCAAATGCCAAATTTTGCACGTGACCAAAATTTGACATTTGATTTTCCCCTGACCTTGGGTGGAAAGAATCAGTGATATTCTTTTCGCTTATTCTTTCCGGTCACTGAGCCTGTCGAAGTGACCGGATCAGCCCTTCCAATAGAACGTGATATAGTTCTGAAGC
Organism: Bacteroidales bacterium UBA6366; assembly: GCA_002438845.1. Classification (GTDB taxonomy): domain Bacteria; phylum Bacteroidota; class Bacteroidia; order Bacteroidales; family UBA932; genus Cryptobacteroides. The sequence continues at coordinate 45,592 of DJRG01000078.1, forward strand.
GGTTTTCGTTTGTTCTTTGGTGGAAGCTGCATGAAATCGCCATAGGAGTCGCGCAGAATCTTGTCATAGCCTTTCCAGACAAAAAACTCACTGTCTTCAAATTTCAGGCGGACATATTCATTGATCTCATCTTCCTCAAAGAACTCGTTGGCGCCAAGCTCAGGGCAGGTGAGCTGTGACCAATGCCGGCTCTCCTTCGGGGAAACCAGGGAGATGAGTGTGTTCATGTCCTTGACAATGTCCGCCGGGTCGCGCTTGATAAGGCGAGGATGAGTCCTTTTCAACGTCCAGATTTTAAGCCTTTTCCTTATGGGAAATCTGGATGAGGAGATTGTGTGTACCCTGCGTATCCCGACATTGAACTTCATGAGTAGCAGCAGAGAATCATAGATTCGATCAAAGGTCTCCTTGTCATCCGGGACCCTGTCAATCGGGAATATATCGATCCAGACCCCGACATCGCACATTACCCAAGGAATGCTACTGGAAGCGAGGGTCTTTTCCGTGTCACAGACTCTTCCGAAAGCTATGTAGCAGTCAGGGGTGTTACGGCTGTCTATGAATGAATATCTGTCCGAACGGTAGGTGGCCCTGAATCTTTCATAGTCCTCTCTCGGCATCATGATGTCAACGTCGTCATCCCATGGGATGAATCCCTTGTGCCGTACAGCGCCAAGCAGAGTGCCGTATCCCAATGAATATCTTATCCCGTTACTTTCGCAGAATCCGGCCACATCCTTCAATATGTCAAGGCTGAACTGTTGGAGTTCGCGGAGAGTGAGTTGTCTCATTGCAGTTTTAACTTAATTTGTATACGTTCTTCCCGTTGATGTAGTCTTCCTGGATCTGAGTCATCTTCAGGATTTCCTCTTTGGACAAAAGGTAGAGACGTTGCTCAGGATTGAGTATGTGTGAGATGAACTCCCGGATCTCATACCTTAGCCCTTCGCCCATGAACGGGTAGAAACACTTTCTGTTCTGGTTCTGATCCTCGAACCTTTGCTCGAAATAGTCCGTCTTCCACCACGGGGCCGGGACATAGATGTAGCCCTTGGTCCCTGAGATGACCATATTACCCTCGGTCTTTGCCCCAAGTCCGACTTGGAAAGAGGCGGTGGCGCTGTCGTAACGGAACACAGCCTTGGTGTACATGTCCACATCGTTCTTCATTATGGAATAAAAGTTCACGTTCCGCACATCACGCCCGAGCAGTTTGATGATCGGCAGGAGAGGGAAGCATGCGTTCTCGTTCATGCTGCCTCCGAATCTTGAATGGTCCAGTTTGGAGGACTTCTCGTTGGTGAGGGTCGTGACTGATGCGTTGATGTCCACGATCTTTCCGATCACGCCGGATTTCAGCATTGAGAATAGGTGTCTGAAGGCCGGGCAATAGGCAGTCTTGTGTGCCACCATCAGGGTCTTTCCATTGGCCTCGGCGATGGAGAACAGCTCCTCGGCCTCAGCGAGGTGCAGGACGAAAGGGGTCTCGCACAGTACGTGTTTCCCGGCAAGGAGAGCCGCCCTTGCATATTCAAAATGAGTGTAGTGAGGTGATGCGACATAGACCGCGTCGCAATTCGCCAACAGCTCCTCAAGTGTCCGTGCCGCCAGCGGTATTCCATTGGCCGCGCGGAACGCCTCGCATTCCTCGTGGTCAGGATTGTAGACCGCGCTGATCGTGTTGCCGCTGACATACTTGGCCTCCGGAACGAATCTCCCCGCTATGCTTCCCGTGCCGATCATTCCTATCCTGACGGAAATCTGCTCCTCTCTGAGCATCGTGCTGGAGATCCCTTGGGTGCGGGGCAGATAGACCACCTCGCAAAACTCCTTGAGATAGTCGAAGTAACCTTCCCAGTCGGATCCTATGGCGAAGACATCCACATTGTACTTCTGGATGTCATCGATCTTCTGCCCTTTGTACTCCTCGATGATCACCTCGTCCGCATAACTTGTGTCCTTTACGGCCTGGACGCGTTTCATCACGCTGTCCCTTGTGTTCATCTTTCCGCGCTCAAGGTCGAAGTTGTCGGTGGTCACGCCTACAATCAGCCAATCGCCGAGTTCCTTCGCCCGGCGAAGCAGATTGATGTGCCCTTGATGCAGGACGTCAAAAGTCCCGTAAGTGATAACCTTTTTCATCAAACGGTCTCGGATTCAATCATGTGAATGCGCTCGGCGAGAGTGCGGAGCTCCTCGTCGGTCTGGAGTCCCATGTGGGAGATCCTGTAGAATCCAGGAATTGAGCCTGGCATGATGTAAGTCCCGTAACGCTCGATCAACCCCCTGAATATCCTGCGCTCGGCCGTGTCCTTGGTCTGGATGGCGGTGATGGCGTAAGACGGATTCTCCGCCGGCATTGTCCAGCCGTATTTCCGGCATTCCTCACGGAACACCTCCGCCCTGTGGCGCACCTGTGAGATGTTCCATGACTCTCCTCCCTGTCCCTTGAGTTGCCTGAGCCTTGCGTTGAGCTGGAGGTAGATTAGGGTAGCGGGGCTGAACGGAGTCTGCCCTCTTTTGAGATTGCCCAGATTGTCATCGAAGTCCCAATAGTAACCTTTATGGGCATATTCATAACCTTCCAACCTTTTGCTGATGAACAGGATGGACAGCCCAGGAGGAATATTCAGGCCTTTCTGCGTGCTTGTGACGCAGATGTCGATTCCGAGCGCGTCCATGTCCAGCTCCTCGGCGAGGAATGAACTGATCACATCCACAACAAGAGAAACGTTGTGCCTGTGGCATATTCCTGAAATCTTCTCAAGGTTGAAAAGTTGGCCGGTCGAGGTCTCGTGGTGCTGGCAGAGGAACACTTCCGGACGCTCGGTCTCCACGGTCCGCTCCAACTCTTCATAATCGATGTCCTTGGCGAACGGGACCTTGAAGTCAATAACCGGAACTCCGTAATACTCACAGAGTGACACCCATCGCTTGCCGAAAGATCCACCGTTTATCGCTATCGCTTTCCTTTTTGTGCTGACGTAATTCTCCACAACCGCGCTCATCGCCCCGGTTCCGGAACCTGTGTAGATGATGGTTCTACCTCCCTTGCAATGAATCAGATCCAGAAGGATGCCTTCGGATTCGAGATTGATTTCAGAGAACTCATCGGTTCTCATGTAGGGGATCGGCTGAGATCCGATCGCCGCTATTTCCTTGTCCAGGTCTCCTGGAAAAACATAAGAATGCATACTCGGTTTGCTACAGATTACGCAAATTTAACAAAAATCAGTTATATTTGTGAACATCGGGCTATAATTTGAACGTATTATGCAAAAATTGTCTCACAGAGAGATTCAACTTTATCTCCTTGACATACTCAAGGCCGTGGATTCCTTCTGCGCCAAGGAAGGAATCAGGTATTCCATGGCCTACGGAACCCTCCTCGGGGCCGTGCGTCACAAAGGCTTCATTCCCTGGGACGATGACATTGACCTCTTGATGCCGAGACCTGATTATGAGCGTTTTGTCTCCACGTTCGGAAAGGAGCCCGGCTCGCGTTACCGTTGCCTTTGCCATAAGGAAGGAGTGAAAGGCGACCGCTTCGTTCATTTTTTCTCCAAGGTCGAGGATGTCAAAACCAAAAGTCTTCAAGGACGCGGCTATGAGTATGACTTCGGTCTGAACATCGACATATTCCCGATGGACGGCAAGCCTGAAGACCCTGAACTCCAGAGGAAGAGGGAGCGTCAATTGACGCATTGGTCGCACAGGCTCAACATCTGCGGCACGAGGTTCGACCTGTTCAACTTCCATCAGCCGTTGTTCTCAAAAATCGAAGCGCACGCCAGGGGGGCTGAATATTGGTGGAAAAAGATTGACGCCGAGGTCCGGAAATATCCTTACGAGACTTCGCGCCTCGCCGGGGCAGTCTCCGTCACCTACAATGGCACGAGGGAAATCTTCGAAAGGTATATGCTTGAGGAATATGTCGATCTGGAATTTGAAGGTTGCAGCTTCAAGGCATTCCGCCGCTGGGATGACTGGCTCTCGCAGGAGTTCGGGGACTACATGACCCTGCCGCCGGAAAACAAACGCAAGTGCCACGACCTTACCGTTTATCTGTTGGATTAGTTGTTATGGACATTGATTTCGTAGTTACATGGGTCGATATGAACGATCCGGCCTGGAAGGCTGATTTCGCCAAGTATTCAGGCAAGATTGACAACTCAAAGAACCAATTCTCCGAGGCCCGTTTCAGGGATTACGGTTTGCTGAAATATTGGTTCAGAGGCATTGACAAGTTCGCCCCGTGGGTGCGAAAGGTGCATTTTGTGACCTGCGGCCAGAAGCCGGAGTGGCTGGATGAGAACAACCCGAAACTGCATCTGGTAAGCCATCGGGATTATATTCCGGAAAGGTTTCTTCCTGTGTTCAACTCTTCACTGATCGAGTTGTATCTGCATAAGATTCCGGATCTCGCCGAGCACTTCGTCTATTTCAACGATGATTTCTACATGACGGCCCCGACTCCTCCGGAAAGGTTTTTCCAAAACGGCCTTCCGACCGACATCGCCGTCTTCAGGATGAACACCGGAGCCAGCCTCTGGTCCAAATGTCTTGAGAACAATGTCAGGATCATCAATGAGAGATTTGACAAGAAGACGGTTCTGCGCGAGCATCACGACAAGTGGTTCTCTCCTGTCTATGGTGGCAAGAGCTGGCTCACGAAGTTGCTGAAGCCTTACGGCAAATTCATAACACTTAGGATTCCGCATAATGCCCAACCGTACTTGAAATCCACTTTTGAGGAGGTCTGGGCATATGCCGGCGATGAACTTACCCGTGTGTCTGCCAACCGGTTCCGCAGCCCGGAGGACTATACTCAGGAACTTTTCCGCACCTGGCAGATCTGTGAAGGGAATTTCGTGCCTTACAACACTTACGACGACACGAAGATGTTCCCGCTGATCATGAAGCCTGGAAAGGCCATCGAGGCTGTCAGGGAAGGGAAGTTCAGGCTTGTCTGCCTGAATGATAACGTTCACATCCGGAACTATGATCAGGTGATGTCATCTCTGGAGGAATCATTTAATGTCATCCTGCCTGAGAAGTCCTCGTTCGAGAAGTGATCACTTGTTGTTAAGACTTTGACTTACAGTCTCTGAAGAGATCGTCCCACTTCTTCATCGTCTTTTCCAGCGTGAAGTCTCCGGCTCGTCTTTTGGATTCCGCCCCGAAGCGTTTCCTGAGTTCCTCGTTGCTGATGACACTGCATATTCCTTGCGCCAGTGTCATCGTGTCTCCGACTTTTGCAAGGTAGCCATTCGCTCCGATCGTGACCAGTTCGGAAGGCCCTTTAGGACAGTCGTAACTGATGACAGGAAGACCGGCTTCCATCGCTTCCAGAATCACCATGCCGAAGCCTTCGTATTTTGATGTAAGGATCAGGCAGGAACTGTTGATCATCTCTTTCCGCACGTTGTCCGTGCTGCCTTCGAGAACTACCTTGCCTTGCAGCCCCATGTCGTTGATCTGGCTTTGAAGGGCGTCTTTCTGGCTTCCGTTTCCATAGATGCTGAGGGCCCAGTCCGGATGCCTGCCGTCCACTGTCTTCCAGGCTGTTATCAGATCCTTGAAATTTTTCTGGCTCTCCAGCCTTCCGGCCGCTATGCAGCGCTTCCGTGTCAGCGGCGAGACATCTTCGGAAACGAAGGACAGCGGATTGTAAATCTGCTCCACATCCGGCCTTACTTTAAGCCAATCCTCTTTGTCGGCCTGGGTCAGCACCACGAACCTGTCCAGTTTCCTGACGGCCTTCTCAAGTCTTTTCGTCCTGAATGCCGCATAAATCCTTCCGAATATGTTCGAGCCGTATTTCATCATGAATTTCTCATGCGAGAAATGAAATTCTCCAAATTTAATCCCGGCGTTCTTGCATCCTGTCAGGGCATAGAGCCCGTTGTCGCAGACCGTCACAGTGATGTCCGGACGGATCTTTTCAAGCAAAGAGTCCAGTCTCTTCCTGCACTTGAAGACAAAAATCCTGTCGTTGGCGTCAAGATCATGTCTGACAATCTTTTCGCTGAGCTTGAAAAACTCCTTTCGGCCTTTCTGCCTCGCCGTGATGATGTGGACTTCGTAGCCCAGGACGTCAGCCAGATAGTTGGCCTTTGTCGTGAGGACTCTTTCAATGCCTCCGGAGAGGTTCAGGGCGTGTATGCAGTATGCAAGTCGCATCGTTATCTGTTTTAGTCAGCAATTTACTAAGTTTATGCAGAATTACAAAACGTTTGGCGTTCCTCTTTACGCGTTTTCCCGCCGGTCAGCCTCCTTTTCGTCGGAACTAAGAGTAAAGCAAGTACGAAATTTGAGTGGATACCGCGGCAGAACGCCGCTTAGTGTTGAAACGAGATCCGGAGGATCGGCTGACCTTTGGCGGGATTGAAGCGTAAAAGACTTCTGTCGGACAATCCTCTGCCGGACAAAACTCTGAGACAAAGGTAGTTTTGTGAGTGATACAGAGGCCGGTTCAAAAAGAAAAATGATGAAAAATTTTCTGTTTTTTATAGAATAGTGGCGAAATCGCGAAATAGATTGTAAATTTGGCACGTGACAAAAAAAGTTTATCGAGTATAAAGAAATATTTATGGGCTTAATTAGGAGAATGAGGATGTTTTTCCGGGGAACCCGCCACGATTTTGTCCCGATTCTTGCGCGGCAGACAGACTTCCTTTGCAAGACATCATCCTTGCTGGTGGAGATGTTCGGGACGGAGGATGCCGAATCCCGCTCAAGAATGGAGAAGGAGATCAAATCCTGCGAGGTTCAGGGGGACGCTCTTTTGACAGAGTTCCACGAGATGCTTTCCGGACGTCTTTTCGTTCAAGTCAACAAACTGGACCTTCAGGCTGTGGCGATGGCGATGGACGACTGCCTGGATGTCATAAAGGACACTTCCAAGGCTGTCCTTATCTACCGGCCGGCGAAACTTGACGACCAACTCAAGGAGCTGGCGCAGATGGCGAGATCTCAGTCGGTGGTCATTCACGATGCCATTCCGCTTTTGGTCGATCTCAGGAGAAACATTCCGGCCATCTCGATGGCCTGCGAGCGTGTGACGGAATTGGAGCATGCCGCCGATGACGCCTATGAGGAATATATGGGCTACATTTTCGACAACGAGGAGAACACACGCGAGTTGATCAAGTACAAGAACTTAGCGGAGATGCTGGAGAACGCCACGGACGCGCACAAGCGCATTTCCGATAATATTCGTAAGCTTCTGCTCAATTATTTGGCGGATTGACGGGTCCGAGATGATGCCGTATTGGGTTGGATGTGGTCTTGAATGTGGTGATATTCAAGCATATCAGTAATCCTATTCACTTGACGCCCCTGACCTCTTGTTGTGTCTGACATTTCGGCAGGGCGTTAATCAGGGCTTAAAAATTGTAAATGTCTTTGATTATCATTAAATTTGTAGGATTATCAGAGACATTTTGATTTTTTTATGGCTATAGCTAGTATTCTAAAAAAAGTGTTCGGCTCAAAGGCCGACAGAGACCTCAAGCAGATCCGGCCTATTCTTAACAAGGTTCTGGAGGCTTACGGTCCCATAGACCAGCTCTCCAACGATGAACTGAGAGCCAAGACTGAGGCATTGAAGGCGAGGCTGCGTGATTGCGAAGCTCCGTTCGAGAAGAGGATCGCCGAGATAAAGGCCAAGCTGGATGAGGATATCCCGGTACATGAGAAAGAGAACCTTGCGACAGAGTCCGACAAGCTTGTGAAGGACGAGGACGCGGAGATCGAGAAGGTTTTGGAGGAGATTCTCCCGGAGGCTTTCGCGATCATGAAGTCCACAGCCCGCAGGTTCAAGGAGAACGCCGCCATCGAGGTGACCGCAAATGACTTTGACCGCGCTCTCAGCATAAACCATGATTTCGTCCACATAGAGGGCGACAAGGCCATATATCAAAATCATTGGATAGCCGGCGGCAACGAGGTGACCTGGGACATGGTTCACTACGATGTCCAGTTGATCGGTGGCATCGTGCTGCATCAGGGCAAGATCGCCGAGATGGCTACCGGTGAGGGAAAGACCCTCGTGGCGACCCTCCCTGTGTTTCTTAACGCATTGGCCGGCAAGGGTGTGCATGTGGTGACCGTCAATGACTACCTCTCAAAGCGTGACTCTGAATGGATGGGACCGCTCTATATGTTCCACGGGCTTTCTGTGGACTGCATCGACAAGCACGAGCCCAACAGCGACGCCCGCAAGAGAGCCTACAACTGCGACATCACTTTCGGTACGAACAACGAGTTCGGTTTCGACTATCTGCGTGACAATATGGCAGTGAACATGACAGACCTCGTCCAGAGGAAGCATCACTATGCCATTGTTGATGAGGTGGACTCCGTGCTCATTGATGACGCCCGTACTCCGTTGATCATCTCCGGTCCTGTGGCCAAGGCTCAGGATGACGAACAGTACATGGAGTTCAGACCTTATGTCGAGAGTCTCTATCAGAAGCAGCGCGCTTTTGTCACCCAGGTTCTGAACGATGCCAAGAAGGCCATAGCCGCCGGGAAGGAGGACGAGGGAGGAATGCTTCTTCTGCGTGCCTACAAGGGACTTCCTAAGTACCAGCCTCTGATCAAGTTCCTCAGCGAACAAGGCATGAAGCAGCTGATGCAGAAGGCCGAGAACTACTATATGCAGGACAACGAGCGCGAGATGCACATCGTCACCGACGAGTTGTATTTCGTGATCAGCGAGCAGCAGCACTCCGTTGACATGACCGACAAGGGACACGACCTGCTGGCCAATGCCGTATCCAATCCGGACTTTTTCGTGCTCCCTGACGTTGGAAGCCAGATCGCAGAGATCCAGAAGAACACAGAGCTCTCTGCCGAGGAGAAACAGGAGAAGAAGGATGCCCTCATGGAGGACTACTCCCTCAAGAGCGAGCGTGTCCATACTGTGATCCAGCTTCTCAAGGCTTACGCGATGTTCCAGAAGGATGTCGACTACATCGTTATCGACAACAAGGTCAAGATTGTGGACGAGCAGACCGGCCGTATCATGGAGGGACGCCGCTGGAGCGATGGACTGCATCAGGCTGTCGAGGCCAAGGAGAATGTCAAAGTCGAGGCAGCCACGCAGACTTTCGCGACGGTCACCCTTCAGAACTATTTCAGAATGTACCACAAGCTCGCCGGTATGACAGGTACCGCCGAGACTGAGGCGGGCGAGTTCTGGTCCATCTACAAACTGGATGTGGTTGTCATCCCGACCAACCGTCCTGTCATCAGGGACGATCAGGATGACCTTATCTATAAGACAAAGAAAGCCAAGTACACCGCTGTCATCAACAAGGTTGAGGAGCTTATCGCAAAAGGCCGTCCTGTTCTGGTCGGCACGACGGATGTCGAGACTTCCGAACTCCTGAGCCGTATGCTCCGCATGAGAGGCATCAAGCACAACGTCCTCAATGCCAAGGAGCATGCCAGGGAGGCCGAGATCGTCGCCCAGGCCGGTTTGTCCAGCACTGTGACCATCGCCACGAACATGGCTGGCCGTGGTACCGACATCAAGCTTTCTCCGGAGGTGAAGAAGGCCGGAGGCCTGGCGATCATCGGTACTGAAAGGCATGATAGCCGCCGTGTGGACCGTCAGCTCAGAGGTCGTGCCGGACGTCAGGGAGACCCAGGCTCGTCTGCTTTCTATGTTTCCCTTGAGGACAAGCTGATGCGTCTGTTCGGTTCCGAGAGGATCGCCGGAGTGGTTGACAAGCTTGGAATGGCAGATGACGAGGCTTTGGTGAGCGGAATGCTTTCCAAGTCAATAGAAAACGCACAGAGAAAAGTCGAGGAGAACAACTTTGGAATCCGTAAGAGGCTCCTTGAATATGACGATGTGATGAACTACCAGCGTGAGGCTGTCTATGCCAGAAGGCGCAACGCCCTTTCCGGTGAGAGGATCGAGATCGATGTTAGGAACATGATGATCGACTCCGCCTCCATCATCGCCGGTCGCGCCGAGGGAATGCCTTATCAGGATTTCGAGGAATATGTGATGGCTCAGCTGTCAATCGACCTCGGATTTGATGAGAACTTTTATGCCAATGCTAAAGGCGACAAACTTACCGACGCTCTCTGCAATCAGATGCAGGCTGTTTATGAGCGCAGGATGAACACCCTTGCGGAGAAGGTCTATCCGTTCATCAAGATGATCTTCGAGAAGCAGGGAAATATGTACAAGAACATTGCCATTCCTATTTCTGACGGCCGCAAGATGCTGACGCTCAGCGTTGACCTTGAAAAGGCCTACAACACTCAGGGCAAGGAGATCGCCAAGGCTCTCAGCCGCTCGATCATCCTTTACCAGATTGACGAGCACTGGAAGCAGCACCTGCGTGACATGGATGACCTTCGTCAGAGCGTCCAGAACGCCGCCTATGAGCAGAAGGATCCTCTCGTGGTTTACAAGCTGGAGAGTTACAACCTCTTCGCCACCATGCTTGAGGAACTCAACAAGGATGTGCTCTCATTCCTTCTCAGGGCTTTTGTCCCTCTCCGCGAGGACAGCGAGGCTCGTCCGGCCCAGGCTCCGAGAAGCCAGGACATGAGCAACATGAGGACCCAGCGCAACGATCTCACAACCAATGGCGAGCAGAAGGCGAGGACTCCGATTCATGTCGACAAGAAGATCGGGCGCAACGACCCATGCCCGTGTGGCTCCGGCAAGAAGTACAAGAATTGCCACGGCGCTGGTCTGGTTTAATGGAATATTTAAGGGCTGCTTAAAGGAAAACCTTTGGCAGCCTGTGATAACTATATAAGAATATAAGGATACAAGAAATATGAGCGCAAATTATGGTTCAACCGATTCAGCTGGTGTGAACGACATCAGCAGAATCTCAGCCGGTTCGGTAATCAAAGGGGAGATCACATCTCCCAATGACATAAGGATTGATGGTACTTTCGAAGGTCGCATTTTCTCTCAGGCCAAGGTGGTTGTAGGCGAGAAGGCTGTCATCAAGGGTGACATCATCTGCAACAACGCTGACTTTTGGGGAACGATCAACGGCAACTTCTTCGTGAAGGACACTCTTTCCCTGAAAGACACATGTGTCGTGGAGGGCGATCTTCACATCAGGAGACTTCAGGTAGAACTTGACGCCAAATTCAACGGCAACTGCAAGATGATCACCGAAGAGGAGTTCAATCAGCTTACCTCTGGCTCCCGTCCAGGGATGTACGAGGTCCAGGCTTCCGCTCCGAAAGAGGATGATGATTTCACAGTAGGTTCCGGTAAATCCCCGTTCTCCATTCCGGCCAACGACGAGATCCCCGAGGCTTAGGCCCGGCATTTCAGTTTGGAAATAACAAAAAAGAAAGAGAGTGACATATAGTCACTCGCTTTCTTTTTTGTTGGAGCGGAATGCGAGGCTCGAACTCGTGACCTTCGGCTTGGGAAGCCAACGCTCTACCAACTGAGCTAATTCCGCAAACAAAATGCGAGACTTATTGATTGGATTCAATAGCCTCGCATCTTTGTGATCCCCACAGGATTCAAACCTGTAACCTTTTGATCCGTAGTCAAATGCTCTATTCAGTTGAGCTAGGGGACCATTACCGGAATTGAATTCCGGAGTATCTCTACAAGGACTATGCTTCCTCTTCCTTTACGAAAGCAAGCTTCTTTTCCTTAATTCTTGCCTTCTTACCGGAGAGTTGACGCAAATAGAAGATTCTTGCCCTGCGAACCTTGCCGACCTTGTTCAATTCAATGCTGTCAATGAATGGTGACTGGAAAGGGAAGATTCTCTCAACTCCGATACCTCCAGAAATCTTACGAACTGTGAAAGTTCTTGTCTGTGGGGTGGCACCTCTAAGCTGGATAACCACGCCTCTGAACTTCTGGAGCCTGTCCTTATCACCTTCCTTGATTCTGTAGGTGACGGTGATTGTGTCACCGGCCTTGAATCTTGGATACGTAGCGACTTTCTCGTTAGCGAAAGCCTGTTCTACAACTTTAATCAAATCCATTTCTCAAAATTTTTATCGCAACATTACGCACATCTGATAACGACCCGTAAGCGGTTGCTCTTGTTTTTCGGACTGCAAATGTACGAAGATTTTCTTTTATTCCAAAACTTTTTGAAGTTATTTTTCCGGATTGTAGATGAAATGTTGTAAATCCAGCGATCGTACCCGGATGAAAGCATTTTTATCTAAATTGAGTCCTTTTAATCAGAAGATGTTCTTCATCTTGTCGAACAAGGCCTTGTCGTCTCGTGAAAGATCAGGAGTGAAGGAACGGCTGGCTCTCATGTTCTCCAAGGCGTTCTTCTCATCGGACGAGAGCCTCTTAGGAATCCAGACCAGAATCTTGACGTACAGATCCCCGGTTCCGCTTCCGTACCCGTTCACGGCAGGAAGTCCTTTCCCTCGCAGCTTCATCACCGTGCCGGACTGTGTGCCTGGATCCACCTTGACTTTGTAAGACCCGTCCAGGCAAGGAACGGTTATCTCTGTTCCCAAAATCGCGTCAGTCACGGAAATGACAGTGGAATAGAACAGGTTCTTGCCATCGCGCTTAAGCGTTGAATGAGGGATCTCTTCGATGATCACGAGAAGGTCTCCGTTCACTCCACCATGAGGAGCGGCATGTCCTTCGCCTCTGATTGTCAGCTGCATGCCATCCTCGACGCCGGCCGGAATCTTCACCTTTACGGTCTCGCGTCTGCGGACTAAACCGGTGCCGCCGCAGGTACGGCAAGGATTGCTGATGACCTTCCCTTCACCGCCGCACTGAGGGCATGTCGAATATGTCACCGTCCTTCCGAACAGCGAGTTGACCACACGCTGGGTTTGGCCTGTGCCGTTACATGAAGGGCAAGTCTTGACATCGGATGCGTTCTTGGTTCCCCGTCCACCGCAGTCGGGACAAGGCCTGTTACGTTCAAGGGTGATCTCTTTCTCGGTACCTGCTGCAATCTCCTCAAGGGTAAGGCGGACTCTTGTACGGATGTCACGGCCTTTCAGGACTCTTTGCTGGGCTCGTCCCTGACTGCCTCCTCCGAATCCACTGAAACCGGAGAAACCACCACCGGAGAATCCGCTGAACCCGCCTCCGAACAGATCGTTCAGAATGTCGTTAAGATTTCCGAAACCTCCGCTGAAGTCCGGGCCAGGCTGTCCGTCCACACCCGCGAATCCGAACTGGTCGTACTTTGCCTTTTTGTCAGGATCGCTGAGCACCGAATACGCCTCCGAAGCCTCCTTGAATTTCTCCTCGGCGGTCTTCTTTTCGGCCTCTGTGCCGTCAACCCAACGGTCAGGATGCCATTTCATCGCCGCCGTCCTGTAGGCTTTCTTTATGTCGTCGGCACTGGCGGTCTTGGCGACCCCCAGCACCTCGTAGTAATCTCTTTTCTCTGCCATATTCACGAATCTCCTATATTCCCACAACTACCTTGGCGAAGCGTATCACCTTGCCGGAAAGCGTGTAGCCCGTCTGAACCACATCGTAAACCAGACCTTTCTTGTCTTCCTCTTGTACCGGGAACTGGGCCACAGCCTCGTGGAAGTCCGTGTCAAACTTTTCGCCTTTCGCCTTGATGACCTCAAGCCCCTTGGTTTTTAAATATGCCATCAATTTGTTGTAAATCAAAGCTGTGCCTTCTTTGGCTACCGCATCGGACGAACTTTCTTCAAGCATCTTCATGGCTCTCTCGCAGTCATCCAGAACCGGAAGAAGGCCTTTGATCGTGTCCGCCGACGCTGAGGATACAAGCTCCAGCTTGGCCTCCGCCGAGTGTCTGCGGAAATTCTCGAAATCAGCCATCAGACGGATGTAGTCATCCTTCTCCTTGGCGACACTCGCCTTCAACTCCTCGTTTTCTTTCAGAAGCTTGTTGAGTTTCTCCTCAATCTTTTTCGCTTCCTCGTCCACTTCCGGAGCATCTTCCTTGCATTCTTTATTTGCGGTTTGCTCTTTCGTGTCAGCGGCTTGAGCGGCTTGCTTCCGCTCCTCCTGCTCTTTATTCTTGTTCTTCTTGCTCATATTCATTTCTCCTTATTTCCAATACTTGCGCTTCCGGGCGGCATCTGACCGTCCAAAGCGACTGCAAAGATATCAAAATATCTGCCAATTACAGAATCGCTGACATAATGTCAGACCTCAAATCTTGCGATTTCCGGTTCCTGTTGCTAACTTTGTCTTATAATAGATCACACAATGAGCGCATTCATCCACAAAGACTTCATGCTGTCCAACGGGACGGCCCGCCAGCTTTTCCACGGCCATGCGGAGAACCTGCCGATAATCGACTACCATTGCCATCTTTCACCACGGGAGATCGCCGAGAACATCCAGTTCCGCGACATCACGCAGCTCTGGCTGGTGGACAGCCACAGCGGCGACCACTACAAATGGCGGGCGTTGAGGGCGAACGGAGTGCCTGAGGAATATATCACCGGTGGCAAGTCCTCTTGGGAGAAGTTCGAGAAATGGGCCGAGACAATGCCTTACCTGATGCGTAACCCTCTTTACCATTGGTCGCATCTGGAACTCAGCAGGGTTTTCGGCATTGACAAGATCCTGAAGCCGGAGACCGCCCGTGAGATCTTCGAGGAATGCAACGCCAAACTGGCGACTCCGGAGTTCAGGGGACAGGCGCTCATCCGGAAGTTCAATGTCGAGGTGGTCTGCACGACTGATGACCCGGCCGATGACCTTCGTTGGCACAAACAGATAGCGGAGCATCCTTTCGGAACCAAGGTCCTTCCGACATGGAGGCCTGACAAGGTGATGGGAATCGAGGACGCGAAGTCTTTCAATGAATATCTTGGAAGGCTCTCAGAGGCTGCGGGGGTGGAGATTCGTTCATATTCAACCCTGATTGAGGCTCTTCGCAAGCGTCATGATTTCTTTGAGTCGATGGGCTGCCGCCTTTCTGACCATGGCATTGACACTTTCTATGCGGAGGAATATGATGAAAAGGAGATTGAAAGGATATTCAAAACCGCCATTTCAGGTATGTTTGTCTGTGAATATGACGCCGTGAAGTACAAGAGTGCGGTTTTGCGCGATCTGGCGGTGATGGATGCCGAGTCCGGATGGACGCAGCAGTTCCATGTCGGACCGCTTCGCAACAACTGTACGAGGATATTCAATGACGTCGGGCCAGACGCGGGTTGCGACTCGATGAACGACAAGCCGATCGCTGCGGCGGGAAACAGGTTCTTCGACGCGCTTGACAAGACCGGCAACCTTGCGAAGACCATTCTTTATTGCCTGAACCCTAAGGACAATGAGGTGATGACGACGATGGCCTACAACTTCAACGACGGTTCGGTTCCCGGCAAGATGCAGTTCGGCTCCGGCTGGTGGTTCCTCGATCAGGAGAACGGAATGCGCCGTCAGATGGACGTCCTTTCGTCGCTTGGCCTTCTGAGCCGCTTCGTCGGCATGCTGACCGACTCCCGCAGCTTCATCAGCTACCCTCGCCATGAATATTTCCGCCGCATCCTCTGTGACGTGATCGGCACCGATGTCGAGGCCGGAAAGATCCCCGCATCCGAAATCGACACCGTCGCCCGGATGGTCCGTGACATCTCCTACAACAACGCCAAGGAATATTTCGGATTCTAGTAATCCTTTAAATATTACCAACTTATTTAAGTGAGTGGCAAATTAGTTTGCCTGATTATTTGAATATGCCAAGTTACCTCCAGATAGAGAACATCTCCAAATCCTACGGCCCGAAAGTGCTGTTCGAGCACATCGGATTCAACATCAACGAAGGCGACAAGATCGCCCTGATCGCCCCGAACGGCACCGGCAAGACCAGTCTCCTGCGCATCCTCGCCGGCAAGGACAACTCCGACTCCGGCGGCAAGATCATATTCCTCAAGGACATACGCATCGCCTTCCTTGAGCAGGAGTATGAATATGACCCAGAATCCACCGTGTGGGATCAGATAATGCGGGACAGCGAGCAGTGGACGAAAAACCTTGATCCGGAGCATCTCGCTGAATATGAACAGCGTGTCCGCCGTCTGCTGACCTCCTTCGGGATGTCTGAATATGACCGTAAGATGAAGGTGCTTTCCGGTGGCGAGGTCAAGCGTGCCGCCATCATCGTGATGCTTGCCAGCGAGGCTGACTTCTTCGTGATGGACGAGCCGACGAACCATCTGGACATCGATGGCATTGAGTTTCTGGAGAACTATCTGTCCCACGCCCGCTGCACCCTCCTGATGGTGACCCATGACCGCTACTTCCTTGATTCCGTGGCGAACACTGTGATGGAGATGGATCACGGAGCCGTGTATATTTATAAAGGTAACTATCAGAACTATCTGGAGAAGAGGCAGGAGCGCATTGAGAACTACAACGCTGAGACCGACAAGATCAAGAACCTTCTTCGCCGTGAGTTGGAATGGATGCATGCAAGCCCTTGTGCCAGGACCGGCAAGGCGAAGTACCGCAAGAACGCCTTCTATGAACTGAAGGACAGGGCTGAGCAGGTTTACAAGACCAACAGCGTTAGCCTTGCCGAGATGGGGCCTGCCTCAAGGCTTGGAACCAAGATCATCAACTGCAAGGATGTCAGCCTCTACTATGGAGATGAATGCTACCTGAGCCATTTCACTTATAATTTCCAACGTTACGAGAAGGTCGGCATCGTGGGAAAAAACGGTGTCGGCAAGACAACTTTCATCAATCTTCTCATCGGGAACATGGATGCGTCGGAGCCTGGTCGAACCACGGTTGGTGAGCATTGTCGAACCACCGGTGTCATCGAGAGGGGAGAGTCCCTGAAGATAGGCTATTACCGCCAGAGCGGAATGCAATTTGATGAGAACCAGACCGTTCTGGAGACAGTGAACGACACCCATCTCTTGAGCCAGTTCCTTTTCCCGCACGACATGCTGAACAACCGCATCAGCAAACTTTCCGGAGGAGAGAAACGTCGCCTGTACCTGCTGACCATCCTGATGAAGCAGCCGAACCTGCTGATAATGGACGAGCCTACGAACGACCTGGACATCGTGACCATAAATATTCTCGAAGAGTACCTGAAAGAGTTCAAAGGCACGTTGATTCTGGTTTCCCACGACCGCCATTTTCTGGACCGTCTGGTCGATCACCTCTTCGTGTTCTGCGGAGGCGGTGAGGTCAAGGACTTCATCGGCAGCTACAGCCAGTACCGAGAGTTCATCAAAGACTACGAGGCTGAGAAACGCAGCAGAGCCCGTGAGGAAGACCGCGCGGCCAAGGCCGTTGTGTCTGTCACCGGTTCGGAACAGCCTTCTGTCAAAGCTTCCCGTCCTGACGCTCCCCGCAAGCTGAGCTACAAGGAACAGCGAGAGCTTGAACAGCTTGAGAAAGACATCGAGTCCCTGACCGCCGAGAAGTCAGACCTTGAGTCCAAGATGAACGGCGGCCTGACCGACCCCGCTGAACTCCAGAAAGTCACCACCCGTTTCGCCGAAGTCTCCGATCTTCTCGACACCAAGGAAACCCGCTGGCTTGAACTTTCCGTCTGATCAGCCGAAAAAGCTGATCGAATAGCCTGCCAATGCGGAGATCGTTACCGGAACAGCCGGTCTATGTCCTTGACGGTGTGGGGCAGGGCGAAGACTACGACACGGTCGTAGGGCTCGATGCGGGTTGAGCCGATCGCGATGTAGGATTCGCTGCCTCGGATAAGGCCACCGATCACAGCGTCTTTAGGGAACGTGATGTCCTTGAGGGTGCCTTTGGTGATTGCACTGCCGGGAGCGACGGTATATTCAAGAACCTCCGCGTCGGTGCCGCTCATGTACTTGACAAGGCGGGCCTTGCCGCTGAGGGTGAACTTGAACAGACGGCCGGCGGTGATGAGTTTCTTGTTGATGACTGAATCGACACCCATCTCTTCGGCGAGGTGGATGTACTCGATGTTCTCGACTTCGGCGATGGTTCGGTCAACCCCGAACTTCTTAGCCACGACGCATGCCAGTACGTTGGCCTCGTCATTGCCGGTCAGAGCCAGGAACGCATCGTAGTCCTTGATTCCTTCCTCAAGCAGAAGGTCAGAGTTCCTTCCGTCGCCGATCACGACGATCACATTGTCGGGAAGTCTTTCTGACAGAATCATTCCGCGTTCCTTGTCCCGTTCCAGAATCTTCACCGAACTGATTTTCGGGCTTAGTTTGGCCGCGACCAGTTCGGCGATGTCCGAACCTCCGAGAATCATCACCTTGTCAATCTCTATGTTGCTCTTGCCGAGGAACTTCATCAGGAATGACATACCCTCGCGGGTGGCGATGATGAACACCAGATCATTGAACATGAACTTGGTGTCGTACTTTGGCATGATCGTCTTGCCGCCACGGGAGACGGCGATCACGCGGAACTGAAGCTCGTCGCTGGTTGCTATGGCGGCGAACTCGGCGAGTTTCATGTCCAGAAGAGGGGAGTCCTCCTCCAGTTTGAAGACCTCGACCTGAAGCTTTCCACGGGCGAAATCCATGGATTCTGTCGAAGAAGAATGTTTGAGAAGATCGAAGATCTCGTCTGCTGCAAGTCTCTCCGGGTAGAACATTAGTTCGATGCCCATCTGCTTGAACAGCAGCTTGTTCTCGGCTGAAAGGAAATCGTTGTCGTCAATTCTGGCCGTGACCTTTTTCGCTCCGAGGTTCTTGGCGAGGAGCGCGCTCACGATGTTCACGTCCTGTGGCACGAATGGTACGACGGAGATAAACAGATCTGCGTCCTGTACCTGTGCCTCACGCATCACCTTCAATGATGATGGAGATCCCTCGATGGCTATCACGTCAGCGATGGCGCTGATGTTGGCAAGCCTCTGCGGATCATCGTCAATGACGGTTATGTCATTGGCTTCAAGGCTCAGCATCTTGGCAAGATGTGAACCTACCTCTCCAGCCCCCTGAATGACGATTTTCATATTAACTTCCTTAAATATTCAAAAATTCCATTTCCTTTGAGCATCGCCAACGGGACGATCCATTCCGGAAACAATGACGGAACATCTATCCCGCGGTGTGTGTCGGCATATTCCTGAATCACCTTGACATCAGGTTTGACCTCCATCTTCCGGAATTCCTTGTGTGCCTCCCAAACCGCCTTGAAGCAATCTTTCTTTCCGGTCAGCAGATAGACCAGCGCGGAGCACCCGTCCAGACACATTCTGATGAATATGGTGCCTCGGGCGCGCCTGCAAGCCTTGACGGCTGCCTTCTCCGGAGTGAGTTCCTTTATTTCCTGCAATGAATATGTCTTCGCGAGATTGTTCTGGAGCATCAGGAGGTTGTTCCTGTAGTTCAACTTCAACTTCCACGGGGAGTCGTTCGGCAGCGTACCCCCACCAAGATGCCACACAACCGACTGAGGCACAACGAATATGCTCTTCCCCTCCAGTTGAAGCCTCCAGCAGAGATCAATCTCCTCCATGTGGGCGAAGAACCTGTCGTCCAGCCCGCCCATCTTTGAATATTCCGTCTTGCGCACCATCAGGCACGCACCCGTGGCCCAGAACACTTTGGCCGGAGAGTCATACTGACCAGAATCCTTCTCAACTCTTTTGAGGACCCTTCCACGGCAGAACGGGTAGCCGAAACGATCCAGAAGTCCACCTGCCGCCCCGGCATATTCAAAACTGTCCTTGTCGTACCACGAATGGAGTTTCGGGGCGCAGGCGGCGCACTCGGGATGGCTGTCCATCCATTCCGTGAGCGGCCTAAGCCAGTCCTTTGGGACTTCGATGTCTGAGTTGATCAGGACAAAATATTCAAGATCTTCGGCTTCCGGCAGCTCGCAGACAGCCTTGAAGGCTCTGTTGTAGCCACCCGTGAAGCCGTAGTTCTTGTCCAGGCGGATCTGTCTTACCGACGGGAACCTCTCGGACAGCATCTCCATTGAGGCGTCAGTGGAGGCACTGTCGGCTACAATGATCTCCGCCCCGTCCGTGGCCGAGGCCAGCAGACCGGGGAGGAAACGCTCAAGATAATCCTTTGTGTTCCAGTTCAGTATGACAACCGCCGTACGCATTGATTACTCTCCTTTGTGGCAATTTCCTTCACCGTGGCAGCATCCGCCGTCTTTCTTGCCTTCTCCATGGCAGCACTCACTGTCCTTGTGCCCCTCACCGTTGCAATCACAGCCGTCCTTATGACAATGGCACTCGTGCTCTTCCTGTGGTAGGAACTCTCCGTGAAGGCCTTCCTTGAGTTCCTTCTCGGTTGCTTCACGAACGTCGACAACCTTTCCGGTGAAGTTGAGGGTCTTGCCGGCCATAGGATGGTTGAAGTCCATCACTACAGTGTCAGGCTTAACCTCGTGCACTGTTCCCTGAACGACCTGGCCGGTGTTGCTGAGCATCGGAATCACCTGACCCACAACGAGAAGATCCTCACGTACCTTACCGTCGATCTCGAAAGCGGCCTTAGGCAACTCGAAGAGACGGCTCTCGTCGAATGTGCCGTAGCCTTCCTCAGGAGTGAGAGTGAAGGCGAACTCGTCGCCAGGCTCTTTGCCTTCCACCTCGCTCTCGAATTTAGGGAGAAGCATATGTGTGCCGTGGATGTAGTCAAGCGGACGCTCTTCTGTCGCCTTGTCGGCTAGTTTCCCGTCCACCGTCAGTTCGTAGGTCAGCTTGACCACATGGTTTTTCTGTACTTTCATAATGATGATTTATTGTTAAAATGTTAATTATCTGCTTATTGTACTTTGCTTATACTTTTGCGTCAGGCGCTGAAGTCCACATTTCCGAACGCTAAGGTAGGAATAAGTTTTGACTTACAGAACCTCGCGTCGCTTCCGGCGGCCAGAAGATTGTTCCAAAGAGTGAGGAGATTGCCGGTTATCAGCATCTCTCTTACCGGATGCACGACCTTTCCGTCCTTGAAAAGGAAGCCTTCCACTCCAAAAGAAAAATCCCCGGTGGCAGAGTTGCTGTTGCCGCCGTTGAATCCGGTCACGAGGATGCCTTCGCCTACAAGCCGCATCAGTTCGGTCTTGCCGCAGGTCGCTTCGACGGTCACTGAGCTTGTCGAAGTGACCTTACAATTGATCGACGGCGCGACGCAAGGCAAAAGCACCGGCCTAGTAGCGTCCTCAATAGTCGGTTCGACCCCCATCTTCCTCGACATGTAAGTGTTCACGAAATACTCCTTGACCACACCTTTCTCAATAATAGGTGTCTCAGCTGTCGCAACCCCCTCTGAATCAAACAGCCTCGACCCCGTCTCCCCGACGCTGACCGGCTTGTCCCAAATGTCCAGCCATTCCGGGAACACCTTTTTCCCCAGCGAATCCAGCATGAACGAGTTCTTCTGCTGCAATGAATATCCTCCCAGAGCGTTCAGCACAGGCGTGACCAGTCTCGAAGCCACCTCGCTGTCAATTACCATGTTGTATTTCCCGCTCTCGATCTTGACCGGCCCGATCTGTGACATCGCCCTCCTGAAAGCGGTCTCGCCGCAATCCTGGATATTCAAATCCTTGAGCGTCGGTGTGGCGTCCCACCAGTAACTGCTGTACCGGTTGCCGTCCGCATCCTGCACAGTCACCTCGACCCCATATTCAAAGGAAGTTTCGGTGTGGCGGCAGCGCAGCCCGTTGGAGTCGATCACCAGCGAGTCGAAGATGGAGTCTGAATATTCCCCCTCTTCCGAGATGAGCCCGTCGCCGCAGTGCTTTTTGAATATGCTTGCGTCGATTGCCATTCTTAACCTTTCGTCAGATGTCAGGGCAGGATAATTCCCGTCATAAAGTCCGAGCTCCTTGCCTGTCACAGCGTTTTTCGCCGTCCTGGACGGATCCGGCAGGCCTCTGCATGGGTCTTCAGCAAGCATCCTGACTGTGGCTATCGCTTTCTTCAGGAAATCGTTCAGTTCGCATTCCACCAGTCTGTTGGTTGAGAAACTTCCGAACTTGCCGTCTACAAACAGGCAGACGCTTATCGATCTGTCAAGGCAATGATTCACCTTGTCTAACTCCCCGTTGAGAGTGCCGAACAGTTCCATAAGGCTTTTGTTCAGAGTGATGCGGACCTTGTCCGCCCCAAGGCTGAGAGCCTTTTGCAGACAGGCGTCCGCGACCTTGATCTCCTGCTCCGTAAGCATTCCGTTGATCTCTTCCATTCTATTCTCCTCCGACCGTCAGTTTGTTTATCAGTACCGTAGGTATTCCGCAAGACACCGGACAACTCTGTCCCTTGCCGCAGGTCCATGCCCCGTTGTCGATTTGAAGATCGTCACCCACGGCCACGATGTCAGCCAGAGCCTGCGGCCCGTTGCCGATGATGTTGATGTCTTTCACAGGCTGGGTAAGCCTTCCGTTCTCGATCAGGAACCCGCTCTTGACGAAGAACGTGAAATCGCCCTCCCCGATCTGGACCTCACCGTTGCTGAACTGATCCACATATATTCCTTTTTTCACTGAGGCGATGATGCTGCCCTTGTCTGCCTTTCCGCTTTCCATGTAAGTCGCCCTCATCCTCGGAATAGGGGCGTAGCGGAACGATTCCCTCCGTCCGTTGCCGGTAGGGGAGACTCCGTAGAACCCGGCGCTTATCCGGTCGTGCAGGTAAGTTGTCAGGACACCGTCCTTAACCATATATGTCTTCTGACCCTGGACTCCCTCGTCATCGAAATTGATCGCGCCCCTGTTGAACGGAATCGTCCCGTCGTCCACGATAGAGATGCTTCCGTCACAGATTTTCTGTCCCATTCTCTCGGAGAAGACCGACTGTCCCTTCCTGTTGAAATCAGCCTCGAAAGCGTGTCCCATGGCCTCGTGCAGCAATATTCCCGAAGCTCCCGCCCCCATCACGACTGGCATCTGTCCGCCTTTAGGGCGCTTCGCAGCGAACCTGTCGTCGATTCCGGAGACGATGCTGTCGGCCATCTCGTCCAGAAGTGATTCGGTCAGCATTTCTGTGCCCGCGCGGTAGGACCTTGATGTGTTCTTGTTCTCGATTTTCCCGTTCTGGCTGAAAACGACCGACGCAGACAGGGTTCCCATCGGCCTTGTCTCGAATGTCAGTTCTCCCAAGGAGTTGAACATCAGGATGTCGCTGACCTGTCCGGAGAACGACACGATGATCTTGACTATTCTTTGATCCCTCGCCGCTATCTTTGACTCCAGCTTCTCCATCCAAGGGACAAGCCGCGTCGCGTCGGAGGATCTCCAGTCAGTTTCGTATGAATATCTATCCTTCGGAGCCGTGACGGTCTTGCAATGAACCGCTTCCACGCCCCCGGTAACTCCTTCAGCAATCTTTGACGCCGCCAATGCCGCCTCGGCCATCGAGCGTGGATCCGTGCTTTCGGAGTAGGCGTAGCCGGTCTTGTCCCCTTTGAGGACTCTGATCCCGACCCCGTAGTCGATGTGGAATCCGCCCGACGAGACGATTCCGTCCCTCAGCAAGAGGTCGTTGTAGGAAGTGTTCTCGAAGAACAGGTCGCAATAGCTCCCGCCTCCCCTCAGTCCGTCTGCCGCAAGCCTTTCCAACTGCGTCTCGCTGACTTGAAACAGATTGAGATAGAAATTCTTATCCTTATACATTCTTTGTCTTCCTTTTTTCTTCTTCCAGATGTTTTTCGTATTCGGCGTTGATTGCCTGGATCTTGCTGAACTTCTCCGGCTCCCGGATGATCTTTCCGTCCTCCGACGCCTCAGCGACGATCGAGAACGGCACCGTCGAGTTGTCAAGCAGGAGCCATCTGTCGCAGATCGGCATGAAGTCCCTGAACAGGTAGTGAAGACCGACGTTGTAGCGCCGCCTGATAGTCTCTTCCTTGATGTTGTGTCCTCCGGCCGCCACTCTGGCCGCCACTCTGGCGACTGCCAGGTCTGGTGAGTTGAGCCAGAAGTAAAGGATCGTCACATAGTATCCTGCATCTTTTGCCTCTTTTATCACTTTCAGCAGGAACCGAGTAGCAAGCGTGGTCTCTATGCAGAAATCGGCCTTTTTTTGCAGAAGAAACCTCATTTTCATCAGCATATACCGGCTGGCCGCCACGTAGGCGCTTTCCGGATGGAACGGCGAGAGGCTTTTCGCGAACTCGTCGGAGTTCACGAACTCGCTGCATTCCAGCATTCCGGGCAGAAGCGCATAAGATGCGGTTGTCTTTCCGGAACCGTTGCAACCGGCTATGATGAAAAGTCTTGGCATAGTTTCCTTGAAGGCGGGCAATCACTTGCAAACAGACTGCCGTATTTATTATTATACGAATATGACCGTCATTTTGTTTTGGCGGCCTTCGGATGCGTCACTCCGTAGCCGAAAAGGGAGAAGTCACCCTTGCAAGGATCTCCCGGGAATATTTCAGCGAAGCAATCGGTGATTTCCTTCACTGTGGTGATGTCTTTCTGCTTCCTGGCCGTAAGGCCAAGGGCTGTCGCCTCGTCATAGACGTGCACGTCCAGAGGGATGAGAAGGTCGGCCGGGTCCGTGCCCTTCCATATTCCCAAATCCACCTTGCCGTCGTTTCTGACCATCCAGCGCCTCATCATGTTGATCTTTTTGTTTGGAGCTTTCAGGTCTGTCTTCTGGCCATAGATTTCGGTCCTGAACTCGTCTTGTGACAGGGATTCGAGCGTAGCCTTTGATTCATAGGCCTTTTTCAGACGTGAGCATATTCCCGCAACCTCGCTCCATTTGACTGTGCGGTGGATGCTGGTGTCGTCGTCGCGCCACTTGCCGCCCATCACATATTCATAAGGCCGCCAGTCCATCTCGTCAAACAGTCTGCCACAGTCCCGGATGATCATCGCCCTGCGTCCCCAGGCGAAGTGTGCCGCGAAGACCGCCGCGATCTCCACATCCGCCAATGAGCGTTTCCCGGCCTTGAAACGCTGTGCGAACAAGGTCGGGAAAGCAATCGGATCTTCCTGGAAGTACTGAGGGTCATTGTAGGTCTCAGCCCACAGGATCAAAGTTTGTCTTGTCTCTTCCGTCATTTAGTAACCTTTTCAAGCCACTTGACCATTCCAAGCATCACTCCCATTGCGACGAGGCACATGCAGAGGAACACGCTCCAGCAGGCCCAAAGAGGCATCTTGTTGTACATCAGAGGTCCGATCCACAAGAAGAGGTTGCCGACAGCGGTGGCTCCGAGCCAAAGTCCCTGACAAAGTCCGAGAAGATGCTTAGGAGCCACCTTGGACACGAACGAGAGTCCGAGAGGAGAGATGAAGAGCTCCGCGACGGTGAGGAAGAAATATGTAGCGATCAGCACCCAAGGACCTGCTTTCAATGTGGCCTGCTGAGCCACGTCCATACCTCTGAAATCGGTGGCCGAAGGATAACCCATGACGCCGGAGAATATGGCGAGGAACAGATATGCAGTGGCTGCGATGCCCATTCCGTAGGCAATCTTGCGAGGGGTCGAGATCTGCTTGCCTCTCTTGCCGAGAGCTCCGAAGATCCACATGATGATCGGGGTGAGCACTATCACGAAGAACGGATTCACGGCCTGCCAAATCTCCGGGGCTATCTTGTCCGTGTTGACGAAGTCACGCGCGAAGAGCGAGAGGGACTGCCCGTTCTGGTGGAACGCTAGCCAGAAGAAGATCACTACGCCGAGAACGGCGAACAGTGCGTACATCCTCTGCTTGATCTCCTTTGCCATTGTGGCCTTCTCTTCTGCGGTGTAACCGGTGTTGGTGGAAGCCGCCTTCTTGGCAGGGGTAGGGAATTTCTTCTTGTTGACAAGGAATATTACCAGGGAGAGCATCATCGCGACGACAGAGGCTATGAATGAATAGTGAATGCCGGCGTTGAACACACCAAGGTAGTTGGAACAGAAAGTACCGATGGCCTCACCACCCTGCTCAAGACTCTGAAGTACTGCCGGGTCTGTAATGGATTTTGTGGCCTCGGCCATGAAGTTGTCTGACGGGGTGCCTGAGGCGATATACTCATGACATAGTCTCGGAAGCTGTGAGTTGTAGACGAATCCGTTGGCTTTCAGCCACCAGCTTCTCAGAAGAGGAGCCACGAACGGAGCCACGAGACCACCTATGTTGATGAAAACATAGAAGATCTGGAAACCGGAGTCGCGTTTTCCCTGCGCTTCCTTGAGAGCCTCAGGTCCCTGCTTGGCGGCCTCGGCCTCGAAGTTGTCGTACATCTGTCCGACGATAGCCTGGAGGTTGCCCTTGAAGAGACCGTTGCCGAATGCGATCAGGAAGAGCGCGAAGCATGTAAGAGGCAGCAGCCATGATTTGTTCTCGGGAGTCGCGAGAATAGGAACGGAGAGAACTACATAGCCAAGGGCCATGATGATGAGACCTTTCTGGATTGTCCCCTTGTAGTTCTGGGTGCGGTCGGCGATGATGCCTCCCACAAGGCTGAGAATGTATATTCCCGCATAGAAGAATGAATAGATCAGTCCTCCTGTCTCGTCGCTCAGCCCGAACTTCGAGCAAAGGAAGAGTGTGAGAACCGCATTCATGATGTAGTACCCGAAGCGCTCGCCCATGTTGCTCAGCGCCGCTGAAATCAGTCCTTTAGGATGTCCTTTCATACAGATGATTTTTTTACTTTAAATTATTTGTGTTATTATATTCCAATATATTCCCGTCCGCACGTCATCCCGCCGGTCCGCTCCGCATCCCTTCCTCCGCTTCGGCCGTGACATAACAAGTCACTAATATACGAAATAACTATCCAACTTACCAAATTTATGTGCTTTTCAGCCCCTTTCATCTACGTTTTTCTTATCAGTTGCCGGATTGGTAAGGCAATCGCATGCCAGCACATTGAAAAAATTTCATATTCATCGTCTCTTTTTCTATATTTGTCTGAATATGCGATTGATTGTAGAGAGATGAAGATATTTACGAAACTTGTGCAGGGCTTTCTGCGGGTGATCTCGGCGCTTCCGCTGAGGTTTCATTATGCATGGGCGGGATTCTTCGCCTGGTTGCTTAGGGATGTTCTGCACTACCGGAGGGATGTGGTCATGATCAACCTCTCCCGGGCGTTTCCTGACAAAAAATACAAGGAACTCAAGCGGATTTCAGACGCGTTCTATAAGCATTTCGGGGAAGTGATAGCCGAGACAATCTGGTTCGGAGGCTGCCGTAATCCTGAAAGGCTGCATAAAAAACATCTTGTTGAATATACCAACCTTGATGCTGTCGAGGCCGCCCTTGCCGTAAGTCCTGGGGTTGTCGTGCTGAACAGCCATTTCGGCAACTGGGAACTTACAGGAGGCTGCCTGACCTACGATTACCGGCCGGAATCAGATCGGTCGAAAATAGATGTCAATGACATTATCGCCGTCTATAAACCGCTCAGCAGCAAGATGTGGGACGAAATCATGAGGGTAAACCGCTGCGCTCCTGTGCTTCGGGATGGCTATACTGGTTATGTCAGTTCGGTGAACCTTCTCCGCTTCGCCTTGTCTCACAGGGATGACAAGAAAATCTACATCATCCCGGCCGATCAGTGTCCGTACCGCAACTCCACTGTGAATGATGTGGTTGATTTCATGCACCAGCCGACCCGGACGATGCTCGGCGGTGCGTCGATCGCCCACAAGCTTCACTACAGCGTGTTCTACATGAGCCTGACCCCGGTGTCCAGAGGCCATTATGAGTGGACATTCAAGGAGATTTGCCGTGACGCCTCGGCGATGACCCCTCATTCGATTATGCAGGAATATTACAACCTGCTTCAAGTCGATCTGGAAAAACATCCGGAGAATTACCTCTGGACGCACAAAAGATGGAAATGACAAAAATTTTATGAATATGAGAAATTATCGAACCGTATCACTTCTCTGCCTGGTCGCCGCCATGCTGCCGGCCGGAAGAATCTCGGCCCAGGATCCTGTGGGAACAGTTTCCTACGCTCTTCCTCAGACCACCATCACAATTGAGGTGGAGGCCGTCCGTGAATATTTCTACGCGGGTCCTTACGCCAAGTACGCCCAGAAGTATCTTGGCGTGGACGCCCGTCAGTCAGACCAGACCACCTGCACGCTAAGCACTGTCCGTATGACCCCGTACATCGAGGCCGACCAGAATTTCCGCTACTATGTTAATCCTGACAAGGCTGCGCAGTCTTTCCTTTCGCTTACTTCTCAAGGACTTATCGCAGTCAATGACGGAAATTTCGGTGAGAGCGCCGAGTGGAGGTTCACCACACAGGCCGGAGCGGATTTCAATGGAAAAGGGGTAAGTTCCAACCTCACTTCTGAGGCGGCTACTCTTTATCGTGGAGTAAAGGAGGACGCATCCTACAACCGAATCGCGGTGCAGCAGAATATGGTGGTCCAAAAATCCCTTGAGCAGAGGGCCAAGGAAGCCGCCGACATGATATTCAATCTCCGTCAGAAGAGGGTTCAGATCGTCACAGGCGACACTGATGCCACCTACAGCGGTGAGGCGATGGGAGCGGCTCTTCAGGAAATCTCTGCGCTTGAGAAGGAATATATGTCCATGTTTATCGGTTACAGTGACTGTCAGACACAAAAGCTGAAATGCGATGTCGTTCCTACGAAAGACAGAAAATCACAGACATACGTGGCATTCAGAATCTCTGACACGGATGGGATAGTCTCTGCGGACAACATGTCTGGTAAACCTTATCTTCTTGAGGTTATCCCTCAGCCTATCGGCGAGGCTTCCGGCAAGGGAGTACAGTCCAAGACAAACGTCGCCATCTACAGGATTCCTGCCATCTGTACTGTCCGCCTTTCCGATGGCGTGACCTCGTTTCTTCAGGACAGAATGGCCATCTACCAGCTTGGCACGGAAGGGTATTTCCCTCTTTCCAAGTAGAGTTTGCCTTGAATTGACAAAATGTTTGTTCAGAATGATTCAACAGTGAACATATTCACATATTAACAGTATAACGCTATGACAATTAAAGATTTGCAGCCAAAGGCCGTTTGGGAGAACTTCTATGGCCTCACGAGAGTGCCTCGTCCTTCAAAGCACGAAGGCAAGGTTCAGGAATACCTCCTCAATTGGGGAAAAGAACACGGCGTCGACGTGAAGAAGGACGACACCGGCAACATCATATTCACAGCCCCTGCGACCCCTGGTTTCGAGAACCGCAAGGGCGTGATCATGCAGGCTCACATGGACATGGTTCCGCAGAAGACAGCCGACACTAAGCATGACTTCCTTACCGATCCTATCGAGACCGAGATAGCAGGGGAGTGGGTGACCGCCAAGGGAACCACCCTCGGGGCTGACAACGGCATCGGCGTGGCTCTCGCGCTTTCCGTTCTTCAGGACAAGACTTTGAAGCACGGTCCGCTTGAGGCTCTCATCACCTATGATGAGGAAACCGGCATGACCGGCGCCAATTCCTTGAAACCTGGTGTCCTGAAGGGTGATATACTTCTCAACCTTGATTCCGAGGAGGAAGGCGAACTTTGCACCGGTTGCGCCGGTGGAATTGACGGCACGGCTGATTTCACCTACAGAACCTATAAGACTCCTGAAGGATTCGTGGGCTACAAGATCACTGTAAAGGGCCTCAAGGGCGGTCACTCCGGGATGGACATCTCCCTCTTCAGAGGCAACGCCAACAAGATCATTTGCCGTCTTCTCGATGCCGTGCTCTCTGAATATGACGTGAAGGTGGCCTCCATCACGGGCGGCTCCCTCCGCAACGCCATCCCGTTCGAGGCTGAGGCTGAGATCCTCGTTCCTTCAGCCGACTCCCGTAAGGTTAAGGCTTTGGTGGAGAAGAAATTCGAGGAGTCCAAGTTCGAGTACCAGTACTCTGATCCGGACATGATTCTCCTCTACGAGAAGCAGAGCGCTCCGGCTGCCCGCTACATCAGCCCTAAGGTGATCGGCAGGGCTGTCAAGGCCATCCTTGCATGCCCTCACGGAGTCCAGAGAATGAGCGATACCCTTCCTGGGCTGACTGAGACCTCCACCAACATGGCCATCGTACGCACACAGAAAGGACACCTTACCGTTCACTCGCTGACCCGCAGCTCCATCGACGCAGCCAAGATGTACCTTGCCGACTCTATCCGTTATGTGTTCGAACTAGCTGGGGCAAAATATTCAACGTCAGGCGCTTACAGCGGTTGGGCTCCAAAGCTCGGAACTCCGATGATCAAGGTTTTGGAGGACACCTATAAATCCCTCTTCGGAAAAGACCTCAAGATCACGGCCACGCACGGAGGACTTGAGTGTGCCA
This sequence comes from Bacteroidales bacterium UBA6366, assembly GCA_002438845.1. Taxonomy (GTDB): domain Bacteria; phylum Bacteroidota; class Bacteroidia; order Bacteroidales; family UBA932; genus Cryptobacteroides. The sequence continues at coordinate 75,741 of DJRG01000078.1, forward strand.
TCATGGGTGCCAAGTATCCTAACTGGGAGATGGTTTCCATCGGCCCTGACATCCTCTATCCTCACTCTCCGGACGAGCGCGTGAACATCGCCTCCGTTGCCGAGACCTGGAAATTCCTGGTGGCGGTACTTGAGAATATTCCTGAAAAGTAATAATCAACCCTTTCGAGACATTAGAGTTCATATTCGCGCCAGCCTCCGTGCTATCACGTTCATTTCGCTGAAATGGCCCGTTCAGGTCGCTGAGCTTGTCGAAGCGCGCCTGATTCAGCAAGATCTTCCGCTGATTCAATTGAATATTCAAATGCGATTTGCCCTCTAATTTGCGAAAGTTGAGATAATTGACTATATTTGCAGTCCTTTTGGGTTGGCATACGTCCCTGAAAGGACTGCAATTTATTTATTATTAAACAATTAAGTCAAATGTTAAAACAGTACGAGACCGTTTTCATCGCTACTCCCGTTTTGTCTGAACAACAGATGAAGGAAGCGGTTGCAAAGTACACCAAGTTTATCGCCGACAACGGTGGTGAGGTTGTGTACGAGGAGGACTGGGGACTCCGTCAGCTGGCATATCCAATCCAGCACAAGACCTCAGGATTTTATTACCTTATTCAGTTCAAGGCTGAGCCAAGCTTCATCGCCGCTCTTGAGACCCAGTATTTCCGTGATGAGAGGATCATCAGGTTCCTTACCGTGGCTCTTGATAAGCACGCCGAGGCCTACGCCGCAAAGAGAAGGGAGAACAGGAACAAGCCTGCCGCTCCTAAGGCTGAGGAGGCACCGGTAGCCGAGGCTCCTGTCGCCGCTGAAGAGAAAACAGAGGAAAACGCTTAATCAAGGAGGAATGAATTATGGCACAGAATGACGCACAGAACGCTGGAATCCGCTATCTCAATCCTCCTACAGTAGAGGTTAGAAAGAAGAAGTACTGCCGTTTCAAGAAGGCAGGCATCAAGTATGTTGACTACAAGGACGCCGAGTTCCTCAAGAAGTTCCTCAACGAGCAGGGTAAGATTCTCCCTCGCCGTATCACCGGTACTTCCCTGAAGTTCCAGAGGAAAGTCGCTCAGGCGGTCAAGAGGGCCCGTTCCCTTGCTCTGCTTCCTTATGTAACTGACCTTCTTAAATAATAGGAGAGCGAGATTATGAAGATCATTTTGAAGAAAGAAGTTGCCAATCTCGGCGAGGCCGGAGATGTGGTAGAGGTTAAGTCAGGTTACGGCCGCAACTATCTTATCCCTCAGGGATTCGCTGCCGCCGCCACTCCATCCGCTCTTAAACAGCTTGAGGAGACAAAGCGCCAGAGGGCTCACAAGGAGGCCAAACTCATCGCTGACGCCGAGGCTCTTGCAGCCAAGATCGCTGCAACGCCAGTCAAGGTGACCGTTAAGGTCAGCGAGTCCGGCAAGATTTACGGCTCAGTCACCACCGCTCAGATCGAGGAGGCTCTGGGGGCCGCCGGCATCGAGGTTGACAAGAAGAACATCACCCTTGGCGAGATCAAGACCGTCGGTGAGTATGAAGGCACTGTCAAGTGCTACAAGACCGTCAAGGCCACAGTTAAGGTAACTGTTGAGGCAGAGGCCTAATTCCAAGTTTACAAAGCCGTTCAGGCTGACAATATTCTCCACGGGGCTGACTAAAAGCATTAGTCTGCCCCATATTTTTTTGTTTTCCGGAGAGATCAACCACGATCATGTTTCCAAATACTCGATTCTCATGTACCATGTATCAGGCCTCCCAAAAAGCAAGTGTCTGGTCGCCGAGCCTGTCGAGGCGCCTGATACCGACATCCCGTGTTAGGTAATGCTCAGGCAATTAGTAAGTTATGAAATTCTGTCCTCCCAATCGCCCCGGCAACTTTTTGTGACTAACTGATAATGAACTGGTGATGTCTCACCCATTGACTTTCAGAACCTTTTGGATTGCTGCCAGTCACATAGCATCAACCGCCCCCATTTTTTTTCCCCCCCCCCCGTCACCTCGACTCCAGCTACCCCGGGATATTCATAAAATTCTCTGCCCACTAAACGTTGTGAATTACTTTCGTTCTTTGTAACTTTGAGGGATTTACAGCAAAAAACGCTTTGCATGGTGGGCGGTCATCACGCTGCCCATAGTGTTGGTGGCGATAAAATGGCACGGCAACGGCTTGATGTTGCTTGGTTTGATATGGGTGTTTAATCTTAATTACTTGGAGGACAGGTTGAATGAAAAGAGAGATAATAGCAGTGAATGTTAGCACGCGAGAAAAGCGACATTATCCAGACACGGGAGTTTGTGCCGCTGATTTGGGAACGACACGGCAGAATATAATGCAGCAGCTGAACCGCAACGGCATGGTCGGACTGTGGCGTCTGTATGACACGCAAGAGACGCTGACGAGGCGTATCTTTGAATTGCAAAGACTTATTAAGGAGATTGAATCGTTATGAGAACCTATGTGAAGTTTGATGGCAAGGAGCCGTGCCTAAATGGATTGAAGATTGCTTCGAGTGTATAGGCGAGCCGATACTTGGTGTTTGTGGTTGTGAATTGCTTTCGTTCTTTGTTCCTTTGGGGGGATTTACAGCACGGAGTCCGCTTATGTGACAAAGGACACGGAATCGTGCTTCGAATGCGTGGATGAGTTCTACACGCTTCGTGTGAAGATAGAGGAGAATGTGATATGAAATGGATATTGGTGATATTGATGTGTATCGCATATCTTCCTGAGATATTCGATGACAGAAGGAGGGATAAGTGATGTTGTTGATTATGTTTTTGGCATATCTTGATGATTTGCTGGCAAGGAGGTAAAATATGAAAAGTTATAAGAAAGATTTCGAGTTAATGCGGAAGGATTGGGAGTCGCACGGATTCAATCTTTTCCGCGATACGTTGTATGATGTGGATTTGCAGGTCGGAGATAAGGTTATGTTCACCAATGAAGTTGGCATGGTGTTCGGGCCGTATGAGGTTCTGGCTTTTCAGAAACCTCGCCCCGATGGCCGCTGTGTGTTCATCGACCACGATTGCTATTGGCTTCCTGTAACACCTGAATCTTTGAGAAAATGTGGCGTAGAAAAACAGGAAAGATAGACATCAAGCCGATTGGAGACTCAAGGCCATACGTCTTGTGGCGAAGGGTCTCCACTCAGGAGCAAGAGGTCTCCGGCCTTGGCCTTGAGGCGCAGTTGACTATCGCCAAGATGTTCATGGCTAAGGTTGTGAATTACTTTCGTTCTTTGTACCTTTGGGTGAATTTACAGCAAATATTATGACGACGTCCGTATACTTGCCGTTGTGAATTGCTTTCGTT
>DJRG01000078.1:79051-79648 GCA_002438845.1 Bacteroidales bacterium UBA6366
CTTTGGGTGAATTTACAGCAATAAATTAATTTTAATTGTTAAACTTTGCGTTGTGAATTACTTTCGTTCTTTGTACCTTTGGGTGAATTTACAGCTCTAAACTGTTTCCATTTCGTTGACGTTGGTTGTGAATTGCTTTCGTTCTTTGTACCTTTGGGTGAATTTACAGCCCATCTGCGACAAAGCAGAAAAATATATGGTTGTGAATTGCTTTCGTTCTTTGTACCTTTGGGTGAATTTACAGCTCAAGACTATTTAACATGCAGTCCTTGAATGTTGTGAATTGCTTTCGTTCTTTGTACCTTTGGGTGAATTTACAGCGAAGTTGGCTGACGGCTCGCTGTGGCAGCCGTTGTGAATTGCTTTCGTTCTTTGTACCTTTGGGTGAATTTACAGCATTTACGGGAACGGCATACGTAGAAATTGGTTGTGAATTGCTTTCGTTCTTTGTACCTTTGGGTGAATTTACAGCTAGCGCAAGAACTAAAATAAATAGCAAGGGTTGTGAATTGCTTTCGTTCTTTGTACCTTTGGGTGAATTTACAGCCAGGTGTCCGATCTCCGTGACTTCGTCGTCGTTGTGAATTGCTTTCGTTC
>DJRG01000078.1:79808-80181 GCA_002438845.1 Bacteroidales bacterium UBA6366
CTTTGGGTGAATTTACAGCAATCTCTGCTCGCTGCTTACGAAGTCCTAAGTTGTGAATTGCTTTCGTTCTTTGTACCTTTGGGTGAATTTACAGCGCAATCCGCTGGATAGCGTGGAGACGCTTCGTTGTGAATTGCTTTCGTTCTTTGTACCTTTGGGTGAATTTACAGCATGTCTTATTTGAAGGCTTTGTTGAGGTCTGTTGTGAATTGCTTTCGTTCTTTGTACCTTTGGGTGAATTTACAGCCGTTCCTGAAGGTGTGCGAACGGTGGGACTGTTGTGAATTGCTTTCGTTCTTTGTACCTTTGGGTGAATTTACAGCGTCTTGTGTTCTTCGTCGTCGTGACTATCCGTTGTGAATTGCTTTCGTTC
>DJRG01000012.1:0-278 GCA_002438845.1 Bacteroidales bacterium UBA6366
AGCAAAGACGATCCTCCAAGGCTGTCCGGCAACTCAATCAATTCAGGAGGAAGCACTTTTAGAGCCATCACCAGCCTGTCGTACCTGTCGATCTCCACATCAAGGTAAGAGATGATGTTGTCGTACGGCATCCGGCTTTGAGTGAAGTTATGGTACTGGTCTGTGACCTGCTGGAGGGCGTAGGTAAGGTCGAACGTGAAGTCCTGCTTCTGCGAGTACAGCATCAGCGACAGCTCGTTGCAGCTCTGGATAAGATGCACCAGTTCCTCGTGCTGCCT
>DJRG01000012.1:304-8044 GCA_002438845.1 Bacteroidales bacterium UBA6366
CCTGGCTCTTCTCCATCTCTACATACGCCTTCCGCAGCTCATATCTCAGCACCTGAAGCGTCTGCGCCAGATCCTTCTCGTTAAACACGCCCCAAGACGGTGCCGACACCATCAGCATTCCGGCAAGCGACAATAGAATCCTCTTGAATAATCTCATGTCTTTTGGATAAAATTCATTTTGTGGTCACTATTGGTCACTTCGACAGGCTCAGTGACCGAAGAGGTTTCGGTTGCTGAGCTTGTCGAAGCACCGAAGCGACACTAGATGTTCGGTGTGTCCCAAACCTTGGTCTCGGAGCAGGTGATCATGAGGGATTGCCCACCGCAGCTCATTCTGAAATCACCGGCCTCAAGACGCCACTTGCCGTCGGAGCCTACAAAGGCAAGTTCCTTGGCAGGAATCGTGAACGAAACAACCTTGCTCTCACCTGGAGCGAGCTCAACCTTGGTGAACTCACGAAGACGCTTCACGTCAGGGATCAAACTGGCGACAATGTCACTTGAATATAGCAGGACAGCCTCCTTGCCGTTGTGCGAGCCGGTGTTCCTGACAGTCACCTCAAACTTAAGGTCATCGCCAGGGGCAAAGGCAGCACCGCTCAAGCACTTGAAGTCTGAATATTCAAAAGTGGTGTAGCTGAGTCCGAAGCCGAAAGGCCACTGAACATCCATGGTCGCCTCGTAGTTATAAACTCCGGCCATCGTTTCGCGGCTCTCGGTGACCTTATAGTCATAAGTGTGAAGCGAGTTGACGTACTTAGGATAGGTAAACGGCAACTTGCCACTGAAATTCTCCTCGCCGGACATAAGGGCGGCAAGGGCGTCTCCGCCATAATTGCCCGGTAGCATAACGTCGATGACAGCCTTGGCAAGCGGCTCAATTTCACGCAATACCCTCGGACGTCCCTCGTTAATCACAAGAATAATCGGTTTTCCGGTCTTGGCCAAAGCCTTGACAAGTTCCTTCTGGTTACCGGAAAGATTCAGATCATCAATGTTACCTGGGGTCTCGCAGTAGCTGTTCTCGCCTATGCAAGCGACTATAACATCCACCCTTGAGGCAGCAGCCACAGCCTTAGCGATCTGAGGAGCGTTCTCCTTCTGCCATGCACCGGTTGACCAACGGTCTGTCTCATCGTAGGTCACTCCAGGTTCATAGACAACATTTCGCTCACCGAATTTCTGGGCCAAAGCCTCATAGATCGTGTTGTATTCACCAGCGAAACGATCCGCATCGCCCTGCCATGTGTAGGACCATCCACCGTTCAAAGACCTCATTGAATTGGCGTTAGGTCCAGTCACGAGGATTCTTTTCCCATATTCAAGAGGAAGGATATTCCCCTCGTTTTTGAGAAGGACCTCAGATTCTACCGCGGCAGCGTAGGAAGCGTCCTGGAACTCCTTGCATGCGAACTTGTCAAAGCCGCTGACATCCCAAATCGGATTGTCGAACAGTCCCAGACGGAACTTCAGACGAAGCACCCTGCGGACAGCGTCATCGATTCTGGACATCGGAATCATTCCAGCCTCCACAACTTCCTTAAGCTCAGTGCAGCAGGACGGATCGTATGGTTCCATGATCATGTCGATTCCTGCGTTGATTCCCATGGCCAAGGCTTCCTTTCTGTCCTTGGCCACGTGATCCCTCTCAAAGAGATTGTTGATGTCAGCCCAGTCAGTGACAATCAAGCCATCCCAGTCCATATCGTCCTTGACCCAACCGGTCAGAAGTTCCTTGTTGGCATGTGTAGGGATTCCGTTGATTGAAGCGGAGTTGACCATCAGAGTCAAGGCTCCCGCCTCAAGGCAATCCTTGAACGGACGGAAGTATTTCTCTCTCAATTCATTTTCAGGGACAAGAGCCGGAGTCCTGTCCTTTCCTGAAACCGGGACACCGTAGGCCATGAAATGCTTTACGCTGACAGCGGCATGCTTGTCGTCAATATGGTTCGGATCATCTCCCTGAAGAGCCTTGGTTTCAGCGACTGCCATCTCGGCATTAAGATACGGATCCTCTCCGAAACTCTCCCAATGCCTTGGCCAGACCGGATTCCGGCCAAGATCCATGACAGGTGAGAACACCCATGGCACCATCGCGGCCCTTGTCTCGTAAGCCATAGCCTCGCCCATCGCACGAGCATATTCACGATTGAAAGTAGCTGCAAGATTTATTTCCTGAGGGAAGAATGTCGCATCTGTAAGATAGCTCGCACCATGGATCATATCAAGGCCATAGATGCAAGGAATTCCTATTTCCTCCATCGACTTCTTCTGTATTTCACTGACGAGTTTGGCCGTAAGTTCCCTGGACTGAGCGACATCCGCGAAAGTGTTCAGAATGGAGCCGACTTTCATCTCCCCTATGACTTTCTGGAGTTTGTCAGGATCGATCTCAGGCTTGCCCTGAACTGTGACCGTCGATGATGTTAGCTGGATCATCTGACCGACCTTCTCTGTAAGATCCATTCCTTTGAGAACATTCTCAACTTTCGCTTCGATCTCGGCATCTCGTGCGATGGCGGGAGAAACGGAAGAAGCATCACGTTGCCCGCAGCCGTGAGCAAACAACAGCGCGGCGGCAAGGGATAATAGATAAATATTCTTATTCATTGTAGTGAATATTATTAAATTAGCGTCTATATTATCACGGTTTTAATAAAGATTTATTGAGTGACACTTACTTTCAAAGTGTCGATCATCTGCCTGTAATATCTGAAAGTCGAGTCAAGAGCCGACATATTCTCTGGCTTGATTGGTTCGGAGGGAGGAGAATCCATCTTCAGAGGGTTGATCGGGGAACCGTTTTTCCAGACACGGAAATCCAGATGAGGTCCGGTGGACATTCCTGTGGAACCGACATAGCCGATAACATCTCCTTGACGTACCCGTGCCCCGGCCTTGATTCCGGCTCCGTAGCGCGAAAGGTGCATGTAACTGGTGGTATAGACCGAGTTATGCCTGACTTTCACAGTGTTGCCTCCTCCGTTTGTCCAACCGGCACTAACGATGGTGCCATCACCTATAGTCATAACTGGCGTTCCGGTAGGGGCCGCATAATCCACAGCAGTGTGTGCCCGCACCTTCCCGGTGACAGGATGCTTCCGGTGATATGAGAAGCCGGAACTGATCCTCGTGAATTTCAGAGGAGCCTTGAGGAAAGCTTTACGGAGGCTCTCCCCTTTCTCGTTCCAATAAAGGTTACCGTTGTCGCCCTGGTCAAACATGATCGCGGGAATCATCTTTCCGTCCCTGACAAACTCCGCATAATAGATTGTGTCAACGGCTATTATCTCGTCATCACATTTTCTTTGCTCGTAGAGTACCCTGAAACGATCCCCCGGTTGAAGGCCAAAGAAGTCAACCGACCATGCGTAGATCTCAGAAAGCGGCACAATCAACTGAGGAGAGATTCCGGCTGCAAGCATGTCATTCCAAAGAGATGATTTAATGGTCACATCCGCATACTCTCGTGTGCTCTCGACAGGCTTCGTCCAACTCCAGACCTTGAATGGTTCGGAAGTTCTGAAGATTACCCTATCTATCTTGTTGCGCTCGTAAACGACATATTTCAAAGCAGGCCCGTCAGTGCTTCCGGTTCCAGTCGTGTCGAATTGGTAGTAAGCCTGAACCTTGTTGCCCGCGCGCATCTTCCTCACATCGAAGACTGTGTCGCAGGCCTGCGCCACCTTAATGGCATCATTCATCGAAAGCCCCAACCGGTTCATCAGCACGGTGAATGACTCGCCATTTCTGACGACTTCCTCGGCAAGGTCAAGGGAATCCGGCCAAAAGCCCATGGGAGGTAGCGTATCTTTCACTCCCTCAACTATTTCCGTCTCATTCTCCTGCACCTTTCTCTTGCAACCAGATGAGGCCAGAACGAGGGCAAAGGCTAAAAAAACAAAAAGAATATAAAGATTTTTTCTTTGCATAAATGCAAATTTAAGAAAAACCCCTATGAAACAAGATGTTAATCGAAAAAAATTGGCCAATTTTGCATTCCAAAATAAATTGGCCGACTGATTGCAATAATTTGACTTTTTGGAATTTTGTAAAGACGGTAAGATTGAATTAACTAAACTTTATATGAACATGAGATGTCTTAACCGATTGATCACAGCCACGATTTCTATATTGCTGGCATTAACGATCGCAGGAAGCCTTCATGCCCAGCCCCAACGGACAAGAGTCACCGTGAGCGGCCACATCACGGACAAGGCCTCAGGGGAAACCTTGATCGGAGCCGGAGTGCTCAGCGAAGGAGCCGGTGCCGCCACTAACAACTACGGATTCTACACATTGACCCTTCCGCAGGGCAGGCAGGTGACTCTGAAATATTCCTACGTAGGCTACGACGACATGACGGTCACCATTGACCTTTTGCGCGACACCACGATCAATGTTTCCTTGAAAGCCAACACCGAACTCAAGGAAGCGATCGTCTCAGCGCAAAGGGAATCCGGAATAATGGCCACGAAGATGAGCGCCATCGAGATACCCATGAATATGATCAAGAACACTCCGGTTCTCTTCGGTGAGGCCGATGTCCTTAAGACAATCCAGCTGATGCCTGGCGTGCAGAGCGGGGCCGAAGGCTTTTCGGGAATATACGTGCGTGGAGGCGGGCCGGACGAGAACCTGCTCCTTCTTGACGGAATCTCGCTCTACAACGCTGAGCACATGCTTGGTCTGTTCTCTATCTTTCAGCCGGAAGCCGTAAAGAAAGTCACGCTTTACAAAGGCTCGTTCCCTGCCCGTTACGGAGGCAGAACCTCCAGCATCATCGATGTGAGGACGAATGACGGAAACCTTCAGGAGACCCACGGAACAATCGGTGTCGGGGTTCTGAGCGACAAATTCCATCTTGAAGGGCCTATATTCAAGGGAAAGACGGCATATTCAATCAGCGCCAGAGGGATGCACACATTCCTGTTCGACGGTATATTCAGGGCAGCGAACATCCCGGCGAACTATTATTTCTTCGACTTCAACGGCAAGGTGACCCATAAATTCAGCGACAAGGACAGGCTGTTCCTCAACGCGTATTACGGACGGGACATCTTCTACTACAAAGACAATGAAGGCGATGTCATCATAGACGGAATCGAGGATAATACCGAGTTCGATGACAAAACCTACATCAGGTGGGGCAACCTGCTCACCTCGGCAAGATGGAACCACGTCTTCAACGGAAGACTGTTCTCCAACACCACAGTGGCGTTCACTGACTATCGGATGAGGATGGGCTACAACTCGACGGAGAAAAACGAGGACACGAAAAACCTTTACAAATTCGACTACGGCTCCGGAATCAAGGACCTTACGGCAAAAATCGACTTTGACTACACCCCGTCTCCGAGGCATATCATCAAATTCGGAGGTGAATATGTATGTCACACCTATATTCCGGAGACCTACACGACCGTCGAGAAGGAGAACCACGATGGTCAGATGCTGACAGACACGACATATTCAAACAACAAGGAGAAAAACCGTGTCGGTCATGAATTGTCAGCCTACATCGATGATGATCTCACCATTGGCGAACGGCTGACGCTCAACCCTGGAATCCACATCGCTATGTTCCGTACAGGTGGCAGGACCTATTGGTCTCCGGAACCGAGAATGTCAGCCAAGTTCGATTTCGGGAAGGGCATCAGCGCCAAGGCGGCATATTCAAGGATGGCGCAGTATGTTCACCTGCTGTCCTCATCGAAGATCACCCTTCCGATCGACCTCTGGGTGCCGATCACCAAGAACATCAAGCCAGTGACCGCGGATCAATATTCATTGGGTCTCTATTACAACGGCCTGCCGGGTTGGGAGTTTTCCGTCGAAGGCTATTGGAAGGACATCCACAATGTCCTTGAATATAAAGACGGCGTCTCATTCATGGCGAGCTCGCAATCCTGGGAGGACAATGTCGTGATGGGAGACGGCCGGGCCTACGGAATCGAGCTCTTCATCCAGAAGACCATGGGCAAGACGACCGGATGGTTGGGCTACACTCTGGCCAAGAGCGACAGGATCTTCTCCAACGGTCTGATCAACAATGGTGAACGCTATCCTTACCGCTATGACAGAAGGCACAACATCTCACTCGTGGTCAACCAGCAGCTCGGTAAGAAATGGGACCTCAGCGCTGTGTGGACATTCGCGACCGGAGGCACCACGACCATTCCGGAAAGGGAGAGCATCGTGATGCTTCCTGACGGGACAGTCACTCAAATCGACTATGCCCCACACAGAAACAACTACAGGTTGCCACCGAGCCACAGGCTGAACATCGGAGTCAACTATCACAAGAAAAAGAGACGCGGTGAAAGCGTCTGGAACTTCGGAGTCTATAACGCCTACAACAGGCTGAATCCGAATTTTGTATACTATAAGGAGGACACGAAAGGCGATTCTGAATCGAGTCTCTTCATCAGGAAGTCTAAACTCAAGTCTGTCACAATCCTGCCTATAATCCCGTCATTCAGCTACACTTATAATTTCTAAAAAGATGAGAAGACTAATATTCATAGCAGCCGTCTCCACCTTGCTCGGAGCCTGCGCAAAGGACATTGATTTCAACCAGAAAGACATCAAGCCACAGTTGATCGTAAACTCACAGATGACGGTCGGTGACACCCTGCACCTTGTCTATCTGGCGGTAAGCAAGAGTGACCGCATAGAGAAAATCAAATCAGGCTATGTCAAGTGTTATGTCAACGGCGAGTATGTGGCTGACGGACAATTGGACAACCGTGACGATGACCTGTTCATCAAGGAGGATCTTCATCTCTACGGACGTTATTATTCAGACTTCTATAATAAGGAGATGTACACTGCGGGTCCTAACGCCGCCAGCAAGAACAATCAGACTAGATACTCGTTCAAGGCTGATTTCAAGCCGGGGGATGTCGTGAGAATCGAGGCCGAGGCTGAAGCCGATGGAGAGACCTTCAAGGCTTACTCAGAAGTGGTCATTCCAAAGGCGCCGGAATTCAGCATAACCGACACTCTGAGTCAAAAGAATCAATATGGAGATCACGTTTACAGAATCCGTGTCAAAGGCAAGGACATCATCGGAGAGGACAACTTCTACCGAATCCTGTCCGGACGTTCAGTTATCGACAAAAAGATCAGGTACGCTAGTGAGAGGGAGGAGGCTAAGACTTGGGAAGAGACCAGGAACTACAGTTTCATCCGCCTCGACAAAGGCAACGACCCGATTCTGAACGATGGAGCCCCTGCCGAGGATCTCGACTTGGAAGGTGCTTCCGAGAACACTTTCAGAGTGTTTTCGGACAGACAATTTTCCGATGGGACATTTAATATCGGGTTCAACGTGAACGCCAATGAAATCCTCTACGGGCTGCACGGCGTTCTGAATTATAACCGAATGGAATCCGAGACCACCTTAAGCGTGACAATCCGTGGCATCACAAAGGAAGAGTACTACTATCTGAAAGCACTCAGCATCTACGACTATCTGGATGGAGACACAACACTGACAGAGCCCGTCTCCTTCCCGGACAATGTCGAGGGTGGAGTCGGGCTCGTCAGCATAAGCACGGAAAGCGTGGCTTCAATCAAGTTCAAAAGAACATACGATGTTGACTCATCGTGGGTTTACACTGATGACTAAGAATCTGTTTTGATTAATTTGAAATGTTCTTTGAGGTGAAAAAATCTTCATTTTCTTCCCGCTTCTTCAGTCAGATAGCACCGCTATCCTCCTTGGAAGAAGCGGTC
>DJRG01000012.1:8078-8588 GCA_002438845.1 Bacteroidales bacterium UBA6366
TCAAACAAACAAATCAAAACAGTTTCTAAACCTCTTTGATGATTTCCATTCCCTTCCGGATGGCCTCCTCATTCTGTGGAATGAGGTGATGGTGGCGCTCCGGGAGGGTTTTCCTCAAGGCTGCAAGCACACTTTCGATCTTGACTACAGGACGGATCTTCAAAAGACCTCCAAGAACGATCATGTTGAACGTCTTGATGAGGTTCATCTCCGCCGCGGCGTCCATCGCGTCAATGCGATAGACATTGACGTCCTTCCTTGTCGGAGGCTCATTGATTCCGTAACCGTCGTAGATGATGATTCCGCCAGGTTTTACCTTAGGCTCGAACTTCTCCAGCGAAGGCTGGTTCAGGACAATCGCGATGTCATAGCTGGAAAGAATCGGTGAGGAGACCGGATCATCGCTGACGATCACGGTCACGTTGGCCGTGCCACCGCGCTGCTCCGGACCATAGGCCGGCATCCAGGTCACTTCCTTGCCTTCCATAAGACCGGCATAAGCCAGAATCT
>DJRG01000091.1:0-28865 GCA_002438845.1 Bacteroidales bacterium UBA6366
GAATCGCCGGAATCCTCAACCAAAGCGGTTCCCAGATCATATTCCCGTTCATCTACGGAGAAGGCTCTTCGGTGCCGCTTGGCATCTACGGAGCCAGCATCAAGATCGCGATGATCATGGCGATGATAACTCAAGCCTTCCGCTACGCCTACGAGCCGTTCGTGTTCGGCAGCGCGGCTGACAAGAACAGCAAGGAGATGTACGCCAAGGCGATGAAGTACTTCATAATATTCACTCTCCTCGCGTTCCTCTGCGTCATAGGGTACATGAATATCCTGAAGTACATCATCGGCCGCAGCTACTGGGAAGGCCTGAAGGTCGTGCCGATCGTGATGGCCGCCGAGATCATGATGGGAATCTATTTCAACCTCTCTTTCTGGTACAAGCTTACAGACCAGACACTTTGGGGCGCGTTGTTCTCCGGAATCGGATGCCTTGTCCTCTTTGGCGTGAACATCCTGTTCATTCCTAAGTTCAGCTACATGGCGTGCGCCTGGGCCGGATTCGCCGGCTACGGAGTGGCGATGGTGTTGTCCTACATCATCGGCCAGAAGAAGTACCCGATCAAGTACCCGCTAAAGGACATCGCGCTGTACGTTGGCCTTGCGCTGATCCTATTCTTAGGAATGACCTGTGCCAACTCACATCTCGGGACATGGACCGCCATCGCGCTCAACACCGTCTTGATCCTCGTCTTCTGCGCAGTAATCATCAAGCGCGACTTTCCGCTCTCTTCCCTTCCAGTTGTCGGGAAATATTTCCGGAAAAGGTAATCATTGATAGTGGTCACTTCGGTGCTTCGGCACTTCGACAGGCTCAGCAATCGAAAGGCTCAGTGCTTCGACAGGCTCAGTGACCGGCTATTGAACTCACCGCAGCCAAGCCGGGTTGAGGAAACGCTATTTAATCGGGGCAAGGACGGATTTACGATAACAAAGGGTTTGGTAGAGGGAGCGGTAGATGAGGTGGGAGTAATAGGCGGCGAAGAGGAGGTGGGCGGCGGCAAAGCCGGTGGGGTGGAACAGGAATATTCCTGAAAACCAAATCACTAAGAAGGCGATGACGCAGCCGAGGTTGGAGTCGCGCATGGCTTTGGTGGCGGTGGCGCCAGTGTAGATTCCGTCCCAGGTGAAGGCCGGGCAGCCGACCAAAGGGATCATGATGAGCCACGGCATGAATGCTCTGGCAGCCTCTACGACGGAGGAATCCGAAGTCATAAGCCTAAGCATCGGCACACCGGTCAGGAAATATATACCTATGAACAGCACTCCGATGCCCATGCTCCAGGCAAATGTGTACTTTACGGTCTTTCTGACCTGATCGACCTGCCGCGCACCGACATATTTCCCGGTCAACGCCTCCCCTGCGAAAGCGAAACCGTCTGTGAAGTAGGAGAAGATCAGCAGGAGTTTCAGCATGATCGAGCATGCGGCCAGAAGGGTGTCTCCGAAACGGGCGGAGATCGCGGTGAAGGCCAGATAGATGATGTTCAGGCAGATGGACCTAATGAAAAGATCGCGGTTCACAGAAAAGAAATGGGCCATCTTTCCTCCACGGAACGCTTCCTTGAAATCAAGCACTGACGCTCCTCCGATGATATTCCTGAACTTCAGAGCGACTCTGGAGGAAGCGAAAATGAGTCCTGAATATTGTGCCACGACTGTACCTAAGGCTATTCCTTTGAAGCCGAAGCCATTGAATCCGGTTCCGGGAATCCCGAAAGTGAGCAGGAGGCTGAACAGGACGTTGCCACCATTTACCACCACGTCGGTAAGCATCGAGGAGAATGTGTCCTGCATGCCGATGAACCAGCCTCGGAATGTCATCAGACTGAGGGTCGCCGGAGCGGCCCAGATGCGGATGTAGAAATATTCAAGGGCAAGCGAGCGGACTTCTTCCGAGCAACCGACAAAAAGGAAGATCAGCTTTTGGAACGGCCATTGGATCAGGATCAGGGCAAAGGCAATGATAAGCGCCAGTCCGACACCACGGGTCAGATTGGCGGCGCAGTCTTTCCAGTCCTTTCGCCCGTAGGCTTGGGCGGTCATGCCACCGGCTCCGGCGCGCAGGAAGCCGAAATTCCAGTATAGAAGGTCGAACATCAGAGTGCCGACCGAGATGCCTCCAATCAGGGCGGCAGCCGAGGCGTTCAGATGCCCGGCCACGGCTATGTCCACCATCCCGACCAGCGGTACGGTCAGGTTGGCGAGTATGCTCGGCAGAGCCAGCCGGAGCATTTCCTTGTTCATCGCATCCATACGGCAAAGGTAGTGATAATGTGGAAATATTCGGAAACAGAGGATGTGAGTTCTGAATATCAAGAGTAATTCACTACCTTTGAGGCGAGATATTCATAAAGCATCATGATTTTGGAAAACACTTCGATTGAGAGGATAAAGGAGATAAGGGGGCGGCAGGAACGCTATTTCAGGAGCGGTGCGACCCTCGACGTGAAATGGCGGTTGGAGCGGCTAAAGGCGTTCGAGGCGGCTGTGCGCAAATGGGAAAAGCCTCTGTGCGAGGCGCTTTGGACGGACCTTCACAAGTCCTACGAGGAGGCTTACCTGACTGAGGTCAGCATCCTTCTCGGAGAGATACGCGGTCATATTCATAACATCCGGAAATGGAGCAGGCCGCAGAGGGTTCCCACCCCGCTGAAGATGTTCCCGTCACGGAGCAGGATCATCAGCGAGCCGCTCGGCACCGCGCTGATCGTCTCGCCGTGGAACTACCCGGTACAACTGCTTCTCACTCCGCTCGTTGGAGCCATCTCTTCCGGCTGCACAGCGGTTCTGAAGCCATCGCCTTACGTCCCGAACGTCTCAAAAGTCACCCAACAGATGATCGAGGACACTTTCAGTAATGAATATGTCGCTGTGGTCCAAGGGGACCGCAATGTCAATTCGGCCCTGCTGGAGGAACGCTGGGATCTCATATTCTTCACTGGCAGCCCAGCGCTCGGAAGGATCGTGATGGAAGCAGCCGCCAAGAACCTCACGCCGGTCGTGCTGGAACTCGGTGGAAAGAGTCCGTGCATCGTGGACAAGGACGCGGACATCAAGGTGGCGGCAAAGCGTATCGCCTGGGGGAAAAGCCTCAACGCGGGGCAGACCTGCATCGCACCGGACTACCTCATGCTTCACGAAGACATCAAGGACGAGTTCATTAAAGAACTGAAAATCAACTTCAAGACTCTTCTCGGAGAAAATCCGCAGGAGACTGAGCACTTTGTCAGAATCGTGAACGACAAGGCTTTCGAGAGACTACAAGGCTACCTAAAGGACGGACAAATCGCTTTCGGTGGACGCACGGACCGCAGTGACAGGTACTTCGAGCCGACGGTTCTGGATGGTGTCTCCCCTGACTCGCCCGTGATGCGTGAGGAGATATTCGGTCCGATCTTCCCGGTGCAGACCTTCAAAGACATCGATGAGGTAATCTCATTCGTCACGTCAAGGGAGAAGCCTCTCGCCCTTTACTATTTCGGAAGTCAAGGCGATCAAGTCCTAAAGCACACATCCTCCGGCGGAGCCTGCATCAACGACACGATAATGCACATCGCCAACGAGAACATTCCGTTCGGTGGAGTCGGGAACTCAGGGCTTGGCAGCTATCACAGCAAACGAAGTTTCGGCGCATTCACGCACTACCGTTCCGTGGTATCGACACCTACGTGGCTCGACCTCCCGTTCAGGTACATGCCGTACAAGTTTTTCAAGGTTGTTAAACGACTGCTTTAAACCATTAAAGCAATATCTTGTCAAATGAAGAATAAGAATTTCATAAGACTAATATTGCTCTCATGAACAGAACATCTGAATATACCCTTACGGTCGTGGTTCCGGTCTTCAATGAGGAGGACAACATCCACAATCTGGAAAAGGCTCTGTCTGAGTTCATTCCGCATAGCAAAGTTCCTACTTGCGCACTTTTTGTGGACGATGGTTCAAAGGATGGCAGCCTCAAACTGATCCAAGAGGTCTGCGCACACAACAAGGACATCTTCTACATCAGTTTCAAGAAAAACGCCGGCCTCAGCGCTGCCATAAAGGCTGGATTTGACTATGCTTTCTCTGAATATGTCGGCTACATGGACGCTGACCTTCAAACCACTCCGGAAGACTTCAACCTCCTGCTGGACGGAATGAAGGACCACACTCTGATGACCGGCTATAGGGCGAACCGCAAGGACACAGCGTTCAAGCGGATCCAATCAAAGATAGCCAATGGATTCAGGAATATGATGACCCACGATGGGGCTAAAGACACAGGCTGTCCTCTCAAAATCATCCGCACGGAAGCAGCAAAGAGGGTTCCGATGTTTAAAGGCATGCACAGATTTCTGCCGGCCCTGATTCTGCTTCAGGAAGGCGGCAGTTTCGGTCAGGTGCCCGTGAGGCATTTTCCTCGCATGGCCGGGACATCTAAATTCCATCTCTGGAACAGGCTTTGGGGACCGTTCGCGGACTGCTTCGCCTACCGATGGATGAAGCCACGATACATCAATTATTCAGTCGGCAAAAGCAATGTCGACGAACGGAATTAACTTCAGGAATATGTTTGAAAACATTCCCACCTGGCTTACACTCACTCTTGGATTCTCGGCCCAGGCATTCTTCGGACTGAGAACCGCCCTCCAATGGCTGAAATCCGAGATGGCGCACAAGTCTGTCTCACCGGTATCCTACTGGATATTCAGTGTGGTCGGGGCGTGCCTGATGTTCATCTATGGAGTTCTGAGGAATGACTTTTCCATCATCCTCGGTCAGTTCATTGCCTATTTCATCTATCTTTGGAACCTGTACGCCAACGGGATATGGAATAGGATGAAGACTTTGACTAAGATTCTGCTGCCGGCGCTTCCGTTTGTCGCTGCGCTACTCCTTCTGAAAGACGCCCAGGAATATTCACAAAACTTTTTCCGCAACAACGACATTCCACTTTGGCTCGTGGTGTTCGGTTCGACAGGCCAGCTGATGTTTACTCTTCGCTTTATCTACCAGTTCATCTACTCGCACCGCAGACACATGTCGGTGCTGCCGGCAGGCTTCTGGCTCATCAGTATTGTCGGATCCGGAATGATCATCATTTATGGTATCATCCGTCTTGACCCTGTGCTGATCCTCGGTCAGGTGTTCGGTTTTGTGGTTTACATAAGGAATCTGGTCTTGGGACCAGGCAAAAAAGAAGCTTCAGATGCGAAATAACAGTCTTAAAGTAGGTAAAGGTAACATATTCACCCGCCACCCATTGATGGCGGTTTTCGCTTTCACATTCATCTGCCTTTTTCCTATGATGATGACGAGGGATTTCACTCCTTCCAACGAGTTGAGATACCTCAGCATAGCGGACGAGGCCATCGCGGACGGGCACATATTCGCATTTTATAACCACGGTCTGGCCTATGCCGACAAACCACCACTCTATTTTTGGATTGTGATGCTGTGCAAGATCCTGTTCGGCCACCATAGCTGCCTCGCGCTTTCGATGTTCTCGCTGATTCCGGCGTTCGGCATCGTCGGGATTATGGACAAATGGGTGATGAAAGGCAAGCCGGTGATGGACAGGATGGCGCTGGCCGGAATGACACTGACGTGCGTTATGTTCCTCGGAACCATGATCGTGCTGAGGATGGACATGCTGATGTGCCTGTTCATCGTGCTGGCTCTCTGGACGTTCTACAGGATGTACACCGGAGAAGGCACCCGGAAATCCGATTCCGTGATGCTTCCCGTGTGGATATTCCTCGCGCTATTCACCAAGGGGCCTGTAGGACTTCTGATGCCTCCGCTGGCAATAGCGGTGTTCCTCGCCGTGAAACGGGACTGGAAAGGATTCGGCAAGTATCTGGGGCTCAAGACCTGGGGCATAATCGCAGGTCTTGCCGCCATTTGGCTAACCTGTGTGTGGTTCGAGGGCGGCTCTGAGTACATCGACAATCTGTTAGTCAAACAGACAGTCGGACGGGCGGTCAACGCCTTCACCCATGCCAAGCCATTCTGGTTCTATCTCGTGACTATTGTCTGGTGTCTGGCACCGTACTGTCTGCTGCTGGTCGGAAGTTTTGTCGCTTCACTGATGCCTACAAAAAGAGTCAACCTTTCGCACAACACGAATGTGACCGAGGGAGCAAAGGCAGACATTGGCACGCGTGCCAAGGAATATGCGCCCGCGCGTTCCGACTTGGAGGTTTTATTTCTCTGCACGATCATCGCCACTATAGCGATGCTGTCCTCATTCAGTTCCAAACTCCCGATCTACCTTGTGCCGGCCCTCCCGTTCTGCGTCTATCTGTTTCCGATTGTGGTTGACCGCATCGGAGAGCGGTGGTGGATGAGATGGTCTGTCGGAATATTCTCAATCATATTCACAATTGTCGGTCTGGCCGCACTGCTTGTTCTTTTCGGGGCAGTGCACATCCCGGTGGTGGATGACCTTTTGAATGAATATCCTTTCGCCCGCGAGGCACCGGTAATCAACGGCATCATCCTGCTGACATTGGCAAATGTTCTGGGAATATGCTTCCTCGTCAAACGTAAAGCCTGGAATATTCCCACCCTGCTGCTTGGTGCCAGCCTGTTTCTCGCTGTCTTCTCCGCCTCAGCCGTCATCAAGGACATCAATCCGTACATCGGCTACGGAGCGATCTGTGCCAAGGTTCCGGAAGGCACTGATGTGGCCACAGTATTTCTCCACAGACCTGAGAACATTGACGCCTACATCGGCCGTCAGATCACTGACTACGGAAAGGATCCGGACCGCCTTGCCAAAGACGCACTCGCTTCCGACAAGCCACTGACAATCATCACTACAACATCCAGGTTAGAGAACGCTCCTGAGCTCCAGCAACTCTTCAGCCGTGGCACCGTGCTTTATGCGGGTCCTTACTGCCTGACGACGATCAAGGCTGAATAATCGTTGGTGAAAGTGTAATTAAGTTCAACTGACATTCTGAGAATGTTCAGTAAGCGGCGAACTGTCGCTACTCGTTACATAAAGAAAAAATATTTCTGTTTCTTTAGACGATTTTTCTGTTTCTTTTCATTTTTTACGTTTACTATGCATATTTTGCGATTCAATATTTAAAATTTAAACTATGTTTTTTAATGAAAAGAGACAAGAGCTCGCTCCGTTCGTGAGTCTGCGGAGCGACGTAGGATTCAAGGCCGTGTTCGCAGACAAGAACAACAAGGACATCCTCATCGGGGTGCTGAACCAGATCCTGCCTCCCGAGGCGAGGATCGAGGACATCAAGGAATATTCCGACCGCGAGCAGCAAAGGGATGTTACCTATGGGAAGAAGACCGTGCTTGATCTGGTCTGCGTGGACAAGGAGGACAGGACGTTTGTCGTGGAGATGCAGGCCTCCGAGGAAGACTACTTCTTCGAAAGGTGCGTCTATTATGCATCAGGGCTCTACCATCTGGAATTGTCGGACGGGGAACGGTACAAGGGGCTGCGCCCGGTCTATGTGGTGTCGTTCCTGAACTATCGCCTTAAGCACGACGACGAGTCCCTTTGGGACACCGACAACTTCATCTCCTACTGGCAATTCACAGAAAAACGCACCGGAATGGTTGCGGATCAGACAATTAGTATTATATTTGTGGAGATGGCACTGTTCACCAAGACGCTGGAGGAGTGCGTGACGGAGTTCGACAGGATGTTCTACATATTCATGAACAGCGGTGGTTTTCTGAAAATCCCTGAGTGGATAGAGGAAACCGGAGGAATCTCCAGACGGCTCGCTGAGGCGTGCGAGGTGGCGGCGTTCGACAAGAAGAAGAAACTTAAATACAAGATTGACAAGATGAACGAGTGGGACATTCTGGCGCAGCGGGAATTTGCTGAGCGCAAGGGCTTCGAGGCGGGATACGCTGACGGAGAAGCCAAGGGACTGGCTGACGGGACTGCCGAGGGTTTGGCTAAAGGTAAGGCTGAAGGTTTAGCCGAAGGACTTGCCGAAGGAGAGATCAAAGGCAGGCTCGAAGTGGCCAAAGCTCTGCTTTCCAGCGGTATGCCGATCGAACAGATTGAACTGTACACAAGGCTTTCCAAAGAACAAATTGCATCAATTCAGTAAAAGCCACTTGAATATAAGTGAGCAATAATATGCAAACGTGGCTATCCTACGAAAGGAGGGGGTGGCCACGTTTATTATACTTCTCTGTGACGTCCGCACATGGGTGTGATCTGCCAGGGAAGACATCAGGCACCATATTTGCAAATAACTGACTGTCCAATAATTACAATAACATTAA
Organism: Bacteroidales bacterium UBA6366; assembly: GCA_002438845.1. Lineage (GTDB taxonomy): Bacteria > Bacteroidota > Bacteroidia > Bacteroidales > UBA932 > Cryptobacteroides. The sequence goes on from DJRG01000091.1 coordinate 8,262, forward strand.
AACCTAAAATCATGCAAAGTTTCCTAAAATTGTTGGCAGTGATGTCCGCATCAGCATTGCTCCCTATGTCTCTTCACGCAGGCAAGATCGACAACACCCCCGTCGCCAAGCTTGATCTCTCACGCTATCTCGGAACATGGTACGAAATCGCCAGATACGACCACTCCTTTGAAAGAGGAATGACCGATGTCCGCGCTGAATATGTACTCCGGGATGACGGCAAGATCGAAGTCCTGAATTCAGGGTGGTTGGACGGGAAATCAAAGACAGCCCACGGCAAGGCCAAACAGCCGGATCCGGAAGCCGCCCCCGCCCTGTTAAGAGTGTCCTTCTTCATGTTCTTCTATTCCGACTACAGGATTCTGATGATTGACGATGACTACACCACCGCCCTCGTGGGAAGTTCAAACGACAGCTACCTCTGGATTCTGTCCCGTACCCCAAGCCCATCCCAAGACACTATCAACAAGTACGTCGCCGAGGCCAGACAGCGTGGCTACGACACCACCCGTCTCATCAAGGTGCCGCAAAGCCGTAACCGATGAATCGAAAAACGTCCGCAATAAGCCCAATATGTAATTGAGAAGGCTTCCGGAACGATTCCGGAAGCCTTCTTTTCTATTATTATGACACCATCGGGTTACTTGGATATCCTGATATTGTCAATATGCCAGCGATGAGCACCGGAAACCTTAAAGTTATATGCTCCTGTATCTTTATTCAAGACATTGGTGTACACAAGAATGAATCGGGTATCTTGATCTATGCCGTTAGCCTTGACAGCAGCATGAGTCCAAAACATCTCACCTTGATTTTGTGTGTTGCTTAAGGCTTCGCTGTACTTGGTTCCATTTTCAAAAGAGCCATTTCCAACAATGACAACAGTCAATGTGACTGGATCTATCTTGCCTGATCCTTGAACATGAGCGCACCAATCAAACTCAAGCACAACGTCCGTAGAAGAAGATAATGATGCCACAGCAGGCAATTTGAGAGCGGTATGAACACTGGTTTTGCCTAACTTCAAATAAGTGTCTTGAGGATAAACGACCTTACCTCCCGAATTCAAATCTTCATAGCCTGCCGCTTTGATAGCGGTCGGGAACTTGGACTTAAATGGCTCCGTTGTATATATGTTCGGAGCGTTTGCCCCAGACGCTGCTTTGAAATCATCAGGATGGCCTGTCACTGCGTTACCCACGTGATTCTTCGGATTAGCCTCGTTGTATTCCGCAATCATCGGAGACAGCCAGCTGAAGTCATCGAAGAACATCGTTGTCATAGCCGAACCAAGCTGAAGTACTGTATATGTGTACTTATAAGAGTACTCATCATTCTCGAACACGACTTTAACATCACGGAAAGAGCCCGAGTTCGCAGGAATGGTCACTTCAAAGTCATATTTTCCGGCCTTGATCTCATTAGTCGGGAGAGTAATGACATCTGATGACACCTTGGCGTCCACGTTAGCCACAATATGCACAGCAACCTTGGTCGCCTCAGCAGGAAGCGCGGAAATCTTGTCGATCGTCATGACGATGTTTGGCTCAAACTTGGCCTGCTTAACCGTAAGGACAGACTCAATGTTGCCTTTGTAAAAGCGGATTGTTCCGACACGGTCAGCGCCCGTGAGATTCGGCTCGGCCTTGAATGTCTTGACTGTCGTCTCAACCATAGCCCTGGTGGCAGGAACTTCTACTTCCTTGATCCATGCATCCTTGATTTCTGTCTCGAAATCGACATTCGCCTGAACCTTGGCCATGAACTCAGCTCCCTGACCAATAACCTCGACACTGTTGCCTGACGAGATGCTGATCAGTGGTTCAAGCTCTCCACCAGCGGCGGACTGAACAATATGAATGTTCTTTCTGGTGTCCGCAGAGGCAACTGTAAGGACTGCATGACGCAATGTAGTAATATTGCTTGGCTCACAAGTAACAGTGACCGTGGTTTCCGCAAATGCTTCTCCTTCGGAGACATCGACAGAGAACCAATCCGCCTCCTTAATGAGAGTCCATGGATTATCGGATTGAATCGTCAGTTTGTATGAATCAACCGGATTACCTTCAAAAGTGACAACCTCATCAGAAACCTTCACTTTCGCATAAACCGGATCCGAGTATGGTATTGCGGAATCCTTGATCTTGATGTTGTCAAGATGCCAACGCTGCTGGTCCGGTACAACAGAAGCATATTCAGCAGGGCGAATGATGATACGTGTGGTGTTGTTCACACCTTTGGCTGTCACAGACGCATGCTGCCATTCAATGTGTCCCTTCTCCTGAGTTGTCACAAACGGATCACTGATCTTTGTACCGTTGTCAAAAGTACCGGCCCCCTCAAGCTCAACAACAATCTGAACTTTGTCAATGTTGCCACCGCCGGTCATGTGGGCCGCCCAATCAAAATCTATGTCAACATTGATAAGTTCATCACCTTTGAACTTCTGCTTCGGGAGTTTCAGTCCATTGTTATTATTTTCAGTCGCTTTGCTGGATTTGCCTAACTTCCAATAATACTTCTGAGCGTATATTACTTTTTGTTCAGGATTAAGATCCTCGTAACCTCTTTCTATCAATGCGTTCAGCAGAGGTTTCAGAGCCGAGTTGCTTCTAAGGTTAGGAGCCTCAGCACCAGCACTGTTCTCGCCAATGGAATCACCGACCTTTACACCAGAAGCGTCAATATAGGATTTCATCCAAGAGAAGTCATCGTAGAAGTAAGCCTTGAGGTTATCGTTGATGCCATTATCCTGAACATCTGTAACCGCAAGTGTGACAGTTCCGTCAGCAAGGCCAAGGAAATATGCCTTGACTGAGATGTTGTGCATGTTTATAGCATCAAGGTCAACTCCACCTTCCCTGGTGTCCAAAAGAGTTATGGCAACAGGGACAGACTGCTCAAATTTAAGATCATGGCCAAGGAGACCAGCATCAACAGAAACATAGTTGACTGAGCCAGCCTTGGAAGGGTCAAGATTGGAAAGGAGGTCCACCGGTTCAGGATGCTTTACCTCAGAGTTTGACTTGACCGTTATTTCACCGGCAACGAGAGCGGCGCCACCATAAAGAGTAACTTTTTCTCCTGCGATGAACACTTTGTCGCCAAGAGCGATATCTTCCTTGTATGAGACATAGATAGAACCACTTTCATCGGTCGCCACAAATCCATCAGAAGTCAATGCCACTATCTGCGCCTCGGCTACTTTGGCATATTCTCCGTCCTGAAGCTCTCGCACAGCGGAGATAGGCATTTCAGAAACACCAAAATAGTTGTCGCCTTTTTGATAGATTACAGAACGGATGGAATAGCCCCTGCTATTAGCGATAGTAAGAGTTCCCTCGCGCGGAGCGTTGAGTATGCCATTTATAACATTATCTTCAACACTTACGTTCACTTTTACAGTGTTGGTTCCGGAAGTCGGATCGACAGTGATCCAGTCTGCGTCCACATCAACGAACCAAGAGTCATCTGATGCGATGGTCAGCTGTTGAGGCTCGGAGCCAATGGCTTCGAAAGTAAGGCTAGACTCAGACAGAAGGGCACTTGGCTTCACAAGCTCGTCCTGACCGCAACCAAACACCGGCAGTGCGATGACAGCGGCGGCGCAGAGTCTTAATATATTCTTAAATAGTTTCATAATATCAAAGTTTGTTCAACTTGTTAGTTGTTCCCGTTATCAGTGTCCTCGCCGGTTGAACCACCGGAGGAAAGACCGTCATTCCAGCCAGGGTTCTGGGCAAGGTTCATATTCAGCTGCCTGTCTCCTACAGGAATCGGATAGAGATAGTCCCTGTTCTCGTCAAAGACCCTCTTGTCATTATACTTGCGGTGATACTCCATAAATCCATGATCCAAGTCGCTAAGAACAACACCGTTGGAATAGCTGACATAATTGTCGCCAATGGTGATCTCTTGAATCTGGAAAGAAGGGATGGTGAAGTCTTCTCCGTATTTATTCTCCAATTCCTCCAAAACAGCCGGATCTTCTTTAGATGTATTGTACAAATAAACATCCGGTATCCCATCACCAGTAAGATCGTAAGTGCCAGGAGCAGGGAAATACATACCACGAAGAGGCTGGGTATAGCACTGACCTTCCTTCCATCTTCTGATGTCGTCCCAACGGCTGCTGAACTCAATGCAAAGCTCGATTGTCCTCTCACGGCGGACTTCGAGAATCTGAGCCATATTGACAGGATTTACTTGCTTCAAGTTAAGATAGCCGTAATTGTCTGATATAAGGAATGGGTCAACTGTAAGGCCGTCGAGTTTGAGGTGAGGCATGCCGGCCCTGTCACGAAGCTTGTTGATAGTATTATCAACATCATCCTGTGAAAGAATGTTCAGTTCTGCCTTGGCCTCAGCGAAAATCAAGTAAGCCTCAGCGAGACGATAGACCGGGAGATCGTTGTATGACATATCGGCTCTCTGGGCGGTAGGAATCGACTCGTCCATCACATACTTGTCAATCTGGAAACCAGTGGCTGTGCCTTCCTTAAGATTAGGACCACATGAAGTACCACCGTTCGTTGTAGTCCTGACATATGAAGGCAATCTCACGATCTTCCCGAGACGAGGGTCTCTGTCCTTCATCTCGTCAACAAACGTCATGGTCTCCCAACCATCCTTGTCTGAGAAACGAGAGCCATCCTTCATAAGGAAACTGTCAACGAATTTCTTGGAAAACCCGGCTCCTCTTTCAATGGCGTACTGAGTCCCGTTGTGATAACGTCCGATAGACTGGTCAAACTTAACGGCAAGGATGAACTCATTCACGTCAGCGTTCTCTTCTCTGAAAAGAGTTCCATAATCAGGAGCAAGTTTGTAAATGCCGCTGCTCATCACCTTCTCTGCCGCCTCATAAGCAAGCTTGAGGTAGTCATCGGCGGACCTTCCGTCAGAATAGGAGATGCCATGATACTTCCGATAAGTTCCCTCAAAGAGACAGAACTGAGCCTTGAGCATATAAGCGGCCCACTTGTTCACACGGTAAGTGCTGACACCGGATGGAAGGCCCTCAATGGCTGCGTCAATGTCCTCTATCATGTGTGACATGACATATTCACGGCTGTCGCGAGGTTTGTACAGATCCTCGTCAGTTGATCCAGGTTCCTTATCGTACCAAGGGACATCACCGAAAGTCTTCACCTTCTCGAAATAGAACTTCGCACGGAAGAATTTGGCCAAGGCAGTGTACTGTCTGACCACAGCCTCATCGTCGCATTTGTCCATGTTTCCGAGCATGGTATTGATCTTGCGAAGAACTTTCCAGTTCCATCCTCCGGTTCCTTCACCGGTAGGGACAGTACGGGTGTAGCCCATCAGTTCATCCGCCAAAGCACCTTTTGTGAAGACGAGATCGGACACATCATCATAAGGAGTATTGGCAAACAAACTGGCATAAAATGAGTTAGAGAACAATTTCATATCGTTCTCGTTGCGGAAGTAATTCTCCGGCGCGAGTTTTGACTGTGGTGTCTTGTCAAGGAAATCACAAGATGTGACAGTCAAGGCAAGGATCAAGATAGGTAAAATATATTTTTTCATATTCATAATTCCTCCCTTATTAGAAAGTGATGTCTACACCAAACATAAGAGTTTTCTGCCAAGGGTACGCAGCGGCGTCAGACGCGTCACCGTTCTTGTACACTCCGTTTCCGTCGACATCTGTTTTACGACGGTATGCGGACTCCGGATCAAGATATTTAGTATGCTTCTTGAGAGGTGACCAATATGCGAGATTCTCGCCTGAGAAATAGAAACGAACCTTATCAACATGGATCAGTTGGGTCAATTTTTTAGGAACCGTGTAACCCACCGTTAGGTTCTTGAATCTCAGGTATCGGATGTTCTGAAGGTAACGGCTGTTGATAAGTTTAAGTTCACCACCGGTTGAAGAATAACCTCTTGCCCTTGGGAAATAAGCGTCCGGATTCTCCTCTGACCAGACATTCCGCATGAAATCACGCGGCTGGAAAGTCGTCACGTAAGGATACGAGTAAGGTCCCCAGAAGGAAATGTTCATTCCAGCCGGATACCAGTAATGATTGCCTGTCCCTTGGAAGAAAGCCGAAATGTCAAAGCCTTTCCAGTCAAAAGCGACGTTGATTCCGTACATAAGGCTTGGAAGCTGGTTTCCAAGAATCTTACGGTCTCCCGGATCCTTCACAGTATTGCTTCCGTAAGAAAGCTGATTGATTCCGTTAGGACCGCTCTGGTCGTTGTCCAGATCCACATAGCGAAGATCACCGGCAAGGAAACCACCCCTCATTCGTCCGTTGCCAATCAATGTGAGAGCGTCCAAAACGTTATTCTGATAGTCCTGCGCTTCTTCGTCCGTGGCGAACAAACCGTCAACAACGAACCCCCAAAGTTCACCGATTCTCTGCCCCACATAGTAGTCGTTAAGGCGCTTGTCAGGGTTGTTGGCGTATCTTGTTATGTGAGAGACATAGTCACTGAGAGATCCCCTGACACTGTAATTGAAAGTGCTTCCGGCAAGTTTGAAAGAATCCCTCCACCCGAGTGAAATCTCATAGCCTTTAGTACGCAAGTCAGCCGAATTCTCTTTAGGAGCGGTCTCGCCGTAAACGCTTGGAAGGGCGTTGCCCTTGACCAGCATGTTCTTTGTATCCCTTATGTAAGCTTCAGCAGTGAAATCAAGTCTGCTTCTGAACATCGAGACATCGACACCGACATTGTACTGCTGTGATGTTTCCCAAGTAAGTGAGCTTGAGTTCGGAGCTGAAATGTCAGCTTTTGTCGCCTTTGACGTGCCCTCTCCGAAAGTGTAGTTCATATTGGACAACGAGATAGTACGCATGTAGGCAAAGTCAGACACGTTCTGGTTACCAAGCGAGCCGAATGAAGCGCGGAGCTTAAGATTGTTCACCTTATCCTTGAGAGACTCAAAGAACGGTTCTTCAGAAACACGCCATCCCGCCGATGCCGAAGGGAAAAATCCCCAACGATGCCCTTTGGCGAAACGTGACGTTCCGTCATAACGTCCGGAAGCCTCGAAAAGGTAACGTCCTTTGTAGTCATAGTTAAGACGACCGAAGAATCCCATAAGGGCATATTCACTCTGGCCACCATCCAGTTCTATGATTTTAGCGCCGCTTGCATCAGGAATGATAAGAGCGAAATCGTTGAGATACTCATCTGACAGATTCTTTCCAGTTTCCTTAACGTTCTTGTAGTGATAAGTCTCAAAATTGAAACCACCCATCACCTTTAGATTGTGTGCGTCATTAAAACTGTTTTCATATGTGCCGAAAACATTACCTGACAAATATTCGTAATTTCTGTTGCGCTCAACCAGTTTGTCTTCGCCGATACCTGTAGAATATACTCCTGTAACGCCCGGACGGATCCCATAAGGTACATTGGTCTGACGATGCATCTCATCCCGCCTGACCATCCTGTAAGTAAAGTTGGCCGTGACATTGAATTGTTTGACAGGAGTGAACACCAACTCTGATGTGTTGGTGAAATTGAATTTCTTGTCATAATTCTTATGCTTTCCCATGGCGAAAATAATATGGCGTCCGTTTGCCACATTATATTTCGTGTTGATCATAGGGTTGGCATACAATCCTGTTCCATCCGGATTAAACAATGGCAAAGAAGCAGGATTATGACGAAGGTTGCGGTAGACATCCTGAATGTCATCACCTCCGATCCAAGAGTACTTCGAAGAATAGAAGGATGTGTTGTTGGAGAACCTGAGCACCTTGTTAAGTTTCGCATCGATCTTGGCCCTGAGGTTGTACTTTTTGAACACATCCGGCTCTGTGGCTTTCATGATACCTGTCTGACGGTCATATCCACCAGAGACAAAATACTTGATGTTCTTGCTGCCTCCACTGATGGAGACATTCTGCTGCTGGACAGGATGTTCGTCCCTGAACATTTCGTGATACCAGTCTGTGTTGCAGTAGTAAACCCACTGTTCCTGTCCTCCACGGACGTCTTTTATTACCCACGGACGATCAGGATTCTCGGTCTTGTCATTCACACGGGCAAGAAGCTCAATCATATCCGCATCCGTATAATGGGTATAATTGCTGCCCTCCGAAGCGCTCCAAAATTTGTCAAGGGTATAGACTGACCAGTACCCCCTGCTCTCATAATTGGTGGAAGTGGTAGGCTCCTCCCATCCCCAGCGACCATTGTAACGAATAGTAGCCTTGCCATCCTCGGCTGCTCCATTCTTTGTGGTGACGAGAATCACACCGTATGCGGCACGAGCGCCATAGACGGCGGCAGCGGCGGCGTCCTTGATGACAGAAATGCTCTCAACGTCATTCGGGTTGACATCCTCAAGATCGCCCAAAGCGCCATCTATCATCACAATAGGATCCGCACCGTTGATGGATGTGAATCCACGGATGTTCAGTTTACCTGTACTTCCAGGGTTTCCGGACTGAGTTGTGATGTTAAGTCCCGGAACGGAACCCTGAAGCATGGTGACAAGATTGTGAGCCGAACGGTCCTTGAGTTCCTTGTCACCAACGACTGAAATAGCACCGGTCAGGTTCACCTTTTTCTGTGTACCATAACCGACGACAACGGTCTCGTCAAGCATCATGTTGTCCTCTTCCAAGACGATAGTGACAGATGCCTGTGTAGAAGGGACGGACACTTTCTTTGTGGTGTAGCCGAGGGATGACACTTCCAAAGTGACATTCCCGGCCGGCACCTTCAACGAGAAAGTTCCGTTTTCGGTGGTCATTGTTCCGTTGCTCGTTCCGTCAACGAGAACTGCGACCCCGACAAGAGGTTGCTGCGAAGCATCGAGAACCTTTCCCGACACCTCTCTCTGATTCTGGGCGAAGGCAACCGTAAGGCAAGCCAGCATCAGCGCCAGAGAGACAGCAAATGATTTTATTACTCTCATAAGGATGAAAAATTTGGTTTGTATATTTGATTATAGATTATTTGATTAAACAGCGTGTTTAACAGAACTCTAATAACCATTTATTTATAATGAATAAAAACTTCTATTACAAGTCGTTGGCTTTCGTTATACTGGCAATGACATGCCTTTTGACGTTGGTTCAATGCAGCAATTCAGGCAACGGAGACGATGGAACAGCGGATGTTTCCGAAATCTTGTTTTCTCTGCCTACCAAGGTTGAGGCGGAACCGGCCGGAGTGGTAAAATTCCGCGTTCTTCAGGAGAAAGCCCCGCTTCAGACCGATGAATTTTTGTTTGGCACTACTGTCTGCAAAATTGAGAGTGTCTCCGCAAAAGAGTTTAACGTAAGGCTACCTCAGAATCTGCTTAGTGGAAAGTATGAGGTAGTCATACGTAGAGGTCAAAAGAAGAAATCCTTTGGCGAGACTACCTTGGAGATCAAGTCCAAGACTGATCCGAGTTTTACTCCTGACAAAGGAACTACTGTTTGGGGGCATGTGACCTGTGATGGCATGGGTGTCTCTGGAGTGGTGGTGTCCGATGGAATCCAGGTCACGAAGACAAATGCGGATGGTCTTTACCAACTCAAGTCAGCCAAGAAATGGGGATATGTGTTCATCTCCATACCAAGTGGCTATGAGGCAACATCCCAAGGCGTTCTGCCACAGTTCTACTCTTACCTTAACGCTTCCGCGACCCAGGTGGAGCAGAAAGATTTCTCTTTGATCAAGGTTGGCGAGCAGACAAAGTACAAGATGTTCTTCTTCGGGGATATGCATCTTGCCAACAGGACAAGCGACAAGGCTCAGTTCCGGGTGTTTACCAGCGACTTGACGGACTACATGGCAGCCCACAGTTCAGAGAAGATGTACGGAATGACCCTTGGTGACATGACATGGGATCTTTACTGGTACAAGAACAAATTCAGTTTTCCCGAATACCTGGATGAGATAAACCGTGACATCAAAGGGCTGCAGATTTTCCACACCATGGGAAACCATGACAACGATTTCAAGATAGCGGCTCCGAACGCCGACTTTCTGGCCGCTGCCGACTATGTGAAAAATCTCGGGCCCACATTCTATTCCTTCAACATCGGTAAGATTCATTACATTGTCCTTGATGATATTGACTGCACGAACTACGACGGAACGGAGAGCCGCAAATATTCAAAGAATCTGTCCTCGGAGCAGATAGAGTGGCTAAAGAAAGATCTTGAATATGTGGATAAATCCACGCCTTTGATCATCACCACTCATGCCCAGATATTCTACCCAATCTCCGGAAACGTTTACAAAATTGATCATTCTGAATCCAACACGAGGACACTGTTAGCTGCGTTGAGTGGCTATAATGTCAATTTCGTTACAGGTCACACTCATGTGATATTCAATGTGAATACATCAGAGGCCGCCAAACTGTCCGCCGAGAATTGCAGCGAGCACAACGCTGGATCCATCTGCGGATCATGGTGGTGGTCCGGAAATCTGACCGCAGGAGTCTATGTCGGTACTGACGGATCTCCTGCAGGATACAGCATTTGGGACATTGACGGCACCGACATCAAATGGAAGTATAAAGCTACAGCTTGGGATGAGAACTATCAGTTCAGGTCATACGATCTCAATCAGGTAAGTTTCTCTTACGAGAAAGACGTCCCTAATATGCCTACCAATAATGTAGAACTGACGGATAAAGGTTTCGGGAAATATGTGAAGGCTTATCCCGGCAATGAGAAGAACGAGGTTCTGATAAACATCTGGAACTGGAATTCCAAATGGACCTTGAGCGTGACGGATGAGAGCGGCAAGGAACTCACATGGGTTAGGACATCGGCCTATGATCCACTTCACATAGCGGCCCTTTCGGCTAAAAGATACAATAATGCCAGTCTGACTTCACGTCCAGCCTTTACTACAGAGTTATGGCACCATTTCTTCATGGTGAAAGCCCCGGATGCTGACACGGATCTCAACATCAAGGTGACCGACGAGTTCGGAAACGTCTACACGGAAAAGATGGTTCGTCCGAAGGCGTTCAAGATTGAGGATTTCGCCAAGAGATAATAAACACGCTGTTTAGCAAAAAACCTAAGCGTTGGACTTAGCCAGATTCCTTTCGCTCCTTATCAGAAGGGCGCAGAGGAAGACTCCGATGAGGGCACCGACGGCTACGGAGAGCATGGCGGTGTCCCAAGAGGAGCCGACGGCGATTCCACCGACGAGGATCTTGGAGCAGACGGCGTCTCCGAGGAGGTAACCGAACAGGCCCACAAAGCCGGCGGCGGTTCCGGCGGCGTTCTTAGGCACGAGGTTCAGAGCCTGGACTCCGGTCAGGGCCACAGGGCCGTAGATGAAGAAGCCGATAAGGCACAAGGCGATGTAGATCAATGTCTTCTGCAAGGCTGGAGAAGCGGCGATGACTCCAGAACCGACCATCCAGTAGAGAAGGACTCCGAGCAGGCAGAAGAACATGCAGATCACGTTCATCGGGGCACAGCGGCCTTTGAATATCTTGGATGTGGCCCAGCCGCAGGCAAGCGTGCCGACAGCTCCTACTATGTTGTGCACGGAGAATGCAACCTTGCTTTCGGCGGCGGTCATGATGGACTTTTCCTGAAGATAGGTCGGAGCCCAGTCACCGATGCCGTAGCGGACCATATAGACGGCCACATTGGAGATGGCGACGATCCACAGAAGCTTGTTCTTGAACACATAGTCCACGAACAGGGTCTTGAACGGAAGTTTCTCGTCCGCCGAGCCCTTGGACTTGATTCCGGACCAGTCCTTTCTCCAATCCTGAACAGAAGGGAGGCCACAAGACTCAGGCGTGTCACGGATGGCCCACCAGCAGAAGACTGCGATAAGAAGAGCCACGACAGCAGGGAATATGAAGTCTCCCCTCCAGCTCTGAGCCACTCCGAAAGCATCGAAAAGCATCACACCGGCGATGGCGAGGAAGCCAAGCGAGAAGCTGCCGATGGTGTGGGAGACATTCCACACGCTCATCTTGAAGCTTCGTTCGTTCTGGCTGAACCAGTGCGCCATGATCCTGCCGCAAGGAGGCCAACCGAAGCCGCTCAGCCAACCGACTACAAGCATGAGTGTGAATATGACCGCGGTGTTCACAGCCGTGTTCGTCCCGAACGGGATAAGTCCGGTCAAAATCATCGTCAGAGCTGACAGAACCAATCCCACGCAAAGGAATTTCCTTGCGTCAGACCTGTCGGAGACGCTTCCCATGATGAATTTAGAGAACGCGTAGGCTATCGAGACGGCTGACATCGCAAGTCCGGCCTTTCCGGCGTCAATGATTCCGTCATGGATCATGTCCGGGGCCGCAAGCGATAGGTTTTTGCGTACAAGGTAATAGGCCGCATAGCCGAAAAATGCACCCAGAAAGACCTTGGTGCGCATTGCCTTATAGGTTTTGTCCACCTTGTCTTCTGCGAGAGGTTTGCCCGCCTTTGGCGGATCAAGAAAACGTGACATAAATATCTTTATTCGTTATTGTAACATTTTATATATTTCACAAAGGTATCCATTATACCTTGAAAAAACAAAATTATAACTTTACAAATTGGTTAAAAAATCAGAATTGTCGGCAGCGCTATTTGATAAGATGTCGCTTCGACAGGCTCAGCGACCACCGTGTAGAAGACTTAGCGACATCATCGGTCACTAAGCCTGCATTTCCGGTCACTGAGCCTGCCGAAGTGACCGTCCATATGGTTCGACAAGCTCTCCAACCGTGGTTCGACAAGCTCACCAACCGTACGGTGTCGAAGTGACTATAGACTGGCAAAGAGACAAAAAAAGGGCTGGCCGGAATCCCGGTCAACCCCTTCTGAAGTTTTCATCGTAATAAATTACCTTTTCGCAAGCTCTGCGTCAACGAAGAACGCGCCTGTCTCGCCGGCCTTCTTGAGCCTCTCGACAATTGACAAGGCTGAATCCTCCTCCTCTACCTGCTCATGGATGAACCAGTTCAGGAACTCCACCGTGGCCTTGTCGTTCTCTGCCACGGCCACATCAACAAGATCATTGATCAGTTTGGAAACGTGGCATTCATGCTCATAGACGTTCTCGAACACATCCTGAAGCGAGCCCCAACCGTCCGGAACGACATCAATCATTCCGACCTTGACCTCACCGCCACGCTTGATGGCATAGTCAGCGAGCTTGAGGGCATGTTCCTTCTCCTCGTCAGCCTGTTTGAGCATCCAGTTTGCGGAGCCGTTCCATCCTTCTTTCTTAAGGTAGAAAGCCATCTGAAGATAAAGATTCGAAGACCAAAGCTCAGCGACAATCTGATCGTTGAAAGCTTTAACAAGTTTCTCTGAAATCATAGTATTGATATTTTAAAAATTCAACAAACGAAATATTCAAATGCTAAAAGCATGCCTGAGACGGCATATTTTCAGATTTTAATGATTAAAATTTAATATAATGTATTAATTCCTTCTTGGATGGAACTAAAAGTTCGGATTTCAGCCCTGCCTTTTTAAAGTTGATAGCCTTTAGATCAATGCACCTGATGCCTCCGTCGTACATCGAGCGCCAGTAAAACCTCAGACCTGACATGTCACTGACACATGTGCACTGTGTGGCACTCGGAATGTCAGCCGGTTCCTGTCCTTGCGCGAACTGCGCTCCGATCGGAATCTCCATCGATCCGAGAATATGGAAGGCCTGAAGCGCTGATCCCTCCGCGTTCGGCTTCACTGGAGCGGTGTTCTGGAAGAATGCCGCGCGGACAAACCTTGAAGGCGGGGTGAAGTCTCCAGGCAGGCCAAACATCGCGCTTCCACCACCGAAAGAGGACAGGGACATATTCCCAAGTGTGTGAGGTTCGGTGCGTCCCGGAAGCAGGTTGACGTAGTTGTTGAGATTTGTCAGATGCCAGTCGAAGGACGGAGAGTTGGTCAGCACACCGACAGTGTTCTCGTAGAAGACGCACTTTCCGTCAATGATTTCCAGCACAATCTGGCGGCCGGAAGGCTCAGCGAACCGCCAATGCACGGTCGAGGAGCGAGGGTCGAATCCATGAATATGCACTTTCGCGACCTCGGCCTTGACCTCATCGACGGTGGCGCAGCGTCCAAGAATGTAGGAAACAAGTTGGAAATCAGAGATATTCGAGTCATAATTGGATTCAGAATATTCCTCATACTTTCCATAGTCAGGGAAATAGAACAGGCCTGCGGAGAGGCCTTTCTCGTTCATTCCCTCCATCATCAGCTCGTCCTGGACCACAGCGACACCGACGTAGCCATATTCATTGGTAAAACTTCTGCCGGTACCGCCACCGGGGATGAAGGATTTCCAGGTGTGCCCGCGGGGTACGACAACCCAGCGGCATTCATTGTCGGAGGCGGCCCACTCAATCGTGCGGGCAACGACAGTGGTTCCGTCCTTGGCTTTGAGGGTGATGCCTGTGCAGGCGTGGCAGTTCTGAAACGATGCCATCAAGACCGCTGCGGCCAATGCGATGGCGAAGAAAAAAGTGGAACGCTTCATAAATTATGTGGTTGAATTTAACGGGAATATGCCAGATCGCAAACCGGGCACTTCCCGCTTGTTAACAAAAAGGAACGACCCGCAAATAGCGAGCCGCTCCAACATATTCATTGAAAATAGTTTTTCTAATGTACTGATTTCTCTAAATTTATATTCGTAAAGCCAGAGTTCAGGCAGGTCATGGCTATTCTTTCTTCAGCGTGATGCTTGGATTCTCGGTGGCGGCACCGTAGCAGCGTGCAGTGACAACCAGAGCTGTGATCAGCAGCACAGCGACAAGCGCCAGAGCGAACACCCAGAAGTAAATCGGCACCCTGTAGGCGAACCCAGACAGGTAGCGGTTGACTATCCACCATGAGATAGGTGTCGCTATCACGAAGCAGATCAGCACGATCCTCGCGAACTCGATGTTGAACATCTTCAAGATCTCCCCTATCGTGGCTCCGTTCACACGCCTTACGCCGATCTCCTTGCGACGGTATTCAGTCTCGAACATCACGAGTCCGAAGACTCCCATCAGCGAGATGATGATCGCGAGCAGGGTGAAGAGGGTGATGAGACGGGAGAAGTTGGCCTCGGTCACATACTGTCCCTGAAGTTTCTTGTCAAAGAGCTGGACATCAACGTCATCCGGATTGACGGTCGGATCTATCTCGGAAACTGCGGCAGCGATTTTCTTCATTATGGCCGGGATGTCGGCGTTCTTCTCGGTGCGCACCAGAAGCGTGGTGAGAGGACGCCAAGGATGCTTTCCGAATATGTACAGAGCCAAAGGTGACACCTCGTTCTTCAAGGAAGTGAAGTTGAAATCGCGGCAGAAACCTGCGACCTCCGCCTCTCCCTCATCCATGTGACCCGGTAATTTTTCCTCCAACGTGAAGCCAAACTTATTCTTAGCAGCCTCATTGAATATGAACACTCCGTTCTCGGACTGCTCGTCGGCCTGGGTGAAGTCACGCCCCTCGACAACCGGAATGCCCATGAATTGAAGGAAGTTCCAAGCGACAGGATAGCATTGGAAGCTGATCTGTTCTCCTTTGTACATTCTGCCCCATCCCATTCGGCTCGGACGCACAAGATCTCCGTCAGCCCATGAGATGTCCTTGATCTGAGGATCCTCCATAAGTTTTGAGCGCAAAGCTTCGGCCGATTTCGCGGCGGTACGGTTCAGGTTGGCAATGAGGAGTTCCTCACGGTCAAAGCCCATGTCGTGGCTGAGCATGTACTTCCTCTGGAGTCCCACGAAAGTGGCGCAGATGATCAGCGAAATGGAGATCAGGAACTGCAATCCGACAAGCAAGTACCTGAACACACGACCCTTGGAGCTTGACGCGAACGATCCCTTGAGGGCGAGCGCCGGCGAGAAGGAGGTGATGTAGAACGCGGGATAAAGACTTGTCACAACAGCGAAGAAAAGTCCAAGAATGATTGTGAATATGCCTACGGACATATTCGCTCCGAACGCCGTTGAGCAGGTGATGAGGTTCGCAGCCGTGGAGGTCTGGAACAGCATCACGACAGCCGCCGCCAAGACTAACGAAACGGCTATCAGAGACACTGCCTCCATCACGCAGTCCAGGATAAGACTTGCCCTTGAGGCTCCGAGAACCTTTCTGGTGTTGACCGAATGCACACGCACCGGGACGAGGGCGAAGAAGAAGTTCACGAAGTTGATGAACGCTATGATGATGACCAGAAGAGCGACGGCCAGCAAGGTGTAAGTCGTTGATTTGTTGCCGCTGGCACCGTCACGATTGCCGATGGTCTGGTCAAAGTAGGTTTCTGTCAGAGGGATCAGATGGACTCTGGTACGCTTGATGGATTCAGCCTTTTCTTCGTCGCTGGCGTCAGCATCACCTCCGATCAAGTCTTCCATAACCTTGCAGGCAGCGGCCTCAAGATCTTCCTTTGAGACTCCTTCCTTGGCCTTGAAGAAATAAGGGTAGCTCCACTCGCTCCAACTGTTTATGGATTGGTCTCCGATAGGGCAGATCGCCTCGAAACTGGAAAGATCGGAGTTCATCGGCATGTCCTTGTAGATCGCCACCACGTTCGCCTCATGATAAGTGCCGGACTGCCAGTCCCTTATCATCACATGCCCCCCGACTCCGACACCGTACTTCCTCGCAGCGGATTCGCTGAAGGCATAGTCCCAGATGCTGACAAAATTGTCCCACGATCCTTCGGCAAGTTCAAAACCGAAAACATCGAGCGTGCTTCTGTTCATCGCAGACATTTTGATCGAGACGCTTGGATCGGAGAGGGTAGGACTCTTGCCGTCTCCGACTATGGCTTCGTTATCCTGCCCAAAAAGGTAGCCCGTACCACCGGCCTCGATCTCAGGGATAGTTGAGATCATCTGCTCGAACGGAGGTCTGTTCAGCCATACCATGTACTTCCCTTCCGTGTACCAGTCAGGCAGCGAGACGCAATAGATCCGATCCGCATCCTTGATCTCTTTGTTATAGGTCAGATCGTGATGCACCTGTACCAGAATGATGTACAGAGCTGCAAACGCCACCGTCATCCCCAGAATGTTCAGCACCCCGGAAAGCGGCGTTCCCATTTTTCTTTTTCTGAATATGCTCATGTCAATATGTTTTATTATTATCTCTTTTCCTACCACTCTGTCATTTCACTTTTCCCATCCGGAACATTTCGGCCTCTATTCTTGCGCGACGCATGCTGAAAGCCGCAAAACATCCCGAACACGGAAAATCAGCGAACCACTTCCATGCCAAAATCTATAAACGCTTAATATTTAGACTATTACCCAAATAAAGAAAATCTGGGAGTGTAAAGAAATTTTACACTCACTGTAAAAAAACTTTACACTTTCCACCAGTCACTGAGCGTTCCGGTCACTGAGCCTGACGAAGTGACCGTCCTTATGGTTCGACAGGCTCACCAACCAGACGGTACCGGTCACTGAGCCTGTCGAAGTGACCGAAGCCACCGAAGTGCCGAGAAAACAAACATTTGCATATTCAAAAGATTATCCCTTACTTTGCATAATTAACACAACAGCCCCATGAGCTGACACTTTTCTAATCAGCAATCCATTTTCACAATCCGGACGAAGGTCCCTCAACGGGTATATTGTACCCGGACGAAAGGATCCGGTGGCCGGCTATCATGTTCCGGCTGAAATGACATTAGGACACAGCCGAAACGTTCTTTGAAATAATTCATGAGTTATGAGAAACAGCAATTGTGAAATGGTTGCCTGCACCGACAATGGGAGAGTCAAGATGAATCTTGATCTGGTGAAAGAGATGTCGAGGAGCTATCTTGGCAGAATCAAAAGGCTTGAGGAGACCTTAAGCAGACACTACGGTGACGGGAAAGAGGCGTCCTGCACAGTCAACCTGAGTCTTGAGTTCGAGAGGTATGGGGATTTTCTCTTGGAGTCAGGCCTGAACTTCATGGCGTTCAGGAACTACATCAAGGCAGCAGGCGTCTGCACTTCCGGAAGCGACCTTTGCTGGGCAGACACGAATGATGGCTACTTGCTCCGTTCCCCGTACAGAGTAAGATTCTTAGAGATGTTCTTCAAGATCAAGAGTCTGGTCAAGGCCGATGACTCACTCAAGGCCACCTTCATCCAGAGCGGATTGGAGAAAGAATATCTTTCCGTAACCGCCTGCCAGAGAGCTTGGCGTGAGGAATTCAACAAGATAGCCGATGTTCTTCACAGCGGCAAAATGCAGCGATAACGCCGCCCGAGAGTGCCGCACAGCACTCCCGGGCAGCACTTTCGCTCTTTTTCGTTTCTCAAGAGTGCAGCGAACACTCTCAAGTAGCATTTTTGTCCTTTTTCGTCTCCCAAGGGTGGCCACTATTCAAACAACTTATTGAGCACCGAGACCTCGACCTGAATCTTGCGGGCGATTCGTTTTGTGTCAATGCGGTATTTCTTTTTCAGAATCAAAGCCAAGCGGCACTTATCGTCAACGCCCAAATCCTTGACAGAGCTCACCTTGAAACGCTCTCTAAGAATCTGAGTGATGATCTCGTTCAACTCACTCTCCGAAAAGACAATCATCTCGCCTATGCCCTCGGCAATCCTAAGATAAGAGTCAAAGTTCTTCACAAGTCCTGAACTGAACCGCCACGAGTTCACGAGCATCTGTTCCACCTTGCCATTAAGCACATAAGACTCCGGAAGGATAATTCCCAACGGCCTGTTGAACAGATAATCTCCCGGCAACCTGATTTTGGTCTTGAATATTCTCATTGACTCTCTATTGGACATTTCAAAGACTTTCATTTTATCATAGAGTCTGTCCACTTCGCTGAAAATCAAATTCGCTGATCCCCAAGCATAGCCACTGGCCGTAACATCCGGCCTTGCCTTCAACGGATTTCTGGCAATATAGACTATCGTGTCAGCCAGCTGCCGCTCATCAACAACCTTAACCATTCTAAATCCATAATCATAAGGAAGCTGAGGATAGCCATCCTCTTTGAGTTTCCGGTTGATCCTTTCCTTCACAAACAAGAAGAACCTGACGATGTCCTCTCCCGATCCATGAACAAGAATATGGCAATGGTTGACCATCAGCACGAACACTATGACCGACAGCCCGCAGACATATTGCCCGATGGCCACACTGTTCATTCCGTCGGCATATTCATCATCATTGTTGAACAATTGCCCTGTTTCCATTGAGTCAAAGATGACGTGGTAGTACCACTTCGGCTGTTTTCTGTACTCCTTGAGGAGCTCATTGAGTTTGTGACTTCCCATAAAATCTAAATTTAGGTTTGGCGCAATATAATGTCTTTTCCATAATCTCATATTCAAAAACAGAAAAACTTTCTTAAAAGAAACATAAGTTTCTATTTCTTTGCACCGTTCTGACCAAAAAAGTTTTTTTACTCCTTTAACAATAATATCATAAATACTTAATTTTCTGCCATTTAAGCCAAGCGACAAGCACAAACACCAAATCATCACCAACTTACAATGTGAATATGTTCAAGTGGATTTCGCTACGGAAAACACCTTACGCCACAGCCATTGAAAGGCGAAGGAAACCTCTCCATACATAACGACTATGACAAAAGCGCAAAAATGAATATCACGATATATCCAAAGCCTCTCACCCGTAAGCGCTTCGGTGATAGAAATAGATATAATCTCATCGATAGCACAGCGTACACCTCAAGTAAGCAAATACAAAGATTAGTGCTACCCAAGAGTGCAACGTGCACCACCGGGAAACGAAAAGTATGATAAATGCTCCTCAAGAGTGCAGCGTGCACCCTTGGGAAGCAGAAGAGGTCTAAAGTGTTACCGATGGGTAGGCACGATCACTTTACAGAACCTATGACGTGGGTGGTGAAGCAAAAAGAAATAGGGAAATCAAGGCTCTGACATAACATCAGAACTCTGACCTAAAAAGCGGTTCTTCTTGTTTCCTAAAATCGGTTGATCTCGTCGTCCGCAGAGCCGCTGCCGTTGTACTTGTCCTTGAAACTGTTGAAGTTATAGGTGATGGAGGCGATGACGCAGCGGTTGAAGTTGTTCACCTTTCTGTTCTGCACCACGAAGTTGACTCTCTTCACGTCATTCAACCTTGACCAGTCAAACAAGTCCTCAGCCTTCAGCGTCACGGTCAGTCTCTTTTTCAGCAATTGTTTCTGAACCATCACGTTGAAAGAGGCATGGCTGTTCTGGTCATAGATGCCGTGGTGCCCTTTGATGTTCCAGTAGAAATCGCCTCGGAAGAGCCAGTCGCCCTTCAACTCAACCGCATTCTGGAAAGCCAAGAGACCGTAGGGATGATTGTAACTCGTCTCGGAACCGTTGTATGTCAACGAAAAGTATGGCTTATACACACCCGCCGTCAAGGTCGGTCTCCAGCATCCAACGGCCGGAGCCACAACACATTGCGCGCCTAACTGCTGGAATCTATCGGCATTGGTTGACATCCATGCGACCGTTCCGGGCTTTCCAGGAATCGCCACAACCGTAGGATGAATATAGTCCTTGATGTACTGGTAATCCACCTTGAAGTCGATGATGCCGTAATTCAGACTGAACTCAGTGTCATACACGTACTGCGGCTTCAGATAAATGTTACCCTGTTCATAATGATACTGGTTGTTGTAGCTGACACTGTTGTTCAACTGGCGGAACGAAGGACGGTTGACCCT
>DJRG01000091.1:28937-30527 GCA_002438845.1 Bacteroidales bacterium UBA6366
GGCAGAATGTCCGAATAGTCAGCCTTGTTCTTCACTTCACCTTGATCCGTGTTGATGGCGTGGACATATTCATAGCGAAGTCCGACGCTTCCTCTCCACTTTTCAGAAGACAAACGGTAGGAGACAAATCCCGCATACTTTGTCTCCTTGTTCTTGAACCGGTCATCGGCGATCTTACCCTCCTCATTGACGGATGTGCCCCAAGAACTGATCTTGCTGAAATCCGTTCCGAAGTCGAACCCGTTGCTTTCATTGACATTCCAAGCGAGCACGCCTTTGAAAGCCGCCGCTCGGTTTCTCTGATCATTCTGAATATGAGTGATTTCCTGCGCTGCATCGATCCTGCTAGTCTCAGTCACCTGCTGCCAATGATTCAGCCGGGAATATACATAGTCGGCATCTACATTGAGCCGCAGCTTATCAGACAACGCACCGACATAATAGACATTGGCGTTGTGGAACCTTTCCTTTTCCGACTCATCCGTCTTGTTGTCCGTGGAAGTCAAAAGTTCCCCGTTCCGGTATACCTGCATATAATCGTAAGGAGAATCGAGCAGCTTGTAGTCGGAGATGGTTCCCATATATTTGCCACCGACAGAATGATTCTTGTTCAGCTCATAATTCATTCCAAGGCTGTAATCGTGTGAGCGTGAGCGGTCTGAATATTCAGAAGCCGAAATCTCATGGAACGTGTCCTGCTCGTAATTGGTCTGGTCGAGGTCATAGCGGATGTCGCTTCTTGTGTTGTCACGCAGATACGCAAGGAAAACATCCGCAGCTCCTTTGTGAATATTAAGGTTCACATCCTCGTTGCCGGACCAATTCTTATGCCGTGAAAGTTCCGCGCCGACAATCCCGGAAAGGCCGTCAAACCTGTGGCGCACGGTGGTAATGGCTATGACGCACCTTGTGCCGGCGTCATATTCAGCCCCGGGATTGGTTATGAGCCTGACAGACTTCACATTAGAAGAGGAAAGGAGCGACAGCTCGGAAGCATTCGCCATCTTTCTGCCGTCAATGTAAATGACCGGCTCACCCTTTCCGAAAACCTCGTACTTGCCATTGACATAAAGCATTCCGGGAATATACCTGATCACGTCAGCGGCCTTACCGACGTTTTTCAGACTGGAACTTTGAACATTCAGCGTCAACCCACCGTCTTCCCTTGAAATGTACTTGCGGCGCGCGACAACTGTGGCGTTATCCAGCATACCTGCGTCAGTCTCCATATAGATTGTCCCCAAGTCCAACGCCGTCACAGAGATGTCAACGGTTTTGTACCCTATGCAATTGATTCTGACAAAATCCGCCTCACCGGAGAATTGAATGGAAAACTTTCCACGCTCGTCACTCATTTCACCAGTGACAAGCGTGGAATCTTTCTTTAAATATATCGCCACAAACGCGAATGGCACTGGTGCCCCATTCTTTTCCTGAACCACTCCCGTGAGAGTCTTTGTGGTGTCAGCACTCATTCTGACCTCTGAATATGAGCGTTCGGAGAACAGACCGAAACGCTCACCAAAGGTCGTTTCACTTCCCGAATATGCATGCGCAGAGACGGTTATGCATAAAAGGATTGACGCATAA
>DJRG01000091.1:30580-51583 GCA_002438845.1 Bacteroidales bacterium UBA6366
ATAAAAGGATTGACGCATAAAATTTAAAAATATTTTTTAATCAGCAAATATAGTAATCATCTTACTTTAATGAATATTCCACCACGATGGCTGAGGAAGGAGGAACGATAGTGGAATCGGAAATCTGGACGGCCTCACCGGTCAGGACGTTGCGGCCGGACTTCAGATCGGAGGCGATCTCGGAGTAGTGGGACCACGGGATTGCCCTTGGCTCCGGAGAGTTGTTCACATAGACGAAGACCTTGTCGGTGTCGTTGTAGCGGAAGAAGGCGTAGGTGTTGTCGCGGCCGAGGAAGTGCATCGTGCGGCCGTTATGAATAACATCCTTACCTTTTCTCCACTGGAACAAGGTCTTGGCATAGTCGTGAAGCTCAGCGAGTTGTCCCTGCGGAATTACTTTTCCTCCTACCGAAACGGCGGCGGAGGCGCGGCCTTCCTCGGTGAAAAGGTCAATCTTGTCGCCTTCCCAGCCACCAGGGAAATCCATCCTCAACTCACCGTCGCTCTTGTAAGTCTTGCCGGTGGCAAAACCCATCTCGTCACCATAGAAAATCTGAGGAATTCCACGGACTGTGGCCAAAAGGGTATAGGCGATCTTCAACTTGTCTGGATTCTGCTTCCAAGCGTCGGCCACACGATAATGGTCGTGGTTTGACAGGAATATCAGCATCTTGGACACATCGCGATAGGTCGCGTCATGGGAGAGAGCGGAATATACCCGGACCATACCCTGCCCCCACTGCGGATTGTCCTCGCAGAGAGCTGCGTTGACAGCCTCCTGAAGAGGGAAGTCCATGATCGAAGGCAAATGCGAATCGAAACCATCACGGTTGGCGTTGCCGCCCTGCCAGTAGGCAAGCTGGTCGATGTTGGTGTCCCAGCACTCCCCTACGATGTTGAGGTTGGGATATTCATTCATCACGGCCTCGCACCACTTGCTCATCGGGACTTTCTCGTTGTAAGGGTAGGTGTCCACGCGCAGACCGTCCTGTCCGGAATATTCGGTCCACCAGATCGCCCACTGCTGGAAATATTTCAGCATGAACGGATTGTCGAGGTTCATGTCCGGCATCGAAGGCACGAACCAGCCGCTGACCTGAAGGTAGGAGTCGTACTGAGATGCGTTCGGATCCATGGCCGAGGAGAAGGCGATGTTCGAGCCAGTATATTCAGGGAACTGGTGGATCCAGTCGTTGAAAGGCAGATCCTTCATCCACCAGTGGCCTGTGCCGCAATGGTTTGTGACGATGTCCATTATCACCTTGAGGCCTTTCTCGTGGGCTTTGGCTACATATTCCTTGTACTGAGAATTGCTGCCGAAGCGAGGATCAATGCGGTAGTAATCACCGCAGGCATAACCGTGGTAGGACTCCTTCGGCTGGTCATCGACCAGAAGCGGAGTGCACCAGATGGCGGTCGCACCAAGGTCGGCAATATAGTCAAGATGGTCGATAATGCCCTGCAAATCACCACCGTGACGGCCAAACGGCTCGCTCCGGTCTGCCTTGTCGGCTGTGTCATCGGTGCTGTCATTTCCTTTGTCAGCGTTCGCAAAGCGGTCAGGGCAAATGAGATAGATAAGATCCGATGTTGAAAAGCTGCCACGCTCAGCGGAACCTTCCTCCCTCGCGGCAATCTGGTACGGGTAGCGGAAGGATTCTCCATCCTTTGTGAATATGATTCCGTACTCTCCAGGTTTGGCTGACGGGCTGACGACCACGTCAACAAACAGATAGTTAGGGCTTTCAGCCTTATGGATTTCCTTTACGCTGACACCCTCGCCCTCGATCCTGACGTCGTAGTCTGCGATGGCGTCGCCGTGGATCATCAGCTGGAGCGGAGTCTTCATCCCGACCCACCAGCTTGGTGGCTCCACCTGCGAGATCCTGGCCTCCGGAACGTCTATGCTCCAGTTCCACGGAGCCTTCAGCTGAACGCTGACGATGACGCTGTCCTGATCAAGGCTGCGCTTGAAGACCAGTCCGGAATCCGTGCAGGAAACGACCTCGAATGACGGATTGTCGGCAGACAGAGCCGGATGAGCGTGCTTTACCTTATTAAGATAGGTGTAGAAATCCGTGGTGGCGTTGTGGTGCCAGTCCGGCATCGGATCCTTCTCGAAGAACTCGAAACGGTGGTTGTAGCCGACCTCCTGACCCGTGTAGATCAGCGGCTGGGCGTTCGGAAGAGTCCAGCAGAGAACAGCCATGGCCTTCCAGGCATCGCCCATCCTTTCATATTCAGTACCGCTCCAAGAGTTTTCGTCGTGGTTGGAAGTGAACGAGAGCCTGTAACCGTTTGACGGATAGGTGGCAGCGTTCCACTCCACATAGCGGACAAGGCTGTCGGCATCGGCTTTCCCCTGCGCGATGTCGTTCAGAAGATGGTGCAGTTTCCATGCGTAGGTGGCGTCGAAGCCGGCCTCGTGCAGCCAAGTCTCCTCACCCTCTGCAAGGAAGTAGAGCCTGCGGGAATATTCAGACCTGAACTTCGAGAAAACGTCCGTCCAGAAATCCTGCGGCACCTGAAAGGCCACATCGCAGCGGAATCCGTCGATTCCTCTGTCCAGCCAGAAACGCATGCTCTTCTCCATCTCGGCCCGCATTTCCTTGGACTCGTAGTTGAGTTTCGCGATGTCCGTCCAGTCATATTCAACAATCGTGTTGCCGCTCGCGTCTCGGACGTACCAGTCGGCAGGCTTCTCGGTGACCCACGGATGATCCGGTGATGTGTGGTTGGCCACCCAATCGATAATGACCTTGAGTCCGAGGTCGTGCGCGGACCGCACAAAATGATCGAAGTCCTGAAGGGTTCCGAACTCTGGATTGATGTCGCAATAGTCCTTGATGGCGTAGTAAGAGCCAAGGGTTCCCTTGCGGCCTTTCTCTCCAATCGGATAGACAGGCATCAGCCAGACCACATCCACTCCCAACTCCTTGAGTTCAGGAAGTTTCTTCTCGGCTGCCGCGAATGTACCCTCAGCGGTCGCCTGGCGGGTGTTCAACTCATAGACCACAGCGTTCCGGGTCCAATCCTGCTCTTCCACGGCCACCTCCGCCTTGGGAGCGCAGGAGAATGCCACGAGAGCTGTCAGCAAGATAGATAGAGTACGTCTCATATAATGTCAAATAATTTATTGCAGAAATACAACCGATGAATATGCTCCCAGAGTCACCTTTGTGCCATTCACTTTGACTGCGCCGTTGGTGGCTATGGCGTTGTCCAGTTTGTCGGACGTGAGATTTACGGTGGCGTTGCCTCCCGAGAAATTGTGGACGACCAGAACCTTCTGGTCCTCGTAAGAACGGTACCAAGCCGAGACTGAGCTTACGGAAGCGGCAGCCGAACAGTAATCGAACGAGCCTTTGGCCAGGGCTTTATATTCATCCCTCAGGACTCCGAACTTGCGATAGACATTGAGGATGGAGTTCTCGTCCTTGGCCTGACTCTCGACAGAGATCGAAGATGTCAGCATGGATTTGTCCACCTTGCCGCTCAGTTTGCCGTCGGCAAGGGAAGAGCCGTCGGCATTCCATAGGATCGGAGTACGGACATATTCATCGCCACCGGATTTAGTGCCCCAGTAGCCGAGTTCCTCGCCTTGGTAGATGTACGGCTGGCCGCCGGCTGTAAGCAGCACCGCTCCGGCGAGTTTCATCTTGTCAACGTTCTTTCCAAGGTCGCTGCCGACCCTGTCCTCATCATGGTTGGACAGTTTTGTGGCTTCGATGTAGTCCAGACGGTAGCCGGAGTATAGTTTCTGATAACCCTGAATCGTCCCCACAAACGAACTTCCGTCGCCACTGTTGATGCAATCCTTCAGCCTCCACCAGAAACTGAACTCGAAGAGGGCCGGGATGCCTTTGTAGTATGGAGCAACCTCGGCGGCGTCGCTGAACTGCTCTCCGACCATATAGAACTCGCCTTTCCCACCGACAGATTTGAAAGTGGCGTCGCAGTGGTCATAGAACTTCTTCAAGAAAGTCGGATTCTCGTCCGAATTGGCATTGTGGTAGATGTGCTTGACGGCATCCAGACGGAAACCGTCCACTCCCATCCTGATCCATTTGTCAGCGGACTCGCAGACAGATTTGAAAGCGCCGGACTGCTCGCATGTCTCCACCGGACCGTAATTCAGATCAGCGAACCAGTCCGTCCAGAAATGTGAGTGGTACATCGTGGTGGTCATCCCAGGCAGAAGGATGTCCTGGGCATTAGAGTTTGAAAGCGCAAGCGAAGTGCCGTAGGAAAGTTGGTTCTTCCCCGAAGGAGCGCCGTACTTATAGGGGTCCCATTGGGTCTGGCTGGTCCTCACGAGAACTCCCCATGAAGACTCAAACTCCAGAGACAGAGAGCATTCCTTGGTTCCGGTCTTGTAGAACTGCTCCATGCTGGCATCCCCGTAGTACAACCATATTCCTGAGTTCTGACTTCCGGAGTTGGTCACTTCGTCCACCTTGTCCATCCTAAGGGTCGATGGTTTCCCGGAATTGTCCAACGAAAGGGTGAATTTCACCTTCAATTTGCCGTCAACTCCAGTGACAGCGGAAAACCACTGGCCGGAATCGTAGCCACGCGCGCCCTCAGTGGCGATCATCGGGATCTTGCCGTCACGGATGTCAGCCCGAGGGTCGTCGGAGAAGATATAATAGTTGCGGTACTGGCTGCCCGCGCTTTGTTTCGCGTCAAGGAACCACGGATGATTCTTGGAAGTGTGGTTCAGCACATAGTCAAGATAAATCTTGATCCTTTTGGCGTGTGCCGCGTCCAGAAGGGATTTGAAATCGGCTTCGCTGCCGTAGTCGGGATTGACGCTGGAATAGTCCAGAACGTCATACCCGTGATAGGATGAAGCTTTGTGGATCGGGGAAAGCCAGAGAGCCTGGACCCCCATCTCCTTCAGATAGTCAAGTCTGGATTGGATTCCTCTGAAGTCCCCGCAGCCGTCGCCGTCGCTGTCGGCGAATGAATATACCAGCAACTGATAGGATATTCCCGATTCTCCGGTGCGTTCCGGAGTGACCGGATCCGGGGTCGGAGCAGGTTCCGGCACAGTGCCGTTCTTGTCGCATCCCACAAGGAAAGCGGCGGACACGATCAAACTTAAAAGGCCAAAGAGGAATGACGAGCGTTTCATAATTTACGAATATCTCTACGAATATAATAAATCAGACGCACCCGGGCATATTCTTCCATCGGGTGCGTCTGAAAGACATGAATATTACTTCTGGATGGTCACGGCGAGGGTCTTCGCGTTGAAGATCACCTTGTAGTCACCTGCTTCAGGAATCATGATGTTTCCACCCGGCTGAACAAGAGTGAACTCCTTGCCGATCTCGACAGTTGTTCCGGCATCAACACCATAAGTGTTTGCGTCAGCCCAAGAGAAATCGTAGCGGATCTTGAACTCTCCATCGATTGTCACGACAGGGCTTGTCCAGACATCACCGTCCTGTGTCATCACGAAATCCTTTCCCCAGTTAGAGCCATTGATGCTGCCTATCAGTGAGAAGAGAGCCTTGTGATTCTCCACGAGAATGGTCTTGGCCGCATTGTCGTAGGTGACATCGTAGACGCCTTCGACTCCGACCTGAATGTTCATCCCACCTGCCGCGAAGGCTGTTCCAAGCACAGGTTTGAAGACATCATAAGGATTCTTCGGATCGATCGTGCTCTTTGAGTTGGCCTCCGTGCCTCCGGCGGCCTCCTTCCAGTCGGGATCGTGACCGAAACGAAGTTTGAACTCATCACTGGCGGTCAGGCTCACGCTTCTGGCGATCCATACCTCACCTTCGATGTTGGTCATGTCCACATCCGCCTTCCAGTCGTCCCCGCCGATTGTTCCGCAGAGAGACCAAACGGCAGGTTTCTCCGGCTCAGGCTCGTTGCCGCTGGCGCTTGGCTCATCCTTTCCGTACATTGAAGTGCTGAGCTCTACGGTCTTCTTGTTGAGATCGAGATAGATACGGTACTTACCGGCGCTGACAGGGAGATTATCACCACCACAATCCTTGCCCCAATTGTAGTCCCATTTGCCGTCAGCGCGGAATTTGATCTCTGTGTCGGATGCGAAATCCACATCAGCCCAGAAGCGCACATAATCAGCGTTGTAGTTCATCTCGGTGTCCGGCAGGCCAGTGTTGCCCCAGTCGTTGAATCCACCGACGATTCCGATGACATCGGCGCCCCAGTCCTTGGTCAAGACAAGAGAGTTCTTGTCAAGAGTGAATCCGTAGAAACGCTTGCTGTAGCAGATGATGTTCTGAGAACCAGCGCCATTGACGAGCTGGATGCTCTTGGCCTCGGCTTCCTCCGCCTGAGCCTCTGAACCCCAGTTGCCTTCGTCCCAGTTGGCGGCACTGGTGAACTTGATTCCGCCAGAAGCCTTCTCACCGAAGTCAACGACACCTGTGAAAGTCTTGCCGTCCTTGCTGTAGTTGTAGAGGAACTGGCTCTTGTCGTGGTTCCAGCCGCAGTAGTCACCCTGAACCCAAACGTGGTCATAGACATCCTTGTCAAGGATCAGCTGGTTGTAAGGGACGAATTTGGCGGAGATCACGTTGGACCGTGTCAAAGATGTCTCGACAGCAACGTTCTTGTTGTTGGCCACCCAGGAATCAAGCCTGAGATAGACCGTGAACTCAGCGTCAGCCACACCGCCCAGATTGAGGATAGCGGAGTTAAGGCTTGACTGCTTGACAGTGACGGTCGTGCCGCTCACGGTGGCAGCAAGTTTCTCCTGCTTTGTGAAATCCTGTGAATCAGAAATGTAAAGAGTATAGAGTTTCGCAGCATCGATGTTGTAGGTCGGCTGGGTAAACTCGAATGTCAGGTCAGCGCCATCAGAGGCGAGGGTGGTTCCGGGCAATGTTCCCAATTCCGGGGCCACAGAGGATGACGGATCGAAGACAATCTTGTCCGCATCCGTCGTGCAGGAAGCCGCAAGGATTCCCGCAAATGCGATTATCGTGTAAAATAACTTTTTCATAATCTATTAATATCCAGGGTTCTGTTTAAGATTACCATTAGCGTTCAGCTCACCGGATGTGATAGGATACAGGTTGAAGTGCTCGTCAACCGCCTTTCCGGCCTGGACACCACCCTTGAACTCCCAAAGGTACTTGTCAGATGTGAAGCGACCGAACCTGATGAGATCCTGACGGCGGAAGCCTTCGTAGTAGAGCTCGCGTCCACGCTCGTCGATGATGTTGTCTTCCGTGAGTCCGATGCTGCCCACACCGGCCCTGGCGCGTACATCGTCAAGGTACTTTTGCCCCTTCGCCTTGTCGGCGGCTCCTCTGGCTGCGCACTCGGCGTACATCAGGTAAGCGTCCGCACTGCGGAACACAGGCCAGTCCGTGTCCACGAAACCATCGGCCTGAGCCTTGCTGCCATCGTGGTTCACATTCAAGAACTTCATTGACTTCCAGCCATTTGACCAACTATCAGACTCACGACGAAGAGCATCAATGTACTGGTCGAACTCCTCACCCTTGTAGAATGTCGCGCGAAGGTCTCCGTCCTCAAACTTACTGGTGAACGCACCTGTCATTGAAAGACCACCCCAACCGGAGGAAATTCCGATGGCAGCAGCGTCCATCTTGCCGCCTGTACTACCGAACACGAGGAAGTTGGTAGCGCCGTATGACTGAACAAGTATTCCATCCTGCTCAACGACGAAGATGATCTCGTCACCGTTGTAGGTTGTGTTTGCTGTCCAGAGATGGTTGTCGGCCATAAAGAGTTCCTGCCAAGCGCTGTACTCACCGTGGCTGGTGGTGTGGAGAGGATATTCACTGATTATCTTCTCGCAAACCTCAGCGGCCTTGTCATACATGGCAGTGCCCTTCCAGACCTCGGCATTGAGGTAAAGCTTGGCAAGGATCATCTGAACCAGACCTTTGTCGCAGCGGCCATATTCATTTTTTCTTGGCTCGGCAAGGTCGCTGCCGTCAAGCAGTTCGTTGCACTCGTCAACCATCCAGTCGAAGAGGTCGGCGCGGGAAATCTGCTCAGCTCCGGTAGAGCCGACAGATTGAGTCTCAGTGGCGAAAGGCACGTTGCCGAACATGTCGATCGCGTGATAATAACTGAAAAGCCTCAATGCGCGCGCCTCGGCGATGTAGGCGTTCTTCAAGGTGTAGCCACTGATGTCACTGGCATTGGAGCGGCGGATGAACTCGTTGCAAAGGCCTATCTGGAAATAGATACGGTAGTACATTGAAAGGACATATTCATTAGAGGCGTTCCAATTGAGGTTGTGAATATCATAGAGGTTGCCATCGTTCCAGCAGCAGGTCGTCACATCGGTAGGAAGCTCCTCCATGTAGAACAGGGCCCTCATGTACTGGCCATAGCCACCATCAACACCCTCGATGTCGGGATCACCGCTAGGCCCAGTTGAAGATGAGCAGGAAAGTCCCTGATAGCACTTCGCAAGAAGCGCGGTGAAGGCATCCTGACTGTTGAGAACATCCTCCGGAAGCTCAAGGTTCGGATCAATAGGCTTGACATCAAGATCCCCGACGCAGGAAGTCACCGCACCGGTGAGCATCGTCGCCGCAAGGGCGATCGCTGTATATTTGATTATCTTTTTCATGATTTATGACGCATTAGAAGTTGAACTTTACACCAAGGATGTAAGTACGAGGTCTCGGATACATGTTGTTGTCGATTCCGGAGAAAATCTCAGGATCGATTCCGCCATACTTGGTGAAAGTGGCGAC
The DNA here is from genome assembly GCA_002438845.1 of Bacteroidales bacterium UBA6366. GTDB lineage: Bacteria > Bacteroidota > Bacteroidia > Bacteroidales > UBA932 > Cryptobacteroides. The sequence goes on from DJRG01000091.1 coordinate 39,307, forward strand.
ATTCTGCACCGTGGCGAAGACATTGAACGACATCGGATTCTTCTGGCCGAAGTTGAATGAGCGGCTGAGAGTGATGTTGTCAATCTTCAGGAACGAGGCGTTCTCGATGTAGATGTCAGACCAGTACTGGGCGAATGATGAGAAATTATGCTCCTTCGCTGTTGAGTAACGGTTGTTCACGAAGTTGTTGGCCCAAAGGTCGGTAAGGAGGTCTCCGTTGGAAGCGATGTTGTTATAGACATAGTTGCCAATGTTGGAGTGCGCGCTCACCGCGAGAGTCCACTGCTTGTAGGCCAGCTGGGTGTTGAAGCCGAATGTCCAATCCGGAGCTGCCTTGTGGAAGCAGTACTTGTCGTTGTCATCAATCTTGCCATCGTTGTTCAGATCGGCATAGAGGCCTTCGATAGGGTTGCCGTCAGTGTCATAGACCTGCTTGTAAACAAAGAACGAGTTGGGGGCGTGACCTGTCTGGTGGACCTGGATTTTGTTTCCGGTACCTCCGGAGATGTCACCGGTCTCGATTCCGTAATAGTCATCACGCTCGTCATCGGTAGTCAGTTTTGTGATCTTTGTCTCATTGAAAGTGGCGTTGAAGCCGAGAGTCCAGCTCCAGTCCCTTGTCTGTACAGGGATGGCGTTGATCTCGAACTCGACACCCTTATTGGTAAGGTCTCCGATGTTGGCGTTCAGATAGTTGGAAAGGTTGGCGCCGGCAGCCACAGGGGTACGGTTCAGAAGATCCTTGGTGTCACGCTTGTAGACATCCACGCTACCGAAGATCCTGTCGTGGAGGAAACCGTAGTCCACTCCTACGTTGTAGGTCGTGGTGGTCTCCCACTTGAGGTCGGCGTTGTAGCCGAGCGGAGTGATCGGGGTGATCGTCTTGTTGCCGAAGACGAACATCGACTGGTTCGTGTTGTACTTGTAGGATGACAGCGTAGGATAGTCACCGGACTGGAGATCCTGCTGTCCTGTCTGTCCCCAGCTGAGTCTGAGTTTCAAAGCGGAAACGACATCACTGTTCGCGATGAACTTCTCTTTGGCGAAGTTGTAGCTTACGGCCACTGAAGGGAATAGGCCCCACTTGTTGTTGGCGAAACGTGAGGTACCATCGTTACGCAGGGTGGCGGTCACCAGAAGGCGGTCATTGAATGAATAGTTCACACGTCCGAAGAAAGAGACGAGATAGTACTCTGTCTTGAAGACGTTAGGGGTGCTCAGATAGTAGTCTGAATCCGTAGGGAGGGTTCCGTCAGCCTTGTACTTCTCGTTGAAAGTCGAGTTGTAGAAATGCTGCCATGAGTAACCGGCCATCGCGTTGAAAGAGTGCTTGCCGAGAGTCTTGTCGTACTGGGCGTAGAACTCAAGGGTCTGGTCACGCTTTGTCTGAGTGTAGTTGTTGTGATAGCCGGAGCCGGACTCCTGAGTGTTGTGGAATGACATTTCAGTGCCTGGAGCGACATCAACGGTTCCGTCTGACTTGGACCAGTCGAGACCGAGGTTGAGGTTGAGGCTGAGATCCTCGAATCCATGAACCTTGTAGTTGAACTGGGCGTTGCCGATGAAACGCTTGGCGTTGGACTTGTCAACCTTGTTATTCAGAAGGGCGACAGGGTTCAGCTGAGCCATCGTGTTGCAGTTGTCGATGGTCGGTGTACCCTTGCCGTAATTCCACCAATAGTAGCCGTTCAAGCCGTTCTCGTCATAGACAGGTTGGGTAGGGTCCATGCGGACAGCCCCGCCGATCGCATCTTGGTTGGCGAACCTGTTGTCCATGTTCATCAGTTTTCCGTTGAGGTTGATCTGAAGATGGTCGTCAAAAAGGGTCGGGTTGAGGTTGACCGCGATTGTCTCACGGGTAAGGTTGGAGGTCTTGAGGGTACCATCCTGGTTGTGGTAGCCGAGGGACACACGGTAAGGCATGCGGAACAGGTCGCTCTTGCCCACTCTTCCTGAGACGGCCACGTTGCCGTCAATGGTGTTGCCAAGCTGGTAGATCTCTTTCTGCCAGTCTGTGTTCTCCTTGCCGAGAGCCGCATAAGCAGCACCTCCGTCACCAATGAACCATTTCATGAGGTCACGCATCTCGTCACCGGTCAGGACGTCCACATATTTGGCGTTCTGGCTTACGGAAGCGGTGAGGTCAGCGCTCACGTGGATGCCTTCGGCACCCTTGGAGCCCTTCTTGGTGGTGATCATGATGACACCGTTGGAAGCCCTTGAACCGAAAATGGCGGTGGCGGAGGCATCCTTAAGGACGGTGAAGCTCTCGATGTCATTAGGGTTGATCGATGAAAGGGCGTCGGAAACTCCGCTGATGCTTGTCTCGGAAAGAGGCAGACCATCGACCACAACGAGAGGGTTGTTGTTGGCCTTCAAAGAGGAACCGCCACGGATTCTGATGGTGCTGGCGGAGCCAGGGGCACCGTCACCCATCGTGACAACCACACCGGCTGACTTGCCCTGAAGCAGGTCGGAAGGTGATGTCACCATACCTTTGTTGAGTTGGTCGGCTTTCACTGAGGAGATCGAGCCGGTCATGTCACTCTTCTTGACGGTACCGTAACCGATCACAACAACATCGTCAAGAAACTCTGTGTCAGTGACAAGGACAACCTTTGCGGGAACAGCGGATGCCTTGAAAGACTGTGTTGTGTAGCCGATGCAACTGATGACGACAGTGGCATCCGGGCCAGAAACGTTAAGGATGTAGTCTCCGTCAACACCTGTTGATGTTCCGGTCGAGGTGCCCTGTTCCATGACAGTGGCTCCGATGACCGGACCGGCGGCGTCGACTACAACTCCTTTCACCTGATACCCGCTCTGAGCGGATACGGTTGTGCCGACCAAGCAAAGCAGCAAGGTCGCCACAGCAGCTATAATCCTTTTCATTTGGAATGTTTGATTTGTTAAACTGCGCATTTAATAATATAATGTTATCTTAATTAGGTTATTTCTTCACTGTCGTGAGACGGACGCTCAGAGCCCCAAGAACGAGTAAAACCCCGGCCACGATGAGCATGTTGGCCTGAACTCCCCCAAGAGCCTTCAGCAAAGTGCCTCCCAAAGCGGCGGCGACAATCTGAGGAAGGCAGATGGTGCAGTTGAACAGTCCTAAATAACTTCCCATGTGTTCGCCATCCAAAGAATTGGTCAGCAGTGTGAACGGAAGGGCGAGCATCGCGGCCCAGGCGGTTCCGATAAGAAAATACGACACGCAGAGGAGGTACTGGTTGTGCACGAAAGCGACCGATATGAATCCTACCGCTCCAATCAGGAGGCTCACCACATAGGCCAGTTTCAATGAACGGAACTTAGGGAGCACGATAGCCCATAAAATAGAACCGACAGCCTGAACGGCGAAGACAACCCCGACCCAGTTGCCTGCGGCCTGATAGCCTTCGGAGGCGGTGTCGGTGGCGTTCCAGCAATTCGCGGCGATCGCTCCGTTTGAATAGGTCCACATGTACATGAAAGCGGCCCAGCAGAAGAACTGCACGAGCCCTACTGTCCAGAATGTCCTCGGAGCGTGGAACAGCAGCTTGATGAGTCCCGGGTTATCTTTCGCCTCCTCAGCCTGACGTTTAGGATCGATGGAATGGAATTCAGCATATTCCTGAGGATTCATCTCCTTGACTTTCAGAAAAGTGTAAAGTACGCAGACGATGAGGATCGCGGCGCCGCACCAGAAGCTCCAGATCACGGACGGTGGAACCTGTCCCTTGGGAGCGATGTTGGCGATGCCGATCCAAGTGAAGAAAATAGGGAAAAGGTACCCTACCAGACTACCAGCGTTGCACAGCAGCGACTGGATTGAATATGCCTGTGCCTTCTGCTCCTCACTTACCATGTCTCCGACCATCATCTTGAACGGCTGCATAGCGACATTGATCGAAGTGTCCAGGAATATGAGAGAGAACAGTCCGAACCACATCGCTCCGTTGAGTCCGAGAATCAGTCTTGAGGAGAAACTCAGACTTCCTGCGTTAGGAAGGAAGATCATCACGAGGACCGAGATCAGCGCCCCGATCAGAAGGTAAGGCTTCCTGCGTCCCATCCTGCACCAGGTTCTGTCGGACCACTTGCCGATGAGCGGTTGGACTATCATCCCCATCAGAGGAGGAAGGATCCAGAAGAAGCTCAGCTGGTGCGGATCGGCGCCGAGGGTGGCGAATATCCTGCTTATGTTCGCGCTCTGAAGGGCGTAGGCTATCTGCACGCCGAAGAACCCGAAGCTGAGATTCCACATCTCCCAGAATGTAAGTTTGCTTTTAGATTGCATTGTCTATGGTACTAATTCCAGTGTCATTCAGCGGTAAATATAGGCTAAATGCGCAGATTAATTATTATAGGAAAGACGAACGGCGAGAAAAAAGTGACGAATTGTAAGGTTTTAATGACGAAATGAACGATATTTTTCCTAAATTGCGACACAGTTGACCAGCATGGCAGATGACTGTCAAGAACTGCTTTGCCTAACAGATTTATGACACTGAAGACGTCCTCCATAATCCATTGTTTCGCGCTGCTCCACGTGGCGACGGCCGTGCTGTGCAGGATGTGCCACTTCGGTGATGAGCTGGCGCTCACGACCCTCACCATTATCCTGACCGTCATCCTCTGCCTGAGGTACCGGCAGAGCGTGGAGTTTTCCTCCATCGTCATAATCATCGCCAACATTCTCGGCTACGTCCTCGGCAACGGGATCGCCGCCCTCGTGGGGATATTCATCAACCATCCGCTGCTCTCCCCCGCCATCGCGACATTCACGACAACCGAGGCTATGGGATGGGGACTTGTGCTGTTCATGAGGCGTTTCGCCAGACACGAGAGCGAGTCGAAAATACGTAACATAGAAATATCGTGGCTTGCGATAGCTGTCGCCATGATCCTGATAGTCAGGATAATAATCTACTTGTTCAGTTCAACCCTCTTCGAAGGAGGCTCGGTGCTCAAGGCAGTCACGGCGTTTGTGGACAACTCCTTCATCCTGCTGGTGATGGTCTGTCTGACCATACTCTTCGTGGAACAGACAAAAGACTTATCCGGAAAGAAATCGACCGCCGGACACGTGATCACCACGGCATCATTTCTGACCGGAATCTCAGCGATTTCCGCAACCTTGGTGGGTTCCGGACTGCCTTTTCACTTCTACATGCCCTTCTCAGCGAAAAGTTTCCTTGAGCTTCTGCTGGTGGCCTTCATCGCGGAGATGATGATATATTCAGTGATCTACATGATTGAATATGCCATCACCGCTCGCCGCAACGCAGAGAAGGAGAAGGATCGTGCCGACTTGGCCAAGTTCCAGTACCTTAACCTCAAGCAGCAGGTCAACCCGCACTTTCTCTTCAATTCTTTGAATATTCTGGACGCCCTCGTGCTGGACGGGCAGGACAAGGAGGCGAGCGAGTATATTCATAAATTGGCGGGAATATACCGCTACATGCTTCGTAACGAGGAAGAAAGCGTCGTGACGCTGCGGGACGAGATGACCTACGTCGAGATGTACCGGGATTTGCTGAAGGTAAGGTTCCAGGAAGGGTTCAATGTTGAAGTCAGCATTCCGTCCGAGGACATGTCCAGGCACGTGGTTCCATGCTCCGTTCAGCTACTGATCGAGAATGCCACCAAGCACAACGCGGTGTCCCCGTCCAATCCTCTGAATGTCAGAGTGGTCTCTGACGGACAGACCGTGACAGTGACCAACAACCTTATCCCGAAAATCACCGAGGCTCAGTCCAGCGGACTGGGACTCAACTACATACGTCAACAGTACAAGGAACGTTCCGGCAAGGGGATCGAGATCATCCGCACGGACGAGTTCTACACAGTCAAGCTACCTCTATTATGAAAGTCCTTATTATAGAAGATGAGATGATGGCTCGCAGGAGCCTTGAAAAGATGTTGGAGACCAATTTCCCGGATGTCGAGATCGTCGGGGAATGCTCGTCGTTGAGCGAGTCAGTCGCCCGGCTCAAGGAAAGGCCCAGTGAGGCGGACTTGATATTCATGGATGTCGAACTTTCTGACGGTGAATGTTTTGAAATTTTCCGTCAAGTGGATGTGAAGCCTCGTGTTGTGATGACTACAGCCTACGACAGCTATGCCATCAAGGCGTTCGAGGCAGGCTCGATCGACTACCTTCTCAAGCCGATTGACGCCTCTGCCCTGAAGAGGGCCGTGGAAAGATGCAGGCAGTTCTCCTCCGGGGAGTTGGATGTCGAGAAGATTCTGGGAGCGATCTCACGGAAGGATTCCGGCCATGAGTACAAGGAGCGTTATCTGGTGCAGTTCAACGACAGGATCGTGCCGGTGAAAGCCGATGAAATCGCATTTTTCTATTCAGAGGACAAGAACAATCACGTCGTGACGCACAGCGGTGCGGTTTACATTGTGGATTCCACTATGGATGCCATCATCACCGACCTTGATCCTGAAAAATTTTTCAGGATTTCGCGAAGCTGTATATTCGCAAAAGATGCCGTGGAATGTGTGACCAAGCTTCTGGGAGGAAGACTGCGTGTCACTCCCAAGGTTCACCTTTCCTCAAACCTTGGTCCCGCCCCCGACCTTACCGTCAGCCGCTCCAGGGTGGAAGAGTTCCTCACTTGGCTGGAAAACTGACTTCAACCTTCCAAGCGTGAAATGCCAGAGGATCACCCCGACGGAGACAGAGACATTGAGCGAATGCTTGGTGCCGAACTGCGGGATCTCCAATGTCATGTCGGAAGCGTCCACAACCCTCTGGTCAACCCCGTCGACCTCGTTGCCGAAGATCAAGGCATACTTCTTACATTTATCAAATTCCGGCGAGAAAGTCTCCAGACTGACCGAATTGACCGTTTGCTCGACACTCACAATCGTGTAACCCTCTGAACGCATACGTTCCACTACATCCAGCGTGCTGTCCGAATGTTCCCAAGGCACACTGTCCTCCGCCCCAAGAGCCGACTTGTGAATCTCGGCGGAAGGCGGCACAGCGCATATTCCGCAAAGCCAAAGTTTATCTATCTTGAAGGAGTCGCACGTACGGAACGCCGACCCAACATTGTGCGCGCTGCGGATGTTGTCCAGCACCACAACCACCCCGATCTGAGGAAGTTCCTTATACTCCCGGGGTGACACCCTTCCCATCTCTATGCTCAACAGCTTTCTGTCTTTCACCATAATATGCAATTATGGTTGCAAATATAGTAAAAATCGTTTTTTAATCTTATCTTTGCGAACTCTCGGCCCATTTTGGACGAGTAATCTTAACTACAGAATTTATGAAACAGGATCTTCAGATTTTTGATCTGATCAGAAATGAAAAGGAAAGGCAGTCTTCCGGACTCGAATTGATTGCATCAGAAAACTACGTAAGCGATTACGTGCTGGAGGCGATGGGATCCATCTGCACCAACAAGTACGCTGAAGGCTACCCTGGCAAGAGGTATTATGGTGGCTGTCAGATCGTTGACCAGATCGAGCAGCTTGCGATCGACCGCCTCTGCAAGATCTATGACGCTGAATATGCCAACGTTCAGCCACACTCCGGCGCCCAGGCCAACATGGCGGTCATCATGGCGTGCCTCAAACCTGGCGACACATTCATGGGACTTGACCTCTCGCAGGGAGGCCACCTGACCCACGGCTCACCGGTGAACGCTTCCGGGATCCTCTATCACGCTGTGCCTTACGGACTTGACGAGGCCACTGGCATGATCGACTACGACAAGATGGAGAGCATCGCCAGAGAATGCAAGCCGAAACTCATCATCGGAGGTGCGTCCGCATATTCCCGTGAATGGGACTATGAAAGGATGCGAGCCATCGCCGACGAGGTCGGAGCCCTCCTTTGGATTGACATGGCCCACACAGCCGGACTCATCGCCGCCGGATTGTTAAAGAACCCTGTGAAATACGCCCACATCGTGACATCGACAACCCACAAGACACTTCGCGGCCCTCGCGGAGGCATCATCTTGATGGGTAAGGACTTCGACAATCCTTGGGGACTCAAGACTCCTAAGGGCGAGATCAAGAAGATGAGCGCGATTCTCAATTCAAGCGTGTTCCCGGGAGTGCAGGGCGGTCCTCTTGAGCATGTTATCGCCGCCAAGGCCGTCGCTTTCTATGAAGCCATGCAGCCTGAATATGTTGACTATCAGAAGCAGGTGATGGCCAACGCCAAGAAGATGGCAGAGGAGTTCGTCGCCAGAGGCTACAAGGTAGTTTCCGGAGGAACAGACAACCACCTCATGCTGATCGACCTCAGGACCAAGTTCCCTGAGGTGACCGGAAGGATGGCCGAGAAAGAACTTGAGAAGGCGGAGATCACACTCAACAAGAACATGGTTCCGTTCGACACCCGCTCTCCGTTCAAGACATCCGGTGTCAGGATCGGCACACCTGCCATCACCTCACGCGGATTTGTGGAGAAGGACATGGTCGACATCGTCGAACTCATCGACACGGTACTCACCGCTGTGGCCAAGTACGCTGATGTCGTCAACGGAGTCACAACCGAAGGTGCCGATGAATATGCCAAGGTTCTTGACACAGTCAAGCACAAGGTTCACAACATGACAGCCGGACGCCCACTCAACAAGTATTAATGATTCGCCCGCCTGCCACGTCAGGTAATATAAGAAACCAGCGGAGAGTCCATCAGGCCCTCCGCTGTTTTTGTCCACGGCAATATTGTTTATATTCTTGGCATTCAATAAATTACGCAATAGTCTTGTCCACAGTCACATCGCTGACAGTTGACATATTCGCTGTAACTTTGCAGTAGAAAATTATACGGATAAGAGATGAAAACTAAAATTGTACGTGGCATCCAGTTGTTCTGGGCGTATTTCATCGCCATTGGTGCTGTGGTCGGGTTCGGAATGATGGTTTACGATCCAAGCGGAGTGACTTTTCAGATGGACCCGCTGCTGCCACAGCTAAGGGAAGCGTTTCCTTTCCTGTCATTCATGTTCGGGAATTTCATCTGCTCGGCATTCGCGCTGATGGCCGTGAACGGAATCCCAAACATGATCTCAATCTACCTTATTCACAAGCACAATGAATATGACGCCTTGAGCAGCCTGGTCTGTGGCGGCATACTCGCGGTGTGGATTCTTGCCGAGTTCTACATCTGGGGCTTCAGCGGACTTTCCGTGGCCTATGGCATCTTCGCCGCCTGCCAGATCACCAACTCAGCAATATTCATGAAATTGAAAAGTTCCCACAAGCCTACTCCACGTAGAGAAGCAGGCCTTTGAGATACTCGCCTTCCGGGTGGTAGATGTTGACGGCATGATCTGCCGGCTGATTCAGGCGGTCAAGGATTCTCACGCTGCGTCCAGTCTGTGCGGCAGCTGAGAACACCGCCAAGGCAAAAGCCTCTTTATCGACAACTTGAGAACAACTAAATGTAAAGATTAATCCCCCCGGAGCAACTTTAGAGATTGCGGCGGCATTCAACCTTTGATAGGCCCTGAGCGCATTGTTCAAGGCTCCTCTGTGCTTGGCAAAAGCCGGTGGGTCAACAATCATCAGATCGTACTTGTCCTCCGGGACATTGCGCAGAAACTCGATGGCATCAGCGCAGTAGCCAGTGTGCCGGAAAGCCTCAAAACCGTTCAACGAAATATTCCTTTCCACCATGTCAACAGCCTTGCGGGAACTGTCGACAGAATCAACGTGCACGGCACCGGCGCCAAGAGCATAGACGGAGAATCCTCCAGTGTAGCAGAACAAATTCAAGACATTGCGGCCTTTGGAATATTTCCCCACAAGAGCACGGTTTTCCCTTTGGTCCAAAAAGAAGCCAGTCTTCTGGCCTTCTGTCCAGTTCACAAAAAACTTGTGGCCGTTCTCCAAGACAACCTGCTCATCATCGGAGAAGTTTTCCGAACGGTAGAGGTAGCCGTCAACCAAATCAAGGCCTGCCTTGAAAGGTGCGGTTCCGGAGCTCTTGTCATAAATGGCTTTAAGAGATGGGCCGAAGACTGATTTCAATGCTTCACAGATTGCTCCCTTAGCTCGGAACATGCCGACGGAATGGGCCTGCATGACGCAGACACCGTCATAGTAATCTATTATGAGGCCAGGGAGGCCATCTCCTTCTCCGTGAACTAGACGGTAGCAGTTGGTGGGAGCCGGCCCTTCGACATGCTCAGGGACCGATGCTTCGACAAGCTCAGGGGACGGAGATGACGGTTCAGGGACCGTAGCGGCCAGTCCTGCCGCCACTCGTACCTTGAGGGCTCGGGCGATCATATTCCTCCAAAAGTCGGGCGAAAGGACGTCCTCGCCGGCAAAACTAAGAACACGTACGGCAATCGAGCCTACCTGATAATGCCCATAAGCCAGAAAATCGCCGTTCTGGGAGAACACGCCGACGATGTCTCCCTCAGTCGGCTCACCTACTATCTGAGCAATAGCTCCGGAAAAAACCCAAGGATGGAATCTCAAAAGAGAGTCCTCCCTACCTTTCTTTAATATTATCTTTGTCATTCTCTATATGTTTTGGAGGATTAGGAAGCATCTGCTCCGGAGTCAAAGGATTCTTTTCCGACGCCATCAGCTTGAAATACATCTCACGGCAGATCCAAGCGTCTGTCGCGGCATAGGCCTGCTGAGAATCCGAAAGAACATCCGCCTCCCAGTTGGAAAGCTGCTGGGTCTTGGAGATCCTCACTCCCAGGATTATCGCAGCCATTTTCTTGACACTCTTATCCTTGATGCCATATTCCCAGACCATCTTCTGGAGATCGACGAAGGCTTTCGGTTCGAAGTCATGATGCTTCTTAAGGCCGCGTACATCGTCAGTGACAGCGGCACCGACCTTGATAATCTCCTTGCTCGCCAGAATCTTGCGCAATGACTTAGGGATGCCCCCCATCAACTTGACCCTGAACAGGAACGCCTTCTCCTTACCTGAAAGCTGCAACAGCGAAACACCGTAATGAGGCTGATCCGCCGAGAAGCAAGGACGTGATTCCGTGTCAAAACCAATCACCTTCTGCCGCCTAAGATAACTGATAGCCTTGAGAAACTCAAAGCCCTGGTTGTCAACAACCTTAATTTTACCTGGGAAGCTCGAAGGCTCCAACCTCTCTATTTCTTCTGGACTAATACTGATTTTGTACGACATAGGAATAATAAGTGTTTGGAGCCAGAACCCCGACAGTGTCAGGGAATGAGGCTGGAACAAGACTGTCAACGAACGGGACAACGGACTCCCTTGAGTCAATGGAATCCCTGATTGTCATGAACAGACTTGCGGAAGGATAGGAAATGTTGTGAGTGAACATATTCATTTTCCTCATTGTCAAGAAGCAGACATCAGACAATGAAACTGTAGTGTCTGACGAATATATCACCGGAACATTACATCCGACTCTTTCAAAAAGATCACGGACATCGCTGCCGCCATATTCAGAAAGAACAGGATTACAAATCAAAAGGATCTTGCAACGTGGACGGATTCGGAGAGAAGCAAGCGAGTTTCGAATAGTCAACTCACGTAAAGCGACCTGTCCATCTTTCGTGGCAGCAAGAGACTGATAGGCGGTGTCCACAAAGTTAAGCACAGAAACGATGGTCTCACCGGAAAAATCCGGCAATCCGTCACTTGATCTTTTTGCATCGATATTGTCGAACTCATCGCATAGCAACATCCACTCACTAAGACGCAGACATCCGGCCGGATCGCCGACAAGGACAATCGCCCCGGAGGATTTACCATTGATTTCGGACAATGCTCTTAATTCCGAAAGGGAATCAACCAGAAGAGAATTGACGTAGGCAAGGGTACGGTCCGCACTGTCAACACGTCTTGAGCAACAAATGGCCACCAAGACGGATGAAACAAGAAGTATTGTCTTTAATATCTTTTTCACTTTCACCTAAAATAGCCGGATCACAAGCAGTCCGACACACTCAAATCAAATTGCAAAATTCAAAATGCAAAGGTAAAAAATTCTTCAGTATCTATGAAGACCGCTGTGCATAAAACTGTTGTAATTGAGTGATAAAACAAAAAAGGAGTCCGGACGTCGAATGACATCCGGACTCCCCGAAGAACGGCGGCGACCTACTCTCCCAACTGGTGTGTCAGTACCATCGGCGCGCGCGGGCTTAACTGCTCTGTTCGGAATGGGAAGAGGTGGGACCCCGCGGCTAAAGCCACCGCAGTATTTTACTTGAGAGATCACAGCAAGACTCAACACCTCTCGCTCACACGAAAGATTTCGGGCTATTAGTACGGGTCGGCTGAAGGCCTCGCAGCCCTTGCACC
>DJRG01000045.1 GCA_002438845.1 Bacteroidales bacterium UBA6366
GCCTTGGAGGATCGTCTTTGCTGGACTCTCTGGCATCCACGCTTCAAACGCATATTCTTCCGAATGATTCCTACACGGACGCCCATGCGGGTGATCCGGCTCATGTCGGGCACAATCATTTTGTCGGTCTTGAGGAGGAGCACGAGCACGGTTCATTCCATCTGGACAGCCTGTCGCAGGTGGCAAGGGACAGTTGTCTCTTCTATTCCACAAGGCTGCTGAAGATGTTCACGGACATCCGTGACCATATGATTGAGGACAACGAATATTATGACACGACCGACAAGCGCCTTAAAGAGGCCTACGACTATGCCCAGGATCGTTATAAGATGGTCCAGAAGAAGATATTCATTGAAGGGCAGGACAATTTCTGGACAATTCTTACTCACGTCAAGTCTTATGCATCGAGAGCCGCCAAGGATTTCAGCGACAAGTACGGCAGGGCTTATTTCACTGATGTGAAGAGTGAGTGGCGTGGTCCGATGGTCATCGGCTTCTCGTTCATGGTTCTGATTTATCTTGCAATTGCCACGCTGTTGAGCATGTTGATTGTCAAGATGTTGATGAGACGGGTCAAGTTCTTCAGGACGGAATGGTTCCGCAAGAGGGAAGCTGCCATATTCATGCTTGGCGCAGCGATTCTGTTTGTAGTCGTCATCGCGATTGCCAGGAATGCCTCCTCGACATCGCATTTCTTCACCATGGCCGCTGGGCTGCTGATCGAGTTCGCGCTGTTGCTGATCGCTGTGCTGACCTCGCTTCTGATCCGTCACGACAGCAAGCAGATCAACTATGGAATGCGGATCTACACTCCGATAATGCTGATGGGACTGTTGGTCATCACGTTCAGAATCATATTCATACCTAACAGTCTGATCGCTTTGATTTTCCCTCCGCTGCTGGTTGTGTTCGGCTTATGGCAGTGGGCTTCCATCCATCGCAACGGTCCGAAGGTGCCGAAGAGTGACAATTCCTACGCCATCGCATCGTTTGTGGTGACGGTCATCACCTTTGTCATTTCAATCGTTGGCTACAGTCTGTTGGGCTTGCAGGTCTATATCTGGTGGATCTTCCAATTGACGGTGCTTCAGCTTATTGTCGCTTGTGATGACCTGCTTAGAAAGTACCGTCACAAAAGGGTTGACGTCCTTGTGCGGGCCTACAGGCTAAAACATCAGAACGATGTCGGTAAGGACAAAGGGTCGTTCATCCTGGTTACTTGGCTTTACGATCTTGTGGAGATGGTCTGCATTCCGGTGCTTTACCTGCTTTCGATTCCGTTCTGCCTTTACATGGCATCAGAGGTTTTCGACCTGACGGAAATATGCATGGACATGTTCTTCTACCCGTTCTTTAACTACGAATACCTGCATCTGTCTGTTTCCAAGATGGTTCTGGCTGCCGGCCTGTTCTATGTGTTCAAGTACATCTGCTATGTGGCGAGAGCTCTTTACAGGATTTACAAGCTTCGCAAGACCCTTAGTCAGACCGGGGCGTCATTGATTCGTGAGAATGAGTTGAACCTGACGCTTGCGAACAATGTGATCGGAATTCTGGCTTGGGGTACTTACTTTATAGTGACAATTTCTCTTCTGAATATTCCTACGAAGTCTCTGTCCGTGATTACCGCTGGTCTTGCCGCCGGTCTTGGCTTCGCGATGAAAGACATACTGAATAATTTCTTCTACGGCGTGCAGTTGATGTCAGGTCGTCTTCGTGTGGGCGACTACATAGAGTGTGACGGCATCCGGGGCAAGGTGGATAATATTACCTATCAAAGCACCCAGATAGAGGCTGTTGACGGAAGCATTATGGCGTTCCCGAACAGCTCCCTGTTTGCCAAGAACTTCAAGAATCTGACCCGCAACAATTCCTACGAGTTCCTTGGTCTGCCGGTAGGTGTGGCCTACGGGACAGATGTCGAGCATGCAAGGAAGGTGATTCTCAATGCTTTGGCTCCGTTGCGCAAGTCTGATAAGTTCGGACGTCAAGTGGTAGAGGAAAAGTATGGAATACAAGTGGTTTTGAATGGTTTCGGAGACAGCAGCGTGGATCTGGTCGTGAAGCAATATGTTCTGGTTGATCAGCGCACAGGCTACATAGCTGCGGCTAACGAGCGGATCTATAATGCTTTGAATGCTTCTGGCATTGAGATTCCGTTCCCTCAGCGTGATCTCAACATCCGTCAGATGCCTTCTTCTGATGCTAATTAATTGTTGGTGAATATGATAAATTTGGCAATATTCGTGTCGGGTGGTGGCACAAACTGTGAGAACATTATTAAGTATTTCAAAGGCTCTGACAAGGTTCGTGTGGCATTGGTCGTCGCCAACAAGGCTGGGATTCCGGCATTGGATAAGGCTGAAAGGCTCGGTGTTCAGACGCGTGTGCTTCCAAAGGTGGAGTTGAACAGGGAGGATGTGGTCCAGTCTCTGATGAAGGAATATTCAATAGACTTTATTGTTCTGGCAGGTTTCCTCCTCGTCATCCCGGACTTTCTGATCCGTGAATATGACCGCAGGATGATCAATCTCCATCCGGCCCTGCTTCCGAAGTTTGGTGGGATGGGAATGTACGGCCACCATGTCCACGAGGCTGTCAAGGCTGCTGGGGAGACCGAGACCGGAATGACCGTCCACTGGGTGAGCGGCAAGGTTGACGGTGGCGAGGTCATCGCACAGTTCCGCACCACCATTTGCCCAGACGACACTCCTGAAGACATAGCTTCCAAGGAGCACGTCCTTGAGATGGAGCACTTCCCGCATGTCATCGAAGAAGTCCTTTGCAAATCTTTCTCCCTCGTGCGCGAATAGGGCATTCTGGCTCACGAAATCGCTTTCCTGGCTCCTTCGTGCG
>DJRG01000038.1 GCA_002438845.1 Bacteroidales bacterium UBA6366
GCGATGTTGTGGAGTTTGCGGTAATAGCGGGCGTCAGTCCAGCGGTTGGCTCCGTCGGGGAGATATTCATAGTCATTCTTGCCCTCGTCATGGTAAGTGTCGAAGAGGTTTTCGACATTGTAGAAGCCGATGACATAGCCTCTTGCGCCCTTGTCTCCTTTGGCAAACGCCGTGGCGGCGACGATAAGGAGCAAGAGAGCAGAGTAAAGTAATTTTCTTAGATGCATATTAGTTTTATATTATATTCCCTGGAGTTTACCACCACCATGAAACCTTGGCCGGATCCTCGGCCTCAATCCTCGCCGCGGTCTCCTCCCCGACTTTGGCAGGCAGGTTCACGAAGAAATCGATGTTCAATCTCTTCTCAAGGTCATCAACCGACATTGAATATGAAGAGTTTATGTTTTTGGAGCTGTAGACCTTATGATCCAGCCAGACAGCGCAGGCGGAATAGCCGGAGTAGCCTATCGTGGAGTTCTTCATGTAGCGAAGCACGACCTTGTAGTAGGCTGTCGGCACAGTCACTTTCTTGCCGTTGTTGTCAAGGGCGTACTTGACCGTCTCGCCGTCCTTGTAGTCAATGACGCATCCGGTCACCACATAGAGTGTGTCCGAGCTGTTGGCCCAGGAGCGGACCTTGCCTTCGAGAGTCGCCCAGATGTCCCCGTTGAAACCATTAGAAATCTGAGGAGTCATATTCGTGCCATAGAAGGTCATCGAATTTGACTCATACGAAGTAAGTCTGTCCGCCGAAGCGATCTGATGACCTCTGGAGAACCATCCGGCGTTG
Organism: Bacteroidales bacterium UBA6366; assembly: GCA_002438845.1. GTDB lineage: Bacteria > Bacteroidota > Bacteroidia > Bacteroidales > UBA932 > Cryptobacteroides. Next base: position 791 of record DJRG01000038.1, read on the forward strand.
CCCTCGCGGAATGCTTTATACAACACCGGCTGCTTGCTTTCCGGCAGAAGCGGGTCAAGCGCCCAGGCGTCAGTCCTCTTCATCGGACCACCTATATTCCATTTGCAAAGCGGATAGGCCACCCACGGTGCGACCAGATTGTTGTAGTCCCAGATGAATGAATAGTTACGTGTCTTGGTTGAGCCGACCGTCATCGAATGTGTGAAGAAATCCGTGCCTTCAGGTACAGCCGGAAGTTCCAGCCACCCTGTAACATTTGGCTTCGGTTCGGGGTCTGGTGTCGGATCAGGATCAGGTTTTACGCTTGCCTTCCCTTTCTGGGTCAACTTGGCAGAAGATTCACCACCCTCTGACACAACAGTGATTGTGGCCGAACGTTCCTCTTCAGTGTCGTTTTCAGCCACCTTCATCACGACATTGCAGTCTTTATCACCCGAGGTCTGGTTCACGGTAATCCAATCCACCACACCGTCATATTCAGAGACTATGGAAAGTTCCCATGAGACAGATGACTTCACGTGGATGAATTGAGGGCCGCCGGTCGCTTCAACCATGGCGCTTCCAAGCTCAACAGTCGGAGGCTGAGGCTTCTCCGTCTCGGCAGGATCGCAGGATGAAAGCCATAAAGGGGTAATGCTCCAGACAAGAAGGAGCGACAGGATGTTCTTCAACACTTTCTTCACTCGTATGTTATTTTAGAGAAGAAAGGGCTGCCCGTGTTTGCGGGCATCCCTTTATCGTTAATAATTAATACTATATTACTTTTCGGCCTGGATACCAAAGAGTATAACTCTGCAGTCAGAACCTTTGACGGATTTGACAGTGATCGTCACATCAGCAGGCAATGCGTTTCCTCCGTTGAGAGCCGCTATGTCAATGGTCTTTTTGGAAGTTGTCGTGACATCATTTATCGTGTAAGGCGATGTGCTTGTACACCCTGGATTAGCAGTCAATTCTATTGGATTGCCGATGGCTGTTCCACCCAATTCAGCCGCAACACTTGCGGTCTTGCCTTTCCAAGCCAAACCGTAGAAAGAGATTTTCTTAGTACCGGCAGGAATCACAATAGTGGCGGAACCGACCTTCTTTCCTGTGCCAAGCTTTAATACTGAAACACCTTTGGTTCCGTTAATGGTAGCCTCATCTGAATATGCAGCGTCAACTAAGGTCCAGCTTACATTGCTGGAGAACTCACCCTCACCTGGTTTGTCTCCACCAGGGTTGTCACCGCCGCCTTCGCCTTTCTCAAGAACCTTGACCTCAGTGGCGATGACGTTGAGAAGGTTGGCACTGGTGTTGAGTGTGTTGAAGTAACCCGTCACCTGAACCTTGTCGCCTTCAGCGAATGTCGAGTATATTGAAGACGGAGCGCTTGACAATGCTCCCTTGAATTTTGTCGCACCTTCAACCTCGAAGTTGGTGTAGTTGCCACTCTTTACGACCTTGGCAGTATAGGTGACATATTCAGCGACATTTGCGGTGTAGGAGTCGAATGTGGCAGTGATGTCCTTAGCGGTAGGATAGGTCACTTTGTTATCAGAAGACACAGTCGTGGTCTTAGGAGAGGTTATCTCTGGCAGGCCATAGTAATCTTCCAAAGTGCCTTTAAAGGTGACTTTGTCTCCTACCTTGACGGTTGGAGTTGAATTCTGATAAACATAAATGCTTGATGTGCCGTCAGTGGCCACATATCCTTTGGTTGTGATGGCTCCTACCAGAACTTCCTCGGACTCGACAGCCGTACCTGCCGTCCTGTCAGCAGTAAGCATCTGTGCGAGAGTCATCTTGGTTCCAGGAACGTCTGGGGTGTCGCTGCCGCCGTCAACGCTTGTGATGTCCTTGCCGTTCACATTGGTGGCAACCACCTGGTAGTGGGTACCGCCTCCAACATACCAACCCTTGACTTCTGTCTCTTTTTCCAACAATGATTCAAGGTCGCCCGGGTAGTATGACAGAGACAGATCCTTGCTGGTGACATCACCGACATAGAAGTTGACATACTTTCCGTCAGAACTCTTCTTTGGAACAGCTTTGAATGTCACGAATGAAACAACGCTGCTGGTGAAAGAAGAAATGTTGCTCGCGTCGATTGTGGCAGGGGTTGGATAGGTGAAGGTGTTGCCTGAAGAGACAACGGAGATAGTCGGTGAGGCAATCTGCATAAGGCCGTTGTGCTTGCCGGTTGTACCGGAGACATTGACCTTGTCACCTACTTTCGCACCCGGATTAGCCTTGGCGAACACGAGGATGCTTCCGGTCGGGTCTGTGATGACGATGCTCTGCTTGGTGACACCAGTCACGAGCACATCCTTGATTTCCACTGCCTTGTTTTCTTCTCCGGCGGCGATCTCTCCGATCACGCCTTCAACCTTGCCGGTCCCTGCTTGATTGACGGTCAATGTCTTGGAGTCGAATCCGATAGAGAAAGAAACCGAACCGGAACGATCGAATCCAGAGTTCTCGAGCACTATGATCTCTACTTTTACAGGGTCTGCCGAAGCGCTTCCGCTTGTCGGTAGTACAGAGATCCACTTAGCGTCATCAGCGGAAATGTTGGTTGTCCAATCCCTTGTGGCGGTCAACTCGATGGTGGTCGTCGCCCCGGCCTTTTCTACAGTAATCTCTGACGGATTCAGTGTAATCTGTGGTGCACCGAGATCCTCTTTCTTGTCATCATCGCATGCAGTCGTGGCGAGCGAGAGGGCCGCGAGGGACATGATAAAACTCAAAAATCTATTTGCTTTCATATCAATTGTGTTTAATAACAGTTCCACAAAACATTTTTGCCGCTTGAAGGTCGCCGTCTTGGTCACTTCGGCAGGCTCAGTGGCCGGTGGGGTCTTCCTTGGTCCGGCACTTAGGCGGGCACGGTCACTTCGACAGGCTCAGTGACCGGGTTTTCTCCCCGCAAAATCTTTGCCTGCCAAGCGGTCTGCTAAGTTACGACTAAATATTCAATTATAAAATATGTCCGGACAGCCACTTGGCGAAGAAGCGGTCGGACACAAGATAGCCTTGTGGTGTTTTAGCGACTAATTGTTTGTCGACAAGGGCCTTCAATGCGGATTTTACACTGCTGACAGCGGGAAGGTTATAGGTTCTGATAAATTTTTGTCCCAATGGTGAGGAAACCAGACGCTCCTTGGCGATAGCCGCCAGAAGACGCTGTTGGTTTTCTGTGAGCCAGGCGC
>DJRG01000065.1:0-1710 GCA_002438845.1 Bacteroidales bacterium UBA6366
AAGTTCGTCAACCACATATTCACAAATGACATCCGCCCTATGGTTCCTGGTCAGGTTCTGTACGGGATGATGCTTTACCCTGACGGAGGCACCGTGGATGACCTTCTGGTTTACAAGGAGTTCACCGCAGACCACTATCTTCTTGTGGTGAACGCCGCCAACATCGAGAAGGATTTCCTTTGGATCAAGGACCACGCCGAAGGCTACGATGTGAAGCTGGTCAACGATTCCGACAAATGGGGGCAGATCGCGCTTCAGGGGCCTAAGGCCGAGGAGACTCTCGTGAAGGTCCTCGGTTTCGCCGCCGACGCCGCCAAGCTGACTTTCTATACATTCAAGGATTTCGAGGATGCCGGCACAAGGGTCATCATCAGCCGCACCGGCTACACCGGAGAGGACGGATTCGAGATCTATGCCGCCCCTGGCCTCATCGTGAAGTACTGGGACGCTTTCCTGAAGGCAGGTGTGGTTCCTTGCGGACTCGGCTGCCGTGACACACTCCGTTTCGAGGCCGGACTGCCTCTGTACGGTGACGAGCTCACCCCGGAGATCTCTCCTGTCGCCGCCGGCTTCAGCATGTTCTGCAAGCTGGACAAGGACGAGTTCATCGGCAAGGAGGCCATCGCAGACCAGAAGGCCAACGGCACGAAGATGAAACTCGTGGGCATAGAGCTCCAGGACAAGGCCATTCCTCGCGCCGGCTATCCTGTCGAGCTTGAGGACGGCACCGAGGTCGGAGTCGTGACCACCGGTTACCACAGCATCTCCCTTAGCAAGAGCATCTGCTTCGCTCTCGTGAAAAGAGAGTACGGCGCCCTTGACGCTCCGCTTTCCGTACGCATCCGCAAGAAGGTGTTCCCTGGAAAGGTTGTTAAGAAGAGATTCTATCAGACGAATTATAAAAAGTAAAAATTTGCAATAAGGTTCGATAATATATTCATAAATAATAAATTCACTATGAGCAAAGTAATAGAAGGCCTCCGTTACAGCGAGGACCACGAGTGGGTAAAGGTTGAGGGCAACATCGCCGTCATCGGTATTTCTGATTTCGCCCAGAAGGAACTTGGCGACATCACCTACGCTGACCTCCCTGAGGTTGACGACGAGGTTGAGGCCGGTGAGGAGTTCGGCGCATTGGAGAGCGTGAAGGCTTCCAGCGAACTTCTCTCTCCGGTTTCCGGAAAGGTTGTAGAGGTCAATCCTGAGCTTGAGGACGCTCCTGAGAAGATCAACGAGGACGCTTACGAGGCTTGGATCATCAAGGTCGAGATGAGCGACCCTTCACAGGTTGACGCCCTGATGGACGCTGAGGCTTACAAGGCACAGACCGAGAAGTAGTATGTCCGCATTCCCTTATTTCCCTCACACTGAAGATGATGTCCGCGCGATGCTCGGCCGCGTAGGGGTGAAGTCTCTGGACGACCTCTATTCCGATGTCCCGAAGGATGTCATCTTCAAGGGTGAATATGACCTGCCCGAGGCAATGTCCGAGCAGGAGGTCAGGGACTTCTTCGAGTCTCTGGACAAGAAGGACGAGAAACTGAAAGTGTTTGTCGGCCAGGGTGCCTACGACCACTACACTCCATCCGTCGTTCCTTACATCACGTCCCGCTCAGAGTTCCTGACGGCGTACACGCCTTACCAGGCTGAGATTTCGCAGGGTACTCTCAGGTACATATTCGAGTACCAGAGCATGATCTGCGCTCTGAC
>DJRG01000065.1:1791-63303 GCA_002438845.1 Bacteroidales bacterium UBA6366
CCGACCTGCACAAAGCGCAAGTCCCGTGTGCTTGTCTCCTCATCCCTGCTTCCGAATGTCATCAAGACGATCCAGACATATTCAGGCTACCACGGCACAGAATTGACGCTTGTTCCTTGCAAGGACGGCCAGACTTGTCTTGAAAGCGTCAAGGCTGAACTCGCCAAGAATGACGTCGCCGGAGTGATTGTCCCTTCGATCAACCGCTACGGCATCATCGAGGACCTGACCGGCTTCGCGGAGGCCATCCACGAGGAAGGAGGAATATTCATTGAATATTGCGACCCATCTGCCCTCGCGGTGCTCAAGACTCCAGCCGAGTGGGGGGCTGACATCGCTGTCGGTGACGGCCAGAGCCTCGGCATCCCGATGAGTTTCGGCGGCCCTTATGTCGGCTTCATGGCCTGCAGAAAGGAATATGTCCGTAAACTTCCGGGAAGGATTGTCGGTGAGACCCGCGACACGGAAGGCCGCCGCTGTTTCTGCCTGACCCTTCAGGCCCGCGAGCAGCACATCCGTCGCGAGAAGGCCACTTCCAACATCTGTTCGAACGAAAGCTTGATGGCTCTCTATGTGACTGTCTATATGTCGCTTATGGGGCCGAAAGGTCTTAAGGAGGTCAATGACCGCTCTTATGCTGCCGCTCACTATCTCCACGATGAACTGCTGAAGACCGGCAAGTTCGCCGAAGTTTTCGACAAACCGTTCCTCAAGGAGTTCGTGCTCAAGCCGTTGATGCCTGTTGAGAGACTGCACATCAAACTTCACGACGGCGGATTCTTCGCTGCCCTTGAGACAGAGGAAGGCTATGTAAGTTTCTGTGCGACTGAAAGAAGGACGAAAGCTGAGATTGACGCTCTCGTCGCTTTGGTGAAGGAGGCCTAAGGAATATGAAGTATTACGATAAACTTATTTTCGAACTCTCCAAAGAGGGGAGAGTCGGCTATTCCCTCGGCAAGAATGAGTGGACCTCCACATCGGATGAGATTCCTGCCGCCCTCAAAAGGACTGAGACCGTAGGACTTCCTCAAGTGAGCGAGGTGGATGTTGTACGTCACTACACCAATCTGTCCCAGATGAATTTCGGTGTGGACACCGGATTCTATCCTCTGGGAAGCTGCACGATGAAGTACAACCCGAAGATCAACGAAGAGATCGCCGGGATGAAGGGCTTCCTTGGTCTGCATCCTTTGCAGCCGGCATCCACGGTACAGGGTGCGTTGGAGGTCTATTACAATATGGACAAGGCCCTTGCCGCAATCACCGGAATGGCTCACTTCACGTTCAACCCTTGCGCAGGAGCGCACGGTGAGCTGACCGGTCTGATGATCATGCGTCAGTACCACATCCTGAACGGTGACCTTAAGAGGACCAAAGTGATCGTGCCGGACAGCGCCCATGGTACAAACCCTGCCAGCGCCGCTGTCTGCGGTCTGGAGGTAGTTGTCGTGAAGTCCAAGGCTGACGGCCTTGTGGACGTGAACGATCTCAAGCCTCTGCTCGGTGACGACATCGCCGGCATAATGATGACGAATCCTAACACCCTCGGCCTTTTCGAGAAAGACATCGAGGAGATCGCCGCCCTCATCCACGGATGCGGAGGCCTTCTCTACTACGACGGAGCGAACATGAATCCGCTCATCGGTGTCGCACGTCCCGGTGACATGGGCTTCGACATTCTCCACCTGAACCTGCACAAGTCGTTCTCGACTCCTCACGGCGGCGGCGGTCCTGGCTCAGGCCCTGTCGGTGTCTGCGAGAAACTGGCTCCTTATCTGCCTGTCCCTAAGGTTGTCAAGGATGAATATGGTCAGTTCAAGGTTCGCGGACGCGCCGGTGTGGGCAAGAGTGATGTGAAGAAGAACGCTGTCGGTTGCGAGAAGACCGCCGGTGAGGTGTCCGGGTTCCTGGGCAACTTCGGCGTGATTCTTCGTGCCTATGCCTACATCCTCATGCTCGGCCGAGAGAATGTCCGGTTCGTCGGAAGGTATGCCACCCTTGGCGCCAACTACATCAAGGAGAGTCTCAAGGAGTACTACAAGCTTCCGATTCCGACAGTCTGCAAGCACGAGTTCGTCTATGACGGTCTTGTGAACGACGGATCGAAGAAGTCCGCTGACGGAACGCTCGAGAGAGAGGGCGCGACCACACTGGATGTGGCCAAGAGGCTTCTTGACTTCGGTTTCCACGCTCCGACGATCTACTTCCCTCTGCTCTTCCACCAGGCCATCATGATCGAGCCTACGGAGACAGAGTCGATTGAGACGCTGGACGCTTTCATCGAGGTGATGAAGAAGATCGCCCTTGAGGCCGCCGAGGATCCGGCGATGCTCAAGAGTGCTCCTCACAACGCTCCGATCACCCGTCCGGACGAGACCACGGCCGCACGCCAGCCGATTCTCAAGTTCCAGGACGAAAGGTAATGAAATCCGGTCACTGAGCTTGTCGAAGTGACCGGTTTTTTTCATTATTATCCCGAAATAATTTGCAACTTAAAACTTTTTCCGTATCTTTGCATTCCCAATGGGGTATTAGCTCAGTTGGTAGAGCGTTTGAATGGCATTCAAAAGGTCAGGAGTTCGATTCTCCTATGCTCCACTTCCCGTTGAACAGTAAGTTTAGAGTCCCTTCTTTCATGTCATGAAACAGAAGCGAAGCGTCATATTCAAGACTCTCGAGAGTTTCCCAAGAGTCGAGTTGGAAGACATCCGCCAGTACTTTGGCGCCGATGTCCCGAAAAAAGTACGCAAGACTGAATTCGTGAACCGGCTTGGCGCATACATAATCGAAAGGCCTGTCGAGTGGCTCGGAAGAATGCTTGAAAGGGATCTGAGACTGCTTAAGCGTCTGATCGACGCCGGTCCGGGAGTTCCGCTTTATCTGGACTATCCTGATTTCCCCTCTGTCCTTGAGACCATAAAACTTCTTGGCTCCGACACTTCCGATGAGAATTTCAGAGAGGTCTGGATCCCCAAGGAACTCTATGACGTGGTGGCTCCTCACATAGACAGCGTGTTGAAGGAAGGCGAGGAAGGCGGCTTTTTCGAGGTAGACCGGGCCGCTTTGGGCTATCTCTGCCTCTACGGCATCATGACCGTGGACGAATTCTTCGACAAGATGCTGGACTACTGGGAGTTCTCCGGCAAGCACAGCATCGAGTTCTTCACGAATATGGTCTATGAAAGCCCTGTCATGAAACTATGCCGGGTCGATTCCGGCGGCGAGCGTTACATGTGCGCCCCGAACATCTATGATCCCGATGAAATCCTTGACAGAAGAAAGGAATATGCAGGAATAGAATCCCTGCGCCGCTTCACTCCCGAGGATGCTTTGAAGGCAGGGGCCGGTTCCCCGTACTTTGTCTTCGGGCTGGATTCAAAGGAAGGCCGCAGATTGGTCGAAATGCTGGGTAATCTGGGTTATTCCGGAGAGGATCTGATCCGTGAGGAGCATGACATCTGGATGAACGCCCAGATGATCGGGAAGGATGACACAACCGAAGCCATATTCGCAAGCGTGTCCCGCAAGCAGGATGACATCGAGTCTTTCGATGACTACGACGAGTGCATGGAGATAGTCGCCGCCTATGCCAACACCCTCCCGAAATGGCTCCTCAAAGGCTATTCCTCCAATGAGAAGAACTGTCTGAAAGTCGTTCTACAGACAGAGGAAGACCCGATTCAGTCTATGATCAAGAAGAATCCGATCCTTGGTCTCTTTGTCCCTCCGACCCCTCCGGACGCCCCGTGTCCCTGCGGCAGCCGTCTTTCCTACCGCCACTGCCACGGCAAGAATCTCTCCTGACATATAGAACAGCCCCCTCCCGCGGTATGTGTCACCAAACCTGAGAGGGGGAATATTCAAACCTTCAAACGAGTCAAAACAGTTTCTTAGCGTCTGTCGTTCAGGAACGAGAGATAGTAGAGCAGAGTGGCAAGGGAGCCGACGGCTGCGATGACGTAGGTGTAGGCTGCCCATTTGAGGGCGTCGATGGCCATCGGCCTTGTCTCGTAGTTGGTGATGCCGGCGCTTTCGAGCCAGTTGACGGCCCTATGGCTTGCGTTGATCTCGACCGGGAGGGTGACAAAGCTGAAGAGTGTGGTCATGGCGAATAGTATGACGCCGAAGATCAGCACGGGATAGCTGTGGAACATGGAAACCAGAATCACTCCGGCAAGCAGAACCCACTGCACGATCCTGCTGGAGAAGCTGACAACCGGCACGAGTGCGGTGCGCAGCCTTAGCGGCAGGTAGCCTTTCGCATGCTGGACCACATGCCCGCACTCATGCGCGGCAACGGCGGCAGCGGCGACACTGCTTTGGCTGTAGACCTCCTCGCTGAGGTTCACAGTCTTTGTCTGCGGATTGTAGTGGTCGGTCAGACGGCCAGGAATGCAGGTGACCTTGACATCGGTGATTCCATGGTCATGCAACATCTTGCGGGCGACCTCGGCTCCGGTCATCCCGTTTGTGGTCGGAACCTGGGAATATTTCGTGAACCTGCTTTGGAGCATGCTTTGGATGATTTGGCTCAAAATCATCACTGCGATCATTATTATCCAGATTGATCCGGTGCTCATAATGTTTTCTTACTTTATTTGTTAAACTTTCGCAAGCCGGCAATTTCGTGCGGAAAATCTTTGTCATTGCGGTGATTGCCCACCGGCGGTGACTATTATCAATTAATAGACCAGAATTCAAATATAAATATTTTGGCAGTGTTTTTGACGGAAAAACAGTAATTTTGTCAGATTTTTGGTTCAAGACATGTCAAACGGCACTACGGATTTCTCTCGCCTGGAGCTCAATCTCCAGAACTGTCTCGGCAACTACCGGTACTTTCGCTCAAAACTTCAGCGGACAACCAAGTTGTTGGTTTTGGTCAAGGCCAATGCCTACGGCCACGGAGCGGTGGAGTTCGCTCTTATGATGCAGAATGCGGGAGCGGATTATCTTGCCGTCGCCTTGCCTGTCGAGGGAATCGAGCTCCGGCAGTCAGGTATCAGCCTTCCGATCTTGGTGCTGACCGCCGGCACCGACTATTTTGACGAGATCATAGACAATCATCTCGAGCCCGGGATTCCGAACCTTTACACGCTCAAAGCACTTGTCTCCACGCTGCAAAGCCGTGGCATTGAGGATTTTCCGGTCCACATAAAACTGGACACCGGCATGCACCGGCTGGGCTTCATGACCAGCGAGCTTGACGAATTGATTGAATATCTCAGGGCGCGTTCCGAGGTGAGAGTCAAGTCGGTATATTCACATCTCGCTGTCGCCGAAGACCCGTCGATGGATCAGTTCACTCTTGGACAGATCTCAATGTTCGAGGCCAACGCGGCGAGGTTGGATGAGGCTTTGGGCTACCATCCGATGTGGCATGTGCTCAACTCCGCCGGCATTGAGCGGTTCCCTCGCTACCAGCATGACATGGTGCGGTTAGGTGTGGGAATATATGGGATCAGCTCATTGCCAGGTGTCCATCTGAAACCGGTTGCCTCACTGAAAGTGAAGATTCTGCAGATCAAGGAACTGAAACCTGGCGATGGTGCGATCGGTTACGGGCAGCATGGCATGATTGCTCCGCAGGGGACACGAATAGCCACCATTCCGGTCGGTTACGCTGACGGAATCGACCGGAGGCTTGGCTGCGGCCATGCCAGTTTCTCGCTGAACGGTTATCGTGTTCCCACGATCGGGAACATCTGCATGGACATGTGTATGCTGGATGTGACAGGTGTTCCGGCGCAGGTGGGGGACACTGTGACGATTTTCGGGGAAGATCCGACTGTCAGTGAGCTTGCGAGGATTCTGGACACGATTCCGTATGAGATCATGACTTCTGTTCCGCGCCGCATCGAGCGGGTTATTGTACGCAGGTAGTTTGGCTTTCCTGTTCTATTCAAAAATCATCATGCTTGCCTTGATCTCTCCAGCCAGGGTGGAACCTTTCAGTCGCTCCACAATCGCAAGGCCGAAATCCACCGCGCACCCAGGTCCGCGGCCGGTGATCAGATTGCCGTCCGCCACGCATGAGGTCTTGACATATTCCCCGCCTTTTGCGTTCGGAGCTGCCTCGAACCCGTCGTAGCAAGTGAATTTCTTCCCTTTCAGCGACGGAAGCTGCGAGAGCACCAGCCCGGGAGCCGCGCAGATGGCAGCCAAGGTGCCGCCTTCGGCATAGTGCCTCTTCATCAGTTCCATGAGTTCCGTGTCTTCCGCAAGGTTTTTTGTACCTGGCATCCCTCCCGGGAACACAAGCACATCTTTCCCGTCTGTTCCTTCGGACACCGCTCTCTCTTTGAACAAATCCCAGGTTAAGTCAGCGGCAACCGGCACGCCATGTGCGCCGGTAACTACCTCCTCATCCGTGATGGAGACTGTGCTTGCCTCGATTCCCCCTCTGCGAAGAACATCCAGAGTGGCAAGAGCCTCGATCTCCTCGAAGCCCTCGGCTAAAAAAATGTAGATCCCTTTCATTGTATTATCATTAGGTGAATGCACTTTTGGTCGCTTCGACAAGCTCAGCGACCGAATGCGTCATCGCCTGCCTGCCGGTCGCTGAGCCTATCAAGTGACCGAACACTGCCGGTCGCTGAGCCTGTCGAAGCGACTAAGGCTACTTCTCAAAAACAAGCACTGGTCACTTCGGCAAGCTCAGTGACCAGTGCGTCTCAATGACCAAACTGTTGAGATATCAGGACTCGAACCTGAACTGGCAGAACCAAAATCTGTAGTGCTACCATTACACCATACCTCAATTCCGTCCACAAAGTTATTCAATTTCCCTCAAATCTGCAACCTTGCCCGTAAGAAAGAGTGCATAATTGCATCGCTTTTTTCGTAAATATATTCCTATTTTGCAGAAAATAAATTGAATATGATAGACCCTCCGCTCGCCGAGCCTGCCGAAGCGCCTAACACTGCCGGTCGCTGAGCCTGTCGAAGCGACCTCACATCCCTGAGGCTACGGTTTCCTGTCCAGCACAACCCCTTGCGTCAGACTCTGATCAATCTCCCCGACATTTCTCTTAGCCTTGTAATAAGCCGTACGTGAGACGAAACCGGACTCCAAAGCGATTTCCTCCTGCTTGGCGTTCGGATGAGCCTCCTTGTAGAGCCTGGCATATTCAATCCTGAACATGTTGACAAGATTGTAGTAACCGATAGAGGAGATGAATTTGCTGGCCTTGTTCATTTTTCCGTTGCCAAGATCCAGAAGGACCTCGGTCTTGAGCAGATGCGGCTCCCTGAATCTGCGCAGAATGACTGACAGGACTTCCGCCTTGATCTCATCCATCGGCGTTCCGTCATCCTCCTGGTCGTTTTCTGTCGCCTCTCCAGCCTCTTGCTCATTAATTTCTTCGGTTGCCAGTCCCTCCAGTTTGCGCATCTCACTATCGATCTCTTTCGTGCGCAGAACCCGTTGCGGATGAAGTATGACACAAAGAAAGTAAACCATCCAGCATGAGGTGAAGATGTCGATCGCGAACTTCGCCCATCTGCTGCCCGTGACAAAGATGAACCACATGAGAACGATCCACATCAGTGGAGTGTAGAGCATCTTGGCCGCGAACTTGTAGGGGAAATCCTCGTCATTGGAGTAGTTGTCCGTGTTGTATTTTTCCATCTCTTTCTTCAGGTTTCTCAGTTCACAGGCAGTGACCACCGTGAACAGTAGGCTTGTGAAACCCGCTGTGTAAAGGACGGTTGTGTTGTGCTTCACCATCCAGTCATTGAATCCGAAGAGAAGCGGAACCAGCATGGTCAGGATTATCACATACGGAGCCAACGTGTACAACTTCCACAGCAAGTTGCACTTTTCACGGTTGTGAAGCTGGAAATATTGTTTGATGGAGACCGCAAAGATGACTGGATAGAATAGCACAGCAAATGTCCTTGCGTATGTCCAAACCGCCGGATCCATCGGGGCGAGGACATAAGGAAAAATCAATGCGATGGACGCATAGAATAATGTCACCAGTTTCCTGGCGGGATAGAAGTAGTCGGCATTCTCGCAGAATGGCCTGCACATGTGATTCCACCTGATGTAGGCGCAAATCACACCTGTTGTGATGAAAATCAGACAACCTGCTGAGTACAGGCCTTCGGGGGTAACGTTCCAGATCATAAAATTCCTCTTGTCTGTGAATATTCCCGCACCGGTCTATTTCTTCAGAAGTTCGTCGATGTGTTCGGCGTAGTCCAGTGAGGAGTCAAGGTAAATAACAATCTCCGGCACGATGCGGAGCTGCTTGGCGACTTGATGGCCGAGCTCTCCCCGCAGAGCCTTGACATTGTCGTTGAGGATTTTCATCACTTCCTCAGCCTTTGCTGACGGGAATATGCTGACGTAGGTCTTGGCGAGGGAGAGGTCGGGGCTTACCCTTACCTCGCTCACCGTCACCATCGCACCCCCGAACACGGCCATGCCCTTGCCGCGTATGATTTCCGCCAGATCCTTCTGGATCTCCCGGGCAACTTTCAGCTGTCTTGTGCTGGCCTGTTTCTCCATGATTACAACACGTTGATGATAAAGTAGTTCTTCTTCCCTTTTTGGGCAAGTATGTACTTCCCGTCCACGATGTCTTTCTCGGAAATCTCGTAGGCGATGTCAGAGATCTTGTCCTTGTTGATGCTGACGCCGTTGCCCTGAACCATCTTCCTGGCCTCTCCCTTTGATGAGAACACCTGGGTCTTCACGGCGAGGAACTCAAGGATGTCGCAAGGAAGGTCTGATTTCTGAATATCAAAGGTCGGCACGCCGCTGAACACGGCGAGGAACGTCTTCTCGTCCAGTTTCCTGAGCTCGTCCGAAGTGGAGTTGCCGAACAGCATCTTGGACGCGGAGACTGCGTTGGCATATTCATCCTCCCCGTGGATCATGATTGTAAGTTCCTTGGCGAGAAGCTGTTGAAGGGTCCTGCGGCCAGGGTCCTGGCGGTGCTCCTCGATGGCCGCGCTGATCGTGGTCTCATCCAGAAGAGTGAATATCTTGATGTATCTTTCCGCGTCCTCGTCGCTGACGTTCAGCCAGAACTGGTAGAACTCGTAAGGGGACGTCTTCTCCGGGTCGAGCCAGATGTTGCCCTTCTCCGTCTTGCCGAACTTAGTGCCGTCAGCCTTGCGGATGAGAGGGCAGGTGAGTGCGAAAGCGTCGGTCTTGCCGAGCATCCTGCGGATGAGCTCCGTTCCGGTGGTGATGTTGCCCCACTGGTCGCTTCCGCCGAGCTGGAGACGGCAGCCCTTGTTCTCGTAGAGCCAGAGGTAGTCGTAGCCCTGAAGCAGCTGGTAGCTGAATTCCGTGAAGGACATACCCTCGCGTGACTCGCTGGAAAGACGCTTCTTCACCGAATCCTTGGCCATCATGTAGTTGACTGTGATGTGCTTACCCACGTCACGGATGAAGTTCAGGAAAGAGTAGTTCTTCATCCAGTCGTAGTTGTTCACGAGCTCGGCCTTGTTTGGCGCGTCCGAGTCAAAGTCCAGGATTCTGGAGAGCTGTCTCTTGATGCCGGCGATGTTGTGCTGGAGGGTCTCCTCGTCCAGAAGGTTTCTCTCCTGGGACTTCATCGACGGGTCTCCGATCATTCCGGTCGCTCCTCCGATCAGCGCGATAGGCTTGTGCCCGCACTGTTGGAAGTGCTTAAGGATCATGATGCTGACAAGGTGGCCGATGTGCAGGGAGTCCGCCGTCGGGTCGATTCCTACATAGGCGGCCTGCGGGCCTTCCATGAGCTTTTCCTCTGTCCCGGGCATGATGTCCTGGATCATGCCTCTCCATTTGAGTTCCTCTACGAAATTCTTCATTGTATGTCGCGTTATTATATTCATCATCCGGCGTGATTTCGGGCCTTGCCTTATTTTCGCGCCATTTTATGCAAAGTTAGGCAAAAATAATGTAAATTTGCAGGCTGAAAACGAAATTAACAGTTTAAAAATAAACGAATATGAGAAAGAAAATCGTTGCCGGTAACTGGAAGATGAACACAACTCTCCAGGAAGGCGTTGAACTTGCGAAGGCTGTAGCCGCCAAGTCAGTCGAGACTCCAGAACATGTAGGGCTTATCGTCGCCCCTCCTTTCACTCACCTCGCATCCGTAGCCGAGGCTCTCAAAGGCTCAAAGGTCGAGCTTTCAGCCCAGAACTGCGCTGATCACGAGAAGGGCGCCTACACAGGTGAGGTCGCTGTCAACATGCTTACATCCGTAGGATGCCAGTGGACCATCCTTGGCCACTCCGAGAGAAGGCAGTATTACGGTGAGACTGACGAAAAGCTTGTCGAGAAGACCAAGCTCGCCCTTGCGGCCGGTCTCGGTGTCATCCTTTGCGTAGGTGAGAACCTTGAGCAGAGAGAGGCCGGAAAGCATTTCGATGTGGTCACCGAGCAGATCAAGAACGTCCTCTACAACTTCACAGCCGAGGACATGGCCAAGATCATCGTGGCTTACGAGCCGGTTTGGGCCATCGGAACAGGCAAGACCGCTTCCGCCGAGCAGGCTGAGGAGATCCACGCTTGCATCCGCAAGGTGCTTGCCGAGAAGTTCGGCGAGACTGTCGCCGAGGACACCACAATCCTTTACGGCGGAAGCTGCAAGCCTTCAAACGCCAAGGAGCTCTTCGCCCAGAAGGACATCGACGGCGGCCTGATCGGAGGCGCCGCACTGAAAGCAGACGATTTTATCGCTATTGCGCAGAGCTATTAACGAATAAGTTTATATAAAAGGGGTGGCAAAGCGAGACGCTTTGTCACCCCTTTTTGGTATCGTATGTCTCTTACTTCTTGGACTCCTCTACGGAAACCTTTCTGAATTCCTTGAGATCCTTCATGAGTTCGAGAGCGGCCTTGCGGGCGCGTGCGCCGGCAGCCTTGTTACCCTTTTCTACCTGAGCGTCAGCGTTCTCTACGAACACGTTGAGCTCTTCCTTGATTTTAGCGACAAGATTCTCCATTTTGTTCTAATTTTAGTGAATAGTTGGATTATTATTAGTAATATAAATGTAATCTACTCATATTGTGGGCGCAAGTTATGGAAAAAAATGTAATTAACAAATTTTTTCCGTAAAAAAGGCTGGTTTTTTAGCGGTTCAAGCCCCCTTTATCTTCTTTCGCCGGTTTCGCTGGCTTCACGTTGAGCAGATTCATGGCTCTGTCCGGGCCTATGGTCGCGAAGTTCTTTATTCCTTCTATGACCCTTTCGCATATTCCCGGAACCGCCGCCTTCTCTTCAGCGTTCAATTCTCCGATCACATAGTCGACCTGGGCTCCACGGGAGAAATTGTTGCCGATTCCGATTCTGATCCTGGCCCACTGCGTCGTCTCGAGGCGAGCCTGGATGTCTTTGAGCCCATTGTGACCGCCGTCACTTCCGTTCTTGCGCATCCTGACGGTGCCGAACGGGAGGTTCAGGTCGTCACAGATCACGATGAGGTTTTCAAGGGGCAGCTTAAGCTTGTCCATCCAGTAACGGACAGCGTTGCCGCTGAGATTCATGTAGGTGGACGGTTTCAGAAGGTAGAACCTCCGCCCTTTGAACGAGATCTCGGCCACGTCCCCGTAACGCTCCGTCCTGAAAACAGTATTGGATGCCTGTGCCCAGGCATCCAACACCATAAACCCCATGTTATGTCTGGTAGAAGCGTACTCCGCGCCGATGTTTCCCAATCCTGCGACAAGGTAGTTCATTCCAGTTTCTTCTTCAGAGGTCTGCGCCGGCTTATTCAGCAGCTGGCTCAGCAGTTTCCTCAGTTGATTCAGTCTCATGCTCCTCGGCGCCTTCCATCTTCTCCTCGTGGGCGAGCTGTGCCGCGATCTGACGTGTGGACTTCACGGCGCAGATGATGGTTGACTTAGGGGTGACAACGCTCACGTTCTCAACCTTGATGTCGCCGGCGACAATGCGCTTCTCGATGTCAAGTTTGGTCACGTCGAGGTTGATCGTGTCAGGAAGATTGCTCATCAGGGCGCTGATCTTCACCTCTCTGCTGACGAGAACGAACTTACCACCTCTCTGTACTCCGATAGGGTGGCCGCTCACGATGACAGGAACCTTGATGACGATAGGCTTCTCCTCGTTGACGGCGAGGAAGTCGGCGTGCAGGCAGTTGTCCTTTACAGGATGATACTGGAGCTCGTGAACGACAGCGGTGTAGGCCTTGCCGTTGTCAAGCTTGATGTCGATGATGAATGACGCCGGAGTGTGGGTGATTCCCATCAGATCCCTTTCAGTCACTGTGAAGAGGACATTCTCCAATCCTGGTCCGTAGAGGTTGCAAGGAACGAGGCCCTGCTTGCGGAACGCTTTGATCACGGCCTTGTTGCCGACCTCGCGGACTTTGCCGTTAAGCTCAAAATGCTTCATTGTTTTGTTGTTTAAAATGTGTTACTCAGTTCCGGACCGCCCGGAACCCCATTGCACCAAAAGCGCGGGGGCGCTTTGTAATTGCGCGGCAAAGATAGGAATATTTTGTGAATAGGCAAAAAGCCAAGCGTTGAATTCTCAGTAATTCCTTTTTTGCCTGGCTATTCCACCAGTCCGACAGCATCGTTCCAAGCTTCTTTCTTGTAATAGAAGTCCAGCAGCGGTGTCCCCGCGCATGGAAGGTACATGCTGAATCCTGAATATTCATTTATTTCGAATTTCTCCAAAAACCTTGCGGTGGTGTTCTTGTAGATGACACAGTCGTCAACGGCCTTGTCCAGGGCCGAGATGTCGGCGTCGGAGGCTCCGCACTTTTTGAATATATCCACGAGGTCGTAGAAGTAGTGACGGTTGTTCATGTAGTAGCCTTGGATGTCATGGACCGGGGCGTCGGAAAGAGCGTCGGCATATTCATTGATCATCCTTGCGCAGACTTTCGTGAGGTTGTCCAGGCCGCTTGTCCTGATGAGGTTGACTGTCGAGGAGCGGTAAACTCCGCTTTGTTTGTCGTACCTGTCGAAAGAGTCCTTGAAGAGCCCCTCGAAATCGGGTGTGTCCCTGTTTAGGAGGAACGAAGTGATCTTTGTGTAGTCAAACATTCCGTCGGCGAGAACTTCCGTCGGCGAGAGTCCGAGGTAGTCTGTCTTGTCCTTGAGCCCGTAGGCCACTTCGACTCCGGCCGTGTAGCACATGTCGAACAGGATGTAGTCCAGATGGAACGGGATTCCGTCCGCGAATTCGCCGATGCTCATCTCGTGTCCGTAGTAAGACTTGCTGATGGCGTCCTGTCCGATTGATCTGGTCATTCCGTAGTACGGGTCTGTGTCGGCAAGGTTTCCGACCGGAACCGGAAGTCTCTTAATGTCCGCCGTGTTCCATTTGGCCCGGAGAGAAGCCTTCCCTTGGGTCTGGATCTCGCCCTTGTGGTCATTCTCAAATCTGCTTGGCTCGGAGAAATAGCCGGCCGGAAGCCAGCCCGATCCGTGAGATGAGAAGACAAGCCCGTAGCCCTTGGCCGGGAACTCGTCCTTGACGTAGGTCAGCACCTGCCGCATTGTCGAGGATGAGGCCGCCACCGTCTCTTCGTCGAAAATCTTCAGTGTGTCGGAGATGAATTTTCCGTCAACCCTTTTGTAAAGTCTTCTGAGATAGGACTTCACGGGAGTGTAGTTATAGGATGACTTCGCCATTCTTGAATATACCAGCAGGACATCCCCGTTCTCTTTGGGAATATAGCCGGCCACGAGCCCTTTCTCCTTGTCATCCATGTTCTCCTTGAGGTAGGATGTGAGGTTGTTGAATCCACATTCGTAGAAAAGTAGCACTTTCCTATTGTCGCTATCCGGCTTGATTGTTTTGTTCTTCTCGCATCCCGCGGCCGCCAGCATGAGAAGTGCCGCCGCGACCGATCCTGCGATTGCCTTTATGATGTTCATAGTTTGTCCTTACAATTTGTTTCCGATGCCGGAATTAGTGATCCTTAAAAGATTACCGACTTAATCTTTAACACTTACCAGCGTGGCGCCAGTTTGGCAAATATACGGAAATTCCTGAATAATGACTATATTTACAATCTGATTAATGAATATGTTCACAAAAAGATACCATAATTAATTACATTTATGAAATCAGGATTGAAGATGATTCTCACAATCGGAGCGGCCGCGGCTCTGTGCTCGTGCGGACAAGGGGAGAAGAAGACCCAAGACAATGACTTTCACTATCTTCTGGACGAATTCGCCGACCTCAAGGTGATCCGTTTCAAGGTGCCGGGCTGGGATGCTCTGACCCTTGGGCAGAAGGAATATGCCTACCATCTTTCGGAGGCCGCCAAACTGGGACGCGACATCACATGGGACCAGTACTGCAAGTGGAACCTCCCGATCAGGCACGTGGTCGAGGATATTCTCAATGAATATAAAGGCGACCGTGAATGCGCTGATTTCCAGAACTTCACCGTCTATGCCAAGAGGCTTTTCTTCGCCAACGGCATCCATCACCACTATTCCGAGGACAAGTTCTTCCCGGAGTGTCCGAGGGAATATTTCCAGAGCCTGATGGAGGCAGTCGGTGACGGTGACAAGGCCGCCGATCTGCTTGAGGTTATATATTCCCCGGACATCTATCCTCAGCGCCGCTCCACTTCCAAGACCGGCGACATCGTTGAGCTTTCCGCCGTTAATTTCTATGAAGGCGTGAACCGTGAGGAAGTCGAGAAGTATTACAATTCGCTTATTGATCCGAACGACAAGACTCCAATCTCGTACGGTCTTAACACAAAGGTGGTCAAGGAAAACGGCAAGGTTGTGGAGAAACCTTGGAAGGTCGGCGGCATCTACGGTCCTGCGCTTGAGAGGATCTGTGCTGAGTTAGAGAAGGCTGCTGTTGTGGCCGAGACCGACCTCCAGAAGAAAGCCATCGGAAAGCTTATTGAATATTACAGGACGGGAGATCTGAAGACTTGGGACGATTTCAACATCGACTGGGTTCAGGACACCGTAGGCACGATCGACTTCATCAATGGGTTCATCGAGGACTACGATGATCCGCTCGGCCGCAAGGCCACTTGGGAGGGGTATGTGAATATGAAGGATTCCGCGGCTTCCGCACGTACAGAGGTTCTTAGCGCCAACGCGCAGTGGTTCGAGGACAACTCCCCGGTTGACCCGCGTTTCCGCAAGCCTCACGTCAAAGGCGTTTCCGCCAAGGTCGTGGACGGCATCACCCTCGCCGGAGCCACCTATCCGGCCACTCCGATCGGAATCAACCTTCCGAACGCAGACTGGATCAGGCGTGACTACGGCTCCAAGTCCGTGACCATCGCCAACATCACCCACGCCTATGACTACGCCGCCCAAGAGTCTCCGAAGAGCACGCTGACCGAGTTCGCTTACGATCAGGCGGAGATTGACGCCTACAAGAAATACGGCTCCTACACCGACGAGATCCACACAGACCTCCACGAATGTCTTGGCCACGGTTCCGGCCAGCTTCTCCCAGGCGTTTCCTCTACTGCGTTGGGCGAGTACCAGTCAACCCTTGAGGAGGCCCGCGCCGACTTGTTCGGACTTTACTATATGGCTGACCCTAAACTGGTCGAACTTGGCATCATGCCTGACGCCGAGGCCTACAAGCCTGCATATTCTAACTACATCAGGAACGGTCTGTTTGTGCAGTTCACCAGAGTCGAGCTTGGCAAGCAGAACACTGAGGCCCACATGCAGAACCGCAAGCTGATCGCCGAGTGGTGCTACGAGAAGGGGGCTGCCCGTGGAATCATCGAGAAGAAGAAGCGTGACGGCAAGACATTTTTTGTCGTGAACGACTATGAGGCTCTCCGCGGCCTGTTCGCCGAGCTTCTCGCCGAGATCCAGAGGATCAAGTCCGAGGGTGACTACGCCGCCGGGAAGGATCTTGTGGAGACTTATGCCGTCAACATCGATCCTCAGCTCCACAAGGAAGTCCTGGAAAGGTACGCCGCCCTGAACCTCAAGCCTTATGGTGGCTTTGTCAACCCGGACATCGTCCCTGTCGAGAAAGACGGAAAGATTGTGGACTACAAGATCGTCTACGTCGACAACTACCTTCAGCAGCAGCTTGACTACGGCAAGAAGTACAGGACACTTTAATTCGGTCGCTGAGCCTGTCGAAGCGACTTAACTGTCGAGACGAAAGTACTGAAGAATTTAAAAAGTGAACCTGACTGAAAGAATATTACAGGATTATTCCTCGTATCTGAAACTTGAGCGTGCGATGTCACCCAACACGGTGGCATCGTACTCTTCTGATGTAAGGGAGTTCTTTTCTGTCGTGACCGCCGCCCCCGCAGACGTGGCCACACAGGAAATCCTGGACTATCTTTCATCCCGTGACACTCTATCGAAGCGTTCTCAGGCCCGTTTCCTGAGTTCGCTTCGATCTTTTTTCGATTGGCTTGTCATGGAAGGGGAGCGCAAGGAAAACCCTTGCGATCCGATCGATTCCCCAAAGATGGGCCGTTATCTTCCCGCTGTCCTGTCCGTCGATGAGGTCAGTGCCATAATGGATTCGGTGGATCTTTCGACCTGGACCGGCAAACGGGATCGTGCGATTCTGGAGGTCCTTTATGGATGCGGGCTGCGTGTCTCCGAGGCCGTGGGGCTGAAGATCTCGTGTGTCTATCTTGACGAGTCCTTCGTGCGTGTCATCGGCAAAGGTAACAAGGAACGCATTGTCCCGATGGGGGATATGGCCGTAACCGCGGTACGAAACTATCTGGCAGTCAGACCTGGTCCTGCATCGCCAGATTTCGATGACACCTTGTTCCTGAACCGCTTCGGCAAGTCCTTGAGTCGTGTCTCGATGTTCACCATCGTCAAGCGTCAGGCCATGCTTGCCGGCATCCACAAGGAAATTTCTCCGCACACCTTCCGCCACTCCTTCGCCACCCACCTGATCGAGAACGGAGCCGACCTGCGTGTCGTCCAGGATATGCTAGGCCACGAGAACATCACAACCACTGAGATCTACACCCACATCGACACCTCCACCTGGCAGCAATCCGTTCTCTCGCATCATCCCCGCCGCTAACCCCTTCAACCCACTTTGCCCAAGACGACATATTTCCGAAAATCGTTCCCCAAAAGTGCTTTCCTGCACTCTTAATCGTCATTTATCTCAAAAATTGATTCCCGAGAGTGCACCGTGCACTCTTGAGTGTCATTTTCCCCCGGAATCGTTTCCCCAAAGTGCCCCGTGGCGACTTTGAACGACATTTCCCCTCGGAATCGTTTCCCAAAAGTGCTTTCCTGTACTATAGAGCGTCACTATTCCCCGAAATTGCTCCCGAAGGGTGTGCCTAAGGCTGGACGATGCGGCAACGGGCTAGTTTGGAAGCCTTGTCTGGTGCTATGATGCCGGCTTTCTGAAGGTTGGCGACTGTCCAATCGTTTTTAGGAGAGTTTTCCCTAAATATTACAATGCTCCTCGCAGCGCGTTTTCCGATGTACGGATGCGTCGCAAGTTCCTTTTCAGAAAGTGTCCATAATGAATATGCTGGGGTGGCTGCGGTGTCCAACCGGATGAGATCCTTGAGGTTGTCGAATTTCTCCTGATCAAAATGCCAGATGTCCATGAGTTGCTCGGGGTAGGAATATCCTCCAAGTTCCTTTCGATAGGAAACCATCTTGCCGGCGAAGAACTTTCCGATGCCCGGGAGCGACATGAATGTCACGGAGTCAGCCGAGTTGATGTCGATTTTAGGAATATCAATGTACTTTTCCAGCCTTCTGAACACGGAATCCTCCACGACATAAGATTTGGCGAAGTCACTCCTGCGGCGGAACCGGCCACCTTTCCGACGATAATTGTCAATGGACTGTGCCTGTTTCTGTGTGAATCCAAGGCGCATCAGGTCATCTATGCTTGCCGTGTTCGGATCAAAACGGAAACTCTCGTACTTTCTCGGGGAGTGATTCCGCCTGATTTGCTCGGCCTGGAAGGAATGTTCGGAGTTTTTTCGGTATGTGCTGGTTCGATACTTCGCTCCGGCAGGCTCAGTCGCTTCGGCAGGCTCAGCGACCTGTATGTTGTTCCCTTTGCTGTCGACAGATCGGTACGCCAAAGAGCCGTCTCCTGTACCAAATGCTTTTCCTGACCTGTTTGGTACACCAGAGCGCTTCCCCGTGTACCGTTTTGCCTCAGTCGTAGAGTCGTCCGAAGTGACCGCATCGTTCGGTCGCTGAGCTTGTCGAAGCGACCGTCCACTGGTTTCGGACTCTAAAGACCGTGCGTAGACAAACACCGTGTCAGGCTCGTCATGATTAGCGATGACCCTTGCGACCGCCGCCTTATGGATGAACAAGGCGGCTTGGTAACCGACAATGAGAAACAGCAGGGCCACAGCCCCGACCACGAATGATGTGGACGGCCTCTTGCCATCCCCTTTGGAATTGAAGTCTTTCATAATATTCGGAGATTAATTCAGTTCAGATCATGCGTGAAAATGTTTTGTTATGGTTAAATCTGAAAACAATATAGACTTAAGCGAGACAAGTGTACAAGTGAGACATTCCCTTTCTAAAGTTCTCATAATGAGCGGTCATATTCAAAATCTACTCTTCCGCTTCTGTCTTGCGCCGTTTTTTCTCTGAAGGCGCCCCTGCGACAACTATGACAATCTCTCCCTTGGGCTCATGTTCCTTGTACCATGCGGACACATCGGCCAGCGTGCCACGCTTGTGCTCCTCGTGGATTTTGGAAATCTCGCGCGCCACGGAGCACTCGCGCCCCGGACCGAAATATTCAATGAACTGGTCAAGGGTCTTGACTAATCTGTAAGGTGATTCGTAGAATATCATGGTCCTGGTTTCGGTGGCAAGTTCTTTCAGCAAAGTCTGACGTCCCTTCTTTACAGGAAGGAATCCCTCGAAGCAGAACCGGTCGCATGGCAGTCCGGAAGAGACTATCGCCGGAATGCAAGCTGTGGCTCCTGGAAGAGTCTGTACCTCAATGCCTTCCGCGGAGCATGTCCGGGCAAGCAGAAATCCCGGGTCAGAGATTCCAGGCGTTCCGGCGTCGCTGATCAGGGCCACGTTCAGACCGCCGAGAATCCTCTCCTTGATCATCTCCGCCGTCTGGTGCTCGTTGAACTTGTGGTGTGACTGGAGTTTGCCGTGGATGTCATAACGGTGGAGAAGGACACTGCTGGTCCTTGTGTCTTCGGCAAGGATCAGATCGGCGTCTTTCAGTACCTGGACGGCTCTGAAAGTCATGTCGTCCAGGTTTCCGACAGGGGTCGGTACTATGTAGAGGATTCCGGGCATGGTTGTGCCGTTTGTGTTTTTGTCTTGCGTTGTCGGGCGGGCCATCAATGATGACGGCTGTTTTTATCTAAGTTTCCTGCGCACGGCCATCATAAGTCTGTAGACCGGCTCGGAGTTCATGTCCCAGTCCGGGAAGTTTGTCTGGATGTAGGCGAGAGCCTCGTCAAGGGTGGTCATGCCGTTGAAGGCACTGATTGTGTTCTGGAAGAGGATCGGATCTTCCTTGAACAGAACGTTGATCAGCAGCACCCTGTCGTTGAGGGAGATGGCGCTGATGACGTTCTTGACTTGTGATCCGGGGCGGTCTGTCCTCCAGGCTTGCTTTTCGGCCATCACGTCCATTACGGCGGTTTCGGCTTTGCGGCTGTCCAGAATCGCTGTCTTAGGCTTCGGCGCAGGCTCCGGCTCTGATTCAGGTGTCTGTCCGGTCACAATCTCCGGCTTGATGTCGAGTGTCGGTTCCGGCATTGGCTCCGGAGCTGGTTCGTGTGCCGCCTCTTTGGCGGCGAAAGGGTTGTCTATCGGGAGGTCATCGTCAAACGGAAGGTCTTCGTCTGGTTGAATGACATGAGATTCGGGCGTGGCGGTCACTTCGGCAGGATCTTCTATGACGGAAGGCATATCGATGTCCTGAAAGTCAATTTCGATTGGGGTTTGGATGTCAAACGCCTCTTCGGGCGAGGTCACTTCGACGGGCTCCGTCACTTCGACAGGCTCAGTGACCGCGTCGGGGGCTTCTGGAGCGGAGGTCACTTTGGCAGGCTCAGTGACTGCGTCGGGTTCAGTGACCGTAAGAAGCCCCCGCACCTCATTCTCAAGAGCCTCAAGCTCCGTCTTTATGTTGTCTATTCTTTCCAGCAGGGCGGAAAGCCTTTTTTCATCGATGTTTCCCATAAAAAATACTATCTTTGCCTGACAAACCTTGGAGCGGAAACCACGCCGCGGAGCCAAGGCCACATGAGTGTTATTGATTATTCAACAAATCTAACGAAATGTTTTCAGAAAACATAAAAAAAACCGGATGTATTGAAGTGATTTGCGGCTCAATGTTCTCCGGAAAGACTGAAGAGCTCATACGCAGGATCAGAAGAGCCAAATTCGCCAACCTCCGGATCGAGATCTTCAAGCCGACAATCGACACAAGATATTCAGAGGATGACGTGGTCTCCCACGACTTCCACAAGATTCCGTGCCATTCCGTGAAAGATCCCAAGGAGATGCTGAACGTCGGTCCGGAGGTACAGGTGGTTGGCATCGACGAGGCGCAGTTCTACGACATGTCCCTCGTGGATGTGGCCCAGGAACTTGCCGATCGCGGAGTCCGGGTCATCATCGCCGGCCTTGACACAGATTTCCTCGGAAAGCCTTTCGGTCCGATGCCATACCTGATGGCGGTCGCCGAGGAGGTCAGGAAAGTCCATGCCATCTGCGTCAGGTGCGGCAATCTGGCCAACCATTCCCACAGACTATCTCACAGCACCGAGCTCGTGGTCCTTGGAGAAAAGGATGCCTACGAGCCCCTGTGCCGCGAATGTTACAACAAGGCGATCGCTGAGGAGAACGCGAAGGCTTAGAAGCTGTTTTGATTTGTTTGTTTGAAGTTTTGAGAGTGAAAAACTTCAGTTTTGACCGCTTCTTCCAAGGAGGATAGCGGTGCTATCTGACTGAAGAAGCGGGAAAAAAATGAAGATTATTTCACCTCAAAGAACATTTCAAATAAATCAAAACAGCTTCTTAGTCCTTCACGTTCTTCAGTGCCTCGCGGACCTTTGCCTCGATCTCGTCGCAAAGTTCTTGATTGTCTTTGAGAAGCTGCTTGGTGGCCTCGCGTCCCTGGGCGAGTTTCTGGTCGCCGTAGCTGAACCATGAGCCGCTCTTGCCGACGATGCCATATTCAACACCCAAGTCGAGAATCTCTCCGGCGTGGGAGATGCCTTCGCCGAACACGATGTCGAACTCCGCTTTCTTGAAAGGCGGAGCCATCTTGTTCTTGACAACCTTCACTCTGGTGCGGTTGCCAAGGGCTTCCTCGCCGTCCTTGAGCTGGGTTGTCTTGCGCACGTCAATGCGGACTGAAGCGTAGAACTTCAAGGCGTTGCCGCCGGTTGTGGTCTCAGGATTGCCGAACATCACGCCGATCTTCTCCCTGAGCTGGTTGATGAATATGCAGCAGGTGTTTGTCTTTGCGATGTTCGCTGTCAGCTTCCGCAGCGCCTGGCTCATCAGTCTTGCCTGAAGTCCGACCTTGTTGTCGCCCATCTCGCCCTCGATCTCAGCCTTCGGGGTCAGGGCGGCCACTGAGTCGACCACCACGATGTCGATCGCTCCCGAACGGATCAGGTTGTCGGCGATCTCAAGAGCCTGCTCGCCGTTGTCAGGCTGAGAGATGAGCAAAGTCTCGAGATTCACCCCGAGGGCCTTCGCGTAAGTTCTGTCGAATGCGTGCTCCGCGTCGATCATCGCCGCGATGCCGCCCTGTTTCTGCGCCTCGGCGATCGCATGGATCGCCAGAGTGGTCTTGCCGCTGGATTCCGGACCGTAGATCTCCACGATCCTTCCGCGCGGATAGCCTCCGATTCCGAGAGCGTGGTCAAGCGCTACGGAACCGCTCGGTATGACCTGCACGTCCCATTGTGGCTGTTCCCCCAGCTTCATGATCGTTCCTTTCCCGTAGTCTTTCTCAATCTTGTCGATCGTGGCCTGCAGCGCCTTGAGTTTGGCGGCGCTGGTGTCAGTGGCCTTAGCCTCTACCTCTTTTGCCATAATGATGTAATAATAATTGTTAGTAGTTTTGGGCGAAAAGATGTCGCCTTTGTGACAAAGATAAGAATTTACGTCCAATCCGGTGTTATTTTTCATTAATTTTGTAGGAGAAAAATAAACGAGAAAGATATGCGTGAGCAATTGTTGGGAAAGACACCGGATGAACTGAAGGAAATCGCTTTGAAAGTCGGTCTGCCGGCCTTTACGGGCAAGCAGATCGCCGGCTGGCTGTACGGACGTAAGGTCAGGAGCATAGACGAGATGACCAACATCTCAAAGATTGGACGCGAGAGGCTTAAGGAGGAATATTCCCTCGGAGTGACGCTGCCTTCGGCTTGTCAGGTCTCTTCCGACGGGACCAAGAAATACCTTTTCCCGATAGGGGAGGGCAACGCCGTCGAGGCGGTGATGATTCCCGATGAAGACAGAAAGACCCTATGCGTCTCGTCGCAGGCCGGTTGCCGCATGGGCTGCCGTTTCTGCATGACAGGACGTCAGGGATTCCACGGCAACCTTTCCGTCGCGGACATCCTTTCACAGTTCATCGCCATCGACGAGGCCTCGGATCTGACGAACGCCGTCTTCATGGGGATGGGCGAGCCGCTTGACAACTTTGGCAATGTGATGAAGGCCATCGAGGTGCTTACGGCGGACTGGGGCTTCGGATGGAGCCCTAAACGCATAACCCTTTCCACCATCGGAGTCCTGCCGAACCTGAGGAAATACCTCGACTCGACCCGCTGCCACCTTGCGGTCAGCCTCCACAACCCTTTCCCTGACGAAAGGGTGGAGATGATGCCGGTGCAGAAAGCGTGGCCGGTGCAGGAGGTGATAGACATGATCCGTGAATATGACTTCTCAGGTCAGCGCCGTGTCAGTTTTGAATATACCATGTTCGCGGGTCTGAACGATGACAAGCGCCATGCCGACGCCCTTATCCGTCTTCTCCGCGGGCTGGAGTGCAGGGTGAACCTCATCCGATTCCACAAGATTCCGGACGCCCCGTTCGAGACATCGCCGCAGATCATCATGGAGAATTTCAGGAATCGTCTGTCCAATCACGGAATCACTTGTACTATAAGGGCTTCCAGAGGAGAGGATATCCTTGCCGCATGCGGGATGCTGGCGGGAGAGCACAGAAATAAATTAATATGACGACGTAACTGTAAAAGACTATGGGAACGAGAACAAGAATGATTATGGCATCGTTGGCCGTGATGGCCGTGTCGATGTTTGTGGCGAAGTCCCAGTCCCAGCATTCGGTGCTGGACGAGAGCCGTGAGGCAAGGGATCTCAGAGTGGAGAAGATCAGGCACAGGCTGGATTCCATCCGGCGGATCAGACATCGTCCGACCGTCGCCCTTGTGCTCAGCGGAGGTGGTGCGAAAGGGGCGGCCCATGTGGGAGTGATAAGGTATTTGGAGTCGATCGGGATGCCGGTCGACATCGTGATGGGGACCAGCATGGGTGGTCTTGTGGGTGGAATCTACGCCCTGGGCTATGATGCCGACCATCTTGACGCCATCATCCGTAACATCGACTGGGACATGGCCTTGAGTGACAAGGTGCCGAGAGACTACCTGTCATATTCATCAATTAAGTATAAGGAAAAGTATGCCTTGTCATTTCCGTTTCTTTACGACCGGAATGAGTTTCTTCAGATGAAGGAGGCGGACCATAAATACACCCGCAGGGTGGATGACATACATTTTGGAGCGGGAGAGGCCGACCCTACCGACATGGTCAAGGACAACCTTCTGGGCAGCCTTCCATCCGGCATGGTCTACGGTCAGAATGTCAACAACATATTCAGCTCGCTTTCTGTGGGCTATCAGGATGTGATTGATTTCTACGACCTTCCGATTCCGTTCCTGTGCGTGGCCACCGACCTTGTGTCAGGAACGGCCAAGATCTGGACCGAGGGCAAGCTGAACACCGCCCTGCGCTCCACGATGTCCATTCCGGGACTTTTCGCCCCTGTCAGGGTCGATGGGATGGTGCTTGTCGACGGAGGCATGAGGAACAACTATCCGACAGACTTGGCCAAAAAGGTTGGCGCGGACATCGTGATCGGAGTGAACCTCTCCGACGGCTATAAAAGCTACAATGAGATCAACAATCTGGCTGACATCATCAACACGGGCATCGACATGCTCGGGAGGACATCGTTCGAGTACAACATTGACATCCCCGATGTGAACATCAAGCCTGACCTGCACGAGTACAACATGCTCAGTTTCGACGACAGGAGCATCGACACCATCATCAACCGTGGCTATCAGGCCGCCCTTGCCGTGGCTGATAAGCTTGATTCCCTGAAGGCGGTCGTCGGACCTGACAGAACTGTCATAAGCAATGATCCCGCTGATGACATCCGGCTCAGGAAAGTGCTTGTCTCAGGCGTTGAGATCACGGGAGTCGATGACAAGGAAAGTCTTTACCTGATGAACAAGATCAAGGTCGGGGCCGGGGCCCGAATGGGAAACGAGGAGATTGAGGACGCCGTGGCTACCATATTCGGAACCAACGCCTTCGACTATGTCAACTACGAGCTGCTCGGAGATCAGGAGCCGTACCGCCTGAAGTTCAACTGCAAGCGCGGGCCTGTCTGCCAGCTCGGTCTTGGAGGGCGTTTCGACACTGAGGAGATCGTGTCTGTGCTGATCAATCTGGGCTGGGGAGTCCACAAGATCCAAGGCTCGTCACTGGACTTCACCGGAAAGGTGGGAACCAACCCTAACGCCAGTGTGACATATTCCTACATCTCGCCGAAAGGAATGTCGTTCAACGTGATGGCCGGAGTCAGATACACCGACAGAAACACTTTCAGCATCGGTGACAACAGGTTCAGGATCAACTTTCTGGATGTGCGTCAGGAGATATTCTTGTCCAACATCGCCTGGTCCACTTACTATCTGAAGACCGGATTCCGGAACGACTACTACAACGTCAACTCAGTGATGGCGGAGCAGGCGTTCGGAGACTACGATGTCAACCAGCTGTCCAATGACTATGTGACATTCTTCATCAATGCCCGCAAGGACTCGTTCGACAACGCCTACATCCCGACCAAGGGAAAGTCATTCGGCCTTTCCTACGACTGGGTGTTCGGCGGTGGACCGCAGAAATTCAATAACTTCCATGCTCTGACATTGGATGCCAAGAAGGTCGTGGGCGGAGACCGGTTCGCTTTCATCCCGTCGCTGAACATACGCTATCTCCTTGGAGACGAGGTCCCTGTGCCTTTCACCAACACTATTGGCGGAAGCATGGCCGGACGCTACCTTGACCAGCAGATTCCTTTCATCGGGATCAACAATGCCGCCGCCATGCAGAAAATCCTTGCTGTCGCCCGGGCTGACTGGCGCTGGAAACTGCTCAAGAACAACTACTTGTCTGCGATTGCCAATTATGCCTTGTCGTGTGATGAGATCTCGGCGTTCAAGAACTTCCAGGAGGATGTCTCAGGGTATCTTGGCTGTGGACTTCAGTACACCTACAACTCGATTGTCGGACCTCTCAGCCTGAATGTACATTGGTCCAACTACACGCACAAGGTCGGGCTTTACATGAGTCTCGGATTCGATTTTTAGGACATGGAGGAGTTTGCGAAGGTTTTGGACAGGCTTCAGGCCCAATGCGTGAAAAGGGAATATTGCCGCTCGGACATATTCAGAAAGGCTTTGACCGCTTTTGAAGGGGACAGGGATTCCGCCGGGCGGCTGGTCGAGTCGCTTGTCGCCGACAGGTTTGTGGATGACAGCCGGTATGCGGCCGCGTTCGCCCGTGAAAAGGCCAGGCTTTCGGGCTGGGGGCCGGTGAAGATCTCTTTTGCCTTGAGAGGCAAGGGAATATCCAAGGCGATCATCTCGGATGCGCTTAAGGAAATCGATCCCGAGGAAGCCGACCGACGCATGGTCTCTGTGCTTGAGACGAAGTACAAGACCCTGAAAGGGGATCCTCAAGAGAAATTCAAACTTCTCCGGTTCGGTCTCACGAGGGGGTACGATTATGACAAGATAGCACCTGTCGTGGATGAGATTTTGAAGAAGAATAGTTAAATTTGCAGGCCGTGCGTCCAAAGGATGGCCCTTTTGACGTGCCGGAACGGAAAAGTCGAACTTAATTAAATGAATATGAATGCGATAGTTAAAACCGAATTCAACTTGCCGGGACAGGTTGGAAAGTATGTCGGTAAGGTCCGTGATGTGTATGACATTGACGGGCAGTATCTCGTGATGGTTGTGACAGACAGGATCTCGGCGTTTGACGTGGTCCTGCCGGAAGGCATCCCGTACAAGGGACAGGTTCTGAACCGCATAGCGGCCAAGTTCCTTGACGCGACATCTGACATCATTCCTAACTGGAAGGTCGCCGTTCCGGATCCGTCCGTCACCGTTGGCTACAAGTGTGAGCCTTTCAAGGTGGAGATGGTCATCCGTGGTTACCTTGCGGGACACGCCTGGAGAGAGTACAAGGCCGGTAAGAGGACAATCTGCGGCGTGGCCATGCCGGACGGTATGGTCGAGAACCAGAAGTTCCCGGAGCCGCTTGTGACTCCGACCTCAAAGGCCGCCGAGGGTCACGACGAGGACATCTCGAAGGAGGAGATCATCGCCCAGGGCCTTGTAGGCCGCGAGGACTACGAGAAGCTGGAGGCTTACACAAGAGCCCTTTATCAGAGAGGCTGTGAGATTGCAGCTCAGCATGGATTGATCTTGGTAGACACTAAGTACGAGTTCGGAAAGAAGGACGGACAGATCTACCTCATGGACGAGATCCACACTCCGGATTCTTCGCGTTACTTCTACTCGGAAGGCTATGAGGAGAGGCTTGCGAAGGGGGAGCATCAGAGGCAGCTTTCCAAGGAGTTCGTCCGTGAGTGGCTGATGGCCAATGGCTTCCAGGGACAGGATGGACAGAAAGTCCCGGAGATGACTCCTGAGGTTGTGGCAGGGATCTCTGACCGCTACATTGAGCTCTACGAGCATATTACCGGAGACAAGTTCGAGAAGACGGAATATTCCGCTGGCAGCATTGAGGCCAACGTCAAGGCTTGCCTTGAGGGTCTGAAATAAGAAAGTCGCTTCGTCACTTCGACATGCTCAGTGACCGATCTGTCATGGACCCTGAGCTTGTCGAAGGGTCTTGAGACAATGGACGGCCTGAAACGAATATACGCCCGCAACTGCGAGGTGCGAAGGATTGACAGGACGGTCGCCGAACCGTTCCTTCAATCCTTTCACCGTTTGGGCTACACCCGTTGCCGTCATCTCTACGGCTTGTTCGTGAATCGGGGCGAGGACATTCCTTCCGGAACTTTGGTCGCTGTCGCCGGTTTCTCTGCCCCGAGAATATGGCGGAAAGGAGACCGGGAAATCCGCTCCTGCGAGTGGATCCGTTACGCCTCTTTGGAAGGCGTGGGAGTGGACGGAGGAATGGGCAAACTTCTGAAAGCCTTCATAGATGATGTGAGGCCAGACGATGTGATGAGCTATGCTGATGCCTCATGGTCCGTTGGCGGAGTCTATCGTAAACTGGGTTTCACGGAAGAGGAACCGAAGGTGTTCCCTGACGGAAGCAAAAGCTTGAAGTTTAGGCTGAAAATTACTGAATATGAGTAGGAAAAAGAACCGTACTTTGTGGGGAAGACTATGGCGGCTGATACTTATCAAGCTGCCGTTGGCTTTCTTTGCGGTCACTTTCCTGTGGGTATTGATTCTTAGATGGTGCCCTGTCTATGTCACTCCGCTCATGATTCAAAGATCGATTCAACACTGGAGCGACAGGACTTTTCAAACACGCAAGACGTGGGTCCCTTACGAAAAGATCTCTCCAGAGATGGCCAAGGCAGTCATTGCCAGCGAGGACAACCTTTTTGACAAACACAACGGCTTCGACTGGAAGGCGATCCGTCAGGCGCAAAAGGAATATGAGAGCGGCAGGCGACGCAGAGGTGGCAGCACCATATCCCAGCAGACGGCTAAGAATGTCTTTCTGCTTCCTCATAAGTCCATGGTACGTAAAGGCTTCGAGGCTTACTTCACGGTTTTGATCGAGTTGATGTGGGACAAGGAGAGGATCATGGAAGTCTATCTGAATGTCGCCGAGATGGGTAAAGGAATATATGGGGTCGAGGCTGCGGCCGAGGCTTATTTCGGCACATCGGCCGCCAAGTTGACCCGCCGTCAGGCCTGCTTGATAGCCGCCTGCCTTCCGAATCCGGTGAAACGCAACGCCGGCAGACCTTCTCCATACATAAGCCGTCGTGCGGGCGACATCGCAGCCTTGGAGTCCAAGATCGGCTATCCCGACTGGGTCTATCACAAATGAATATCATAGTTTCGGCGCGGATGGATTTCCCACCGTTTTTGTTATATTTGTAAACTTTGTTGAGCCGGTCACTGAGCTTGTCGAAGTGACGAGCCCACCGTAGTGACACAATAAACGATAATTGTAATAAAAACAGAACTGATATGAAAATACTGGTTACCGGAGCAGCAGGCTTCATCGGCTCAAGGCTGATGGCAAGACTTGCGGAAAGAGGAGACGAGGTTGTCGGACTTGACAACATCAATGACTACTACGACGTACGTCTGAAGTACGGAAGGCTAAAAGAGAACGGATTCGACGGACCGTTCGAGGACGGAAACATGGTGGCGGGAGCGAAATACCCGAACTGCCGTTTCGTGAAGATGTCCATCTGCGACAAGGCCGCGCTGGATGCCCTTTTCGAGGAAGAAAAATTTGAAAGGGTAGTTAATCTGGCTGCGCAAGCCGGTGTGAGATATTCAATCACAAACCCTTACGTCTACCTTGAAAGCAACCTTCATGGATTCCTGAATATTCTTGAGGCATGCCGCAACTTCGGTGTGGGGCATCTTGTCTATGCCTCCTCCAGTTCGATCTACGGACTGAACGAGAAAGTCCCGTTCTCCGAGGACGACAAGGCTGACTGCCCGGTAAGCCTATACGGTGCGACCAAAAAGGCCAACGAACTGATGGCCCATTCATATTCAAAACTTTACGGATTCGCTTCCACCGGACTTCGCTTTTTCACTGTCTATGGCCCGTGGGGACGTCCTGACATGTCCCCGATGCTTTTCGCCTCGGCCATCGCCAAGGGTGAGCCTATCAAGGTCTTCAACGGTGGCGACATGATCCGTGACTTCACCTATGTGGATGACATTGTCGAAGGTACCATCCGTGTGATCGACCACACTCCGAAGGCAGAGGAATGCGCCCACAACGTCCCGGCCAAAGTCTACAACATCGGCTGCTCGCATCCTGTGAAACTGATGGATTTCATCAGCGAGATCGAGCAGGCCTACGGCAAGCCGGCCCAGAAGATTTTCCTCCCGATGCAGGCCGGAGACGTCTATCAGACCAACGCGGACACCACCAAACTGGAGACTGAACTCGGCTACAAGCCAAGCACAACCCTCCACGACGGCATCCGCCGCTTCATGGAGTGGTACAAGAGTGACCTCAATCCGCTGAAGTAACCTACATGAAGTCCCTGACGCCGGATGAGGAGAGTCGCTGTAATATTCGAGGAAAACATCTTCGACCGTAAAGGGTCGTTTAATGCCAAATGTGCGAGAATCAAGCATTTGGCTGAATTGACCGGATGGCAGATTGACGCTTTTTGCATCCAGCTTTACCAAGATGCGTTTGTAAGTTCAATTCTTGGGCGCAGGTCTCTTGACATTCCTGGAGATGGAGAAATCTCCGAGAAGGCTCTCCGCAAGAGGAAATCCCTGCTCCTAAACAGAGTGAGACTGAATCTCATCTGGAAGAATTACTCGATTTTGGACCATTTCCTGTTTTATAAATCAGGATTGCGTCCGGTCTGTTACCCTCGTTTCCTGAAAAGGCATGCGGATCTGCTCAAGGGGTACGATGTCGTCGCGGCCCACTCTTTTGTCGGAGGTTTCATCGCAAGGGAGGCGCAGCGAAGGTTCGGGATTCCGTTCTACATCTCGTGGCACGGTTCCGACATCCACACGACTCCTTTCAAACACCCTCAGATCAAAGATCTTACAGCAGAACTTCTCCGCGACGCGAAGATCAACTGCTTTGTCAGCCGCGATCTAATGGATGTGTCGGACCGGATCGGACCAGGAAACAAAACAGTCCTTTACAACGGCTGCGACGAACGCTTTGTCCGCTACCCGGAAGACAGGCGTGTGGAATTGAGGCGAGAGTTAGGGGTGCAAGGGAAAAAAGTCGTGACTTTTGCCGGCAACCTTCTTTCAGTAAAGAATCCTGAAAGCCTTCCTGGAATATTCCATGAGGTTCACAGGCTATTTCATGGTGACGTTGAGTTTTGGGTTGTCGGTGACGGTCGGTTAAGGTCAACGATTGAGACTGAAATCAATGCTGACAGCACTTTGTCGTGCCGTTTTTGGGGGAATATGCCTCCGGAGAGGATGCCGGAAATATTCAATTGCACTGATGTCCTCGTGCTACCAAGCAAGAATGAGGGACTTGGAATGGTTCTGGTTGAGGCGGTAAGATGTGGCGCATGTGCCGTGGCTTCACGTGTAGGGGGCATACCGGAGGTTATAGGAACGGAAAACACCGTCCCGTTGGATGGGAATTTTACAACATGTATGGCGGATTTGACCGTCAAAGGATTGAATGGAAAGCTGCATAGACCTTCCGTCGATTTGTTTGATTGGAATCTGACTGCGGAAAAAGAGAGGCGACTGATCGATAAAATGCTGTCAAATGGCTGAGATTTCTGTTGTTTGTCCGGTGTTCAACGCGGAAAAATACCTTCACAGATGCGTGGACAGTGTCTTGTCCCAATCTTTCCGTGATTTCGAGTTGCTGTTGGTGGACGATGGCTGTGAGGATGCCGGCGGACGGATTTGTGACGAATATGCCCAGGCCGACACCAGGGTCAAAGTCATACACAAAGCGAACGGAGGTGTTTCATCCGCGCGCCAGGCTGGGATGGATGCCGCCACAGGCAGGTACTTCATCCACATCGATCCGGATGACTGGATCGACCCGGATTTGCTTGTCAGGATGCATGACACGGCAGTAAGTGAGAATGCCGATGTTGTTTGCTGCGACATGCTTGCCGTTTTCAGCAGCGCCGCAGTTCTTCTCAGGCAATGCCACCTTGGTTACTCCCAGAGACGTATAGCTGAGGCGGTCGCAAGCGGAGAGATGTCTCATTCTTTGTGCAACAAATTGATTCTCCGCTCCGTTTACGATAGTTACGGATTGTTTTTCCCACAGGAGGTTTCAACCGGAGAGGATGCCGTCGTGTGTGACACAATGTTCATCAAAGGGGTCAAGTGTGCGTTCTGCGAAGGGGTCTACTATCACTATGATCGTGTGAGCGGTCAGAATTCTCTGACAAGGACAAACTTTGAGAAGAGCCTGGATTCGATCAAACGTTGTGTGGGTTTGTTGGAGAATGTGGATGGTGACAAAAAGATCAGAGCCCTGTCTGTCCGCAAGATGAAGGACATGGCGAAGATGAAGGCGTTCTATTTCCTGCCCTTCAAGGAATTCAGGGATTTGTACAAGGAGATCAATCTTGATTATTTTTTCAGGAATATTCTAAAAGTCAGGAAACGTGAGGCTTATGTCGCCTTGGCCTTGCTTGTTCACAGCAACAAGGCAGCGTTCGCTCTTTTCAGAAAACTGAAATCTGTCGGTGGCAGGACATGATCCGGCCTATCTGAGGGCCGTGCGGAATGTGTCGAAAATGTTTTGCGAGACTTTCCCGGTTCCCGGGGTTTTAAGTTCCCGTTCGTAGTAATCCTCCCTCAGAGGCCTCATAGGGTCTTTTCCTTCCAGAATCACCTCGTTTATGAACTGTTCAATGTCTTGAAGGGTTTCTCCCGTGTAGTGCAATTCCATGCTTTTTCTTGCGTCCATATTCATTGTCTCCATGAGTTTTTCCTTCTCACCAGTGACGAACATAATCGGTTTTCGTGTGAAGAGGTATTCTATCATGAAAGAGCAACAGTCGTGTATCATTGCGTCGGAAGACAGGAACAAGTCATAGTATTCACCATCGACAAACGAAGTGTTAGGCATCGTTCTCCATTTGTCGAAATAGTTGTCAGTCCTGGTTTTTCCCCATTCTTCCAGTTCGTACAGCTTTCGCATCAGCCGAGGGTGTGGCTTGAACGCGAACTGAACTCTGTCCGAGTACTTTTGAGCCAATCCGACCATTCCGTCAGCTATTTCCAAAAAATTGGAATAGTCCAGAAGGTCATTCTTAAGGATGGAGTGATGTGGCGCCCAGATGATCCTTCTCATGCTTCCGTTTTGTGGCTTCCAGTCCTTCTCCGAATATTTCCGCGTACCCGTCAGATAGTCGGCGGAAGTGTATCCACTGACCACGATATTATCCCGCCTTGTCGTCAGGTAGCGGGCTTCGTGCTCTTTGGACTGCCTTGTCGGATAGAACATTTTCCAGCAGATGTTCTTGTAGAACAGATTCCTTAGGCTTGGCAGATCGTTGATGGCGATGCAGTACGGAATGTATGCGAAAAGGCAGTCATGGAAGTAGTCCATGACCTTGTATTCCTCTCTTTCGACATTGTACGGCTGGGCGTAGAGCAGGATGTCCGGCTTGAACGCCTTGAGGTTGAAGTACTTTCCGGAAGAGACGTCGTAGCCCTTGATGAAAGGGAACCCTTTGGACTTGAAATAATCCCTCATCTCATTCTGGACATATTCCTTATAGTCCAGAGAGTCATGCTTGTAGATGAACGAGACTATGTAAGGGTCGAAACGTTCACTGTCCAGAAACAGCCTGAAAAGGTCATCGTTCTTCCACATCCCTATGTTGATGACGAAAAAAACGACCTTGATTCGTTCTTTTTTGAAAACTCTGTCCTCGATTTCCGGAAGCCTCATGTCATAGGCTTTGATTCGTGGCGTTTTCAGGAGTTCTGTCAGGGAATCAAGGAGGTTGTAGTATTTGCGTTTCAGGAAACTCTTGATCATTTCAGTATCTGCTTGATTATGGATGTCATTTCCGCAAAGGCGGAAAGTCTGAAGATTTTTGCGAGGCCAAGGTAGGCGGCCATGCATATTGCTGTGGACAATGCGATCAGGGCGACTGGCGGAAGTTCCATCATGCAGATAGACAAGGACAAGACCAGGACAAGCAGGGACAGTGACAGATAGGGGAGTGTCTGGAGGAACTGCTCCTTGAATCCGTAGCCGAGCAGGCGCTTTGTGTAGTAGGTGTTGCAGAAGAAAGCTATGAAGTTGTAGATCGCGGCACCGACGCAGATCCCGATGATCCCCATGAAGCACGAGATGAACAGTATCGTGAACGCGATGGTCTTCTTGAATACTTCCAGTTTCAGCACAAGGTCGGACCTCCCTTTGACATAGAGCAGGTTCAGATTGATTTTTGTCAGACAGTCGTAAATCCAGCCGAAGCATAGAATCTGAAGGTAAGGGACGCACTCCAACCATTTGTCGGTGACCAGAAACCGGATCAAAGGTTCGGCTATTCCGGCAAGAAGCATCATCAGAGGGAATATGGCGAAAGCGGAGACGGATAGGAACCGTTTGTAGGCATCCAGCAGCACGGCATTGTTGTCTTGGACTTTGGAAAGCACCGGGAATGAGACATTGTACAGGACTCCCGACAGGGAGGAGCCGGCCATGGTCGCGAACTTGTTGGCGGTTGTGTACTGTCCAAGGTCCGCAGGTGTGAACTTCTTGCCGATGATCAGGCTTCGTATGTTGGTGTAGATGCTTGAAATCAGCGAGGCCAGTACGAGCTTCGACCCGAAGGAAAAGAGTTCTTTGAATATCCTCCCGGAGAAGACCGGAGACGGAAACCACCTCACACTGAAAACAGTCAGCAAGAGTTTGAACAGCGCGATACTGACCGACTGAGCCACGAGGGCCCACACACCGAATCCTGAATATGCCATCACGATCCCAGTGACTCCGGAAAGGAGCGCGCTCACGACGTTGATCTTGGACTGCGTCTTGAAATCAATGCGTTTGGTGAGCTGGACCGTGTTGGTGGCTGACAAAGCTCCTATGATGAGGCTGACGGAACTGACCCTCGCGATGTCCTTGAGCAGCGGCTGCCCGTAGAAATCCGCGATGAGGGGGGCTGACACGAAAAGAATCCCGTAGCAGACGAGACTGATTCCGACATTGATGTAGAAGACAGTGGAATATGTCGTGTCGTCGCAGTCTTTCTTCTGGATCAATGCGGATGAGAACCCTCCGTCGATGAAGACCTGGCTGATGGCGAGGAAGATCGCCAGCATCCCGATCATCCCGTAGTCATCCGGGGAAAGCAGCCTGGCGAGCACGATGCTGACGAGGAACTGGATTCCCTGCACGGAGAACTGCCCCGTGAGGCTCCACAGGACTCCCGAAACGGTCTTCTTCTTCAGGTCTGAACTCATTTGTCTCTAAATGTACTTGGCCACGGATTCGCCTATGTCCTTGCCATCCAGTTTGCCGCAGGAGAGATATTCCTTTCCCATCTTTTCCTGTGCCCAAAGGATGATTCTGTCTATGGTGGGGGTCTTGATGCCGAGGTGAAGCGCGTACGACTTGGTGATCAGCATCCCGAACGGGATGTCCTCAGTGAAATATCGGTTCGAGTAGTCCGGAATATATCCGCCGCCTTCCGCTTTCAGCATCGGGACGGGAATTCCCTTGAGAGAGGGGATGCTTGTGATCTTTCGTGCCATGGATTCAGCGTCATGGCTTTCGTAGTGCTCAAGGGCTGTCGGGATGGCCTCTTGAGGAATGCCCAGCGCCTCCCTGATCCGCTGGAACTCATTGTCGCATGCGATGTAGGTCTCGGAGCTGAAATTGTCCCAGTCTTCGTAGAACATAGGAATGTGATCATAGTTCTCATGATCATGGAACAGGGCGTACATCCTGCTCGGATGAAGCAGAGGGTTGCTGTTGGTGAGCGTGACCTCAAGATGACTGTCCAGAAGGCTGACATGGACTCCGAAGATGCTTTCCATCATGCCACGGAATCCATCCCTGTCCTCCACACCGAGGGTTGCGATATGGCATTCCGGACGGAACCCGGTCAGATGAGCCTTACGACCATATTCCTGGATCCTTGCTATGTAGGGTACTCTTTGGAATCCGAAAAGCGGCGTGCCCTCCGGCAGGATCTTTTCCGCCATCGGGAAAAAACCCGAACTACAGAAAATGGATCCTACGGTTGCCTTGGGCGACAGGAAAGGCGCGATGAAGTTGAGCTCCTGCGCTATGGCGAAACCGGGAAGGCACAGCAACACGATGTCCGCGTCAGCGACAGCGACGGCCGGAGAATCAGTGACCACATTCATGTGACCTTTCTCGCACTTGCCGTCGGGCGTCTCGATGAGCAGCGTGTTGTCTTGGAACCTGTCCGGGTGCCGGGTCAGGAGGCGGACGTCCAGATCCCCTCGGGAGGCAAGGTGTCCCGCCGTGACGTGGCCGAGGTTACCGCCTCCGCAGATGCATATTATAGTGTTACTCATGTCTTACTCCAAGTTTGTCCAAGGCTTCGGTGAACACGACGAAGAAGTCCTTGATGTCATCCTCGTCAATGGCTCCGAGCGAGCAGAGCCGGAAAGTGTCGCTTGTCGAGATCTTGCCTGGGTAGATCGTGAAGCCACGCTCGTAGCAGTAGTCGTGGACCTTGCCGAAATCCCAGTCCGGATCCTCAGGATAAAGCACCGAGACGACAAGACCGGACTGGATATCTGGCCTTATCGCCTCTTTCAGACCGAGTTTCCTCAGGCCTTCATGGATGGCCCTGTTTACGCGCAGATGACGTTCGTATTTTGGCGACTCGCCCTCGACGTAATATTCCTTCAACCCCTGAAGGGCTGCGTAGACAGTCTGCACAGGAGGGGTGAAACGCATCTCTCCGTTTTTCTCGAAGCCGGCATATTGCTGGTATAGATTGCAGTAGAACGAGCGCACCGGGTAGTCTTTTGATTTGATGACCTCCGTTGTCCTGCCGATGACGAATGAAAGCCCTGTCATCGCCATGATGCCTTTCTGGGCCGATGCCATGCAGAAGTCGATGTTGTCCCGCTCCACATCTATCGGAATCATTCCGAGCGAGGATGTGGTGTCGGCCACCATGATGGCCCCATGCCTGTGCGCCGCAGCTCCGATCTCGCGGATCGGGTTCAGCACACCGGTGCCGGTCTCGTGGTGGCAACAGTAGACCACCGCTATGTCCGGATTGGCCTCCAATGTGTCTTCCACGGCCTTGAGGTCAGGGATGTCATAGACGGAGGATTTCAGGTCGATGTGTGGCAGACCGTAACACCGGCAGACCTCGGCCGCCCTTGAGCTGTAGGCTCCGTTGTCCACGATGAGCATCTTCTTGCCCTCCGGCAGCAAGGAATTGACGCAGACATCAATGCAGATTGTCCCCGATCCGCAGAACAGCACGCTGGTGTACTCTTGGGGATCAGCGTGAACCACTCCGAGTATGTCCTTGCGGAACTGTGCCATCTTCTCCGCAAACTCTTTCTCTCTCGGGCAGATGTCCGGGATGATCTGAGCCATCTTCACGGTGTCGGTTGTCGTGGCCGGACCGGGATTCAGCAGAATGTTGCGCCTTATGTTTAATCTCTCTGTGTTCATTTTTCGTTTGCCTTTATGTTTTGCATCATTTGTCAAGAAACTCCATGAATGCGTCTCGGTTTTGGATAGGGGTGGTTGTCGGACGGCCGAGATCATTGCGGTTCCCCCTGTGGACACGGACCTCCAACAGAACCGGGCCACGCATGTCTTTCAATGCGGCAAGGGCTGAATCCAGCTCCTCTGAGGTCGTGACACAGACGGCTTCCTTGTAGCCGGCCGCCTTGGCTATTCCTGTAAGACTTACCTTTAGCCCAACGGTCGGCTGCCCGCCTACAGAGTCATGCGCTCCATTGTTGAATACAACATGGACAAGGTTCGTTGGAGCCTTGCCGGCGATGATAGTCATGGATCCGAGGTGCATGAGAGCGGCTCCGTCGCCGTCGAAACACCATACTCTTCCGTCCGTCTTCTCGAGAGCGATTCCGAGGGCTATCTGGCTGGCGTGCCCCATGGAACCGACTGTGAGGAAATCCCTTTCGTGCCCTTGTCCCATTGCCGCTCTGTACTCGAACAATTCGCGGGAGATCATCCCGGTCGTCGCGACGATGACATCCTTGTCCCCAAGGCTTGCGGCCACTTTCTGGATTGCATCTTCCCTTGAGAGGGGATATTCATTGACCTCATGCCTTTGCAGGGTGTATGGTTCGAATGTGTTTTTCCGCACGATGAAGGCGAACGCCTCCCCGGTCTCGTCCATGTGCCTGACGGCCTCGTCCAATTGGCCTCTGAACCCCGTCTCGTCCTGGCTCAGAATCACGTGCTTGATGCCCATAGTGTCAAGAAGGGGAAGTGTGACCTTGCCTTGTTTGACGTGCTGGGGCTCGTCGTGCACTCCCGGCTCTCCTCTCCACCCGATTACAAGCAGGATGGGAATCCTGTAGACCTCCTTGTCTGTCAGCGAAGCCAGCGGATTGATGGCGTTGCCTTCCCCTGAGTTCTGCATGTAGACGCATGGAATATGTCCGGTCGCGAGGTAGTGCCCGGCGGCGAGGCCGATGGCGCCCCCCTCGTTGGCGGCGATGATGTTGTGCCTGTCATCCAGTGTGTCAGAGATGAAAGCGCAGACATTCTTCAGGAGCGAATCCGGCACACCGGCGAAGAAGTCAATCCCTTTCGCGGCGAGAGATTCTATGAATATTTTGGGAGAGAGCATATTCCTTATAGTTTTTTTGTTCCCGGAATGAGATTCAGAATCTCCTTGATCGGCATGCAGAGGTCGTTCGCCTCCAGTGAGCGGCCGTGCTCAAGGATGGACTTCGCGCAGTTCACCATCGCCGGGTAGGCACTCCGGAGCATGTGGTTCGCATAGATGACCACGTTGATGCCCCATGAGGCCAACTCTGTCTCCGTGAATTGGTTGTAAGTCGTCGGTACGGCCACGATCGGTGTGGTGGGATCCGTCTCCCTGAACTTTTGGCAGAACTCTTTTATGTCCCTCCCGTCCTTGTTCTTGGAGTGGATCATGATTCCGTCTGCCCCGGCCTGCACATAGGCGCGGCAGCGCTCAAGCGCGTCCTCGATGGACTTGCCGGCGATTAGTGACTCGCAGCGTGCGATGATCATGAAATCTTCAGTGATCTGCGCTTCCTTGCCGGTTTTGATCTTGGCGCAGAATCCTTCGATGGTGTCCTGCGTCTGTACCGCATCTGTGCCGAAGAGGGAGTTCTGCTTTAGCCCGACCTTGTCCTCGATGATCACCGCGGAGATTCCGAGCCTCTCCAAAGTCCTTACAGTGAATCCAAAATGCTCGACCTTCCCTCCGGTGTCACCATCGAAGATGACCGGTTTTGTCGTGACTTCAAGCGTGTCGTTGAGGTCGTGCAGCCTTGTGGTCAAATCAACCGCCTCGATGTCCGGCTTACCCTTGGACGTGGAGTCGGTCAGCGATGAAGACCACATTCCGTCGAACTGCCTGGTCTCTCCGTTTACCTCCACGCTTGTCTTCTCTATGATGAGTCCGGTGAGCCCGCAGTGTGACTCCAGGATCCTGACGATCGGTTTAGCGTCTATGAGCCTGCGGAGCCTTTTCATCCTGATTTCAGGAGTGGTTCCGAATCCTTCGATCTCCTCCGCCAGTTTGGACGAATTGATCCCTTGGGTGTAAGGGATCTCTATGACTTCACCTCCGATCTCCTTCATGACCTTGAAGACCTCTTCGCGGAGTTTCTTGGCCGGCCCCTCTTTCCAATCGTCACCATGGATGATGTAGTCGGGACGGTATCTCCGCAGATTGTCGACGTAGCTCCATTCGTCTTGTGGCACGACATCAACCACGCCTTTTATGCTGCGTACGACAGCCTCCCTTTGCCCGTATGTGAGCACAGGAAGCCTCTTGTGTGTGGCAATCGCCTTGTCCGTGAACAAACCGATGATCACGTCTCCATGCTTTGCCCCTTCCGTGATGATGTTCGTCAGCCCCGGATGCATCACATCCGCTATCATTCCAAGATATACTTTTTTCGCCATCTCTCTCTGTCAATTTCAATCGTTACACGATCATTCTCCAATCGCCTGAACATTCGGAAAACGCCGGCCACGGCCGCAATCTTCAAATATAATCAAAAACCACTGAATATTTCAGAAGATTTTGATTACTTTTGACAGTTATCATTCATCGTGTCAAGAGGCTGATAGTACACGGCCAAAGAGCGATGTCGAAAATGTGGTTATAAATGAATAAGATAAAGACGGCTGCGATCATGGCGGCGGGACTTGGAACCCGTTTTGGCGGATATACTGAGAATATTCCGAAAGGATTCATC
Source organism: Bacteroidales bacterium UBA6366 (assembly GCA_002438845.1). Lineage (GTDB taxonomy): Bacteria > Bacteroidota > Bacteroidia > Bacteroidales > UBA932 > Cryptobacteroides. The sequence continues at coordinate 41,164 of DJRG01000065.1, forward strand.
GAAGCTGGCGGAAAGCCTATGGTTGTGCGTTCCGTCGAAACGCTTCTGGGTTGCGGGATTGACAGAATCATCATCGGCACTGGCTACAGGAAGGAGGCCTACGAGGCTTTGCGGGACAGGTATCCTCAGATCGAGTGCGTCTTCAGTCCTCGCTATGCCCATACAAACAGCATGTTTACGCTCTACAACATGCGCGGGGCCATCGGGTCGGATGACTTCCTCCTTCTGGAGTCCGATTTGGTTTACGAAAGCAAGTCCATCACGTCTCTTATGGATTGTGAATATTCCAGCGCGATGCTCATCACGCCTGTCACCAAGTTTCAGGATCAGTACTACGTGGAGATGGATTCGGACAACGTCTTGGTCAACTGTTCGACCGACAAGAGTTCCATACACCCTGCCGGTGAGCTTGTCGGCATACACAAGATCAGTAATGCTTTCTACAGGTGCATGTGTGATGACTATGGCGCCAAGGCCGAAGCGCTACCGAAACTGGGTTATGAATATGAACTCCTCCACGTTTCCCGCACCCTCATGCCGATGAATGTCTTGAAAGTGGATGGCCTTCTCTGGTACGAGATAGACGATGAGGCTGATTTGGAATATGCCCAAAAGCACATTCTCACCCTGTTCTGCTGAGTCTTCCATAACAAAAAAACGGTCGGAGATTGTCCGCATCGTCAGAAAGTGCAAGGACCATAATTCACTTTTTTCAAACTGGTACACTTTACCGCAGGCATCATAATGATGGCCAACTGTCGCATCAAGAATTGGCCAACTGTCGCATCAAGAATTGGCCAACTGTCGCATCAAATATCGGCCAACTTTCGCATCGAATTTAATCTAATATCCTTGTTTTAAATATAATAAATCATTATTTTTGCCCTAAATTTTTCGTTATATGAAAGAGTATAAAAATAGGGTGGCCGATCGCCTGCTTGCTGATAAGCTGGAAGCCTTCGGAGCCGTTCTTATCGAGGGGCCGAAGTATTGCGGAAAGACAACCTTGGCATCGCGACAAGCCAGTAGTGTTTTGTCGATGGCGGATACTGACACTCTTAGTCAGAATCTCGCTTTGGCACGAACAAACATCTCAAGGCTTCTTGCCGGAGACACGCCAAGGCTTATAGATGAATGGCAGATCGCTCCTCAATTCTGGGATGCGGTAAGGAACGAGGTTGACAAGCGTGATGAGGACGGACAGTTTATGCTCACAGGTTCTGCTGTCCCACCAAAGCCGAAGAAGGATGAAAAAGGAAATGTCATTGAGGAGGAAAACATCCATCATACCGGGACTGGACGTATTTCTCGTTTGAAATTACGCACTATGTCCCTTTGGGAGTCTGAGGATTCTACTGGAGATGTCAGTCTGGAGAGATTGTTCTCAAATCCGGATATAATTGATGGTACAAGTAACATTGACTTGGACAGGCTGGCGTATTTGACATGCCGTGGCGGGTGGCCAAAGGCTGTTCTGAAAAAAAGCGAGAAAGCAGCGTTGGCTCAGGCATTTGACTACTATGATTCAGTTGTAAGCAATGATATTAAAAGGGTTGATGACACTGACAGAGATGAAGAATTGACAAAGCGGATTATGCGCTCGTACGCCAGAAATCAAGGTACCCAAGCTACTGTCGGAACTATCCTTGCGGACATCAAGAATAATGGTGACGAACGGATGTCTGACAGCACTGTTTATAGTTATATAAAGGCTTTAAAAGAAATATTTGTTATTGAGGATTCAATCGCTTGGAATCCAAACTTGAGAAGCAAGACAGCCATAAGGACTTCTGATACCCGATATTTCATTGATTCATCGATAGCGACAGCGGCATTAGGTATTGGACCTAAGGATTTGATAAATGACATGGAGACATTCGGGTTTATTTTTGAGACATTGGCAGTTAGGGATTTGCGAATATATTCGGATGCGCTTGATGGCAAGGTTTATCATTACCGGGACAAAAACAACCTTGAATGTGATGCGGTGATTCACTTGAGAAATGGCTCTTACGGGCTGGTAGAAGTGAAGATAGGTGGTTCTGAGTTGATCAGAGAGGGGGCGGAAAGCCTTAAGGCTTTATCTTCGAAAATTGATTCTACAAAAATGAAGGCACCCTCATTTCTGATGGTTTTGACAGGCATCGGTGACTTTGCCTATAAGCGTCCAGAGGACGGAGTCCTAGTTGTTCCGATAGGTTGCCTAAGGCCATAGAGAATAGTGAATTAATTTTGCTGAGTTTCTAAACAAAAAACGGTCGGAGATTTTCTCCGACCGTTTTTGCTTTGAATGTTATTCTTAGAAGAGATAGGCGACCCCGACTGTGAACTGGCTTCTGTGGCGTGTGGCGTCACCGTCACCGGTGTAGCGGTTGACCAGACCATAGTCGTAGCCGATCTTGAAGCGGACAATGTCGTAGAAGTCAACGGCCACTCCGCCACCGAGCATGATGTCGAAACGACCGTAGTTGTAGTCATCATCGTAGTTGTTGATCGTGGCGTCTTTAGAGAAACCTGCCACCGAACCTTTTACCTTTGTCTTTGAGGCCAGTCCGTAGGCGAGGGTAGGTCCTGCATAGACGCATCCCACGATGTCGTTGGTCAGCGGAAGTCCGGCGTTGAACATCACAGGGATTGAAAGGTAGTGCTCTGTGGCGTCCACCTTTGTGTCGACAAGCCCGAAATAGTTGTCGGCGTCACTCTTTGTCACCAAAGTGTAGTAAAGTCCCGGGGCGACGTTCAGCGCGCCGGTGACATTGATGTTGTAGGAACCTCCGACGTAGAATCCGCTGAGGTTTGTCGTGTTGGTAGTGTTGCTGACCTTGGCCTTGTCAGAAGAGTTGACATAACCGATGCCGATTGATGGCTGTGCGAGAGCGGCGGTTCCGATGAGCATCATGGATGCCGCAAGGATTGTTGAAAACACTTTTTTCATAATCAATGTGAATTGAAAATTTTTAACAGCGGCAAAGATATCAAATTTTAATCCAATCCGTCAATATATTCGCAAAAAGCAACGCTTTTGTCAGATTTTTCAACCAAATGACAATTTGGAATATTAAGTCGCTTCGGCAGGCTCGGCGACCGGAGAAGGAGGTCACGGCTCATTTGCCGCCCATATCGGTCACTGAGACAGCCGAAGTGACCGGTGTCATAAATGACTGTCATCCTTTTCTAACTGCTTGTCTGTCAGCGAGTGGGCTACCACCTATTGATAGCCAGCATATTAAATATTCCTGCCAGTCGATTTGGAATGGCAGGAATATTTATAAAGTTTATTCTGAAACAGTTGCTAATTACGCTGGCCTATTAGCACCTCGATTAGATTGATGTCCCCATGAAGACCCTGGAGGATTTTCTCGGGACGATCTTGCCGCTGAGGGTGATTCTGTTTGAACTGAAAGTCGGCTCGATCACGGCTGTGGCCCAGTTCGTGCCTTTCGGAAGGGTGATGGTCACGACGGCTGAGATTGCGGCTCCCTGAACATTCATTGAATATGTGATTGTTCCTTTCTTGTCAGTCCGCATGGTGATGTTGGACGCGCGTCCCTCAAGGGTGATGCCTCCCACTCCGTTCGGACCGCCGGCATTGTAGGGAGCGACCTGAACAACGGCATTGTCATCAGAGAGGGCGATGAAATTCGTGTTGCTCTGCACGAAAGCCATGTCTCCGTACTTGAACACAAGCTTGTCAGCCTCAAGAACGAACTCCAGCGAGTCAAGGGCTTTTACGGCATTGACATAAGCGATCGAGTCTTGTTTCGCCTCAAGCTCTTTCTGTATTTTCTTAAGGGCTTTAGCGTCAGCCTTGGCTTTGGCTGCCAGGGTAGAGTCAGCCTTGATCCTGGCATTCTCCATCGCTATTCTTTCTGATGAAGTGTAGATGCGCTTTTCTGTTGTCTGCGCTAAACCTGCCGTCGCCACCAGCGCCAACAGGCACAATGTTGTCAATATTCTTTTCATAGTTTTATATGATTATAAACTAACCGGATAGGGACTCAATCAAAGCGTATGCCAAATGCGCTGTGCGGAGCAGTTCCGACATTTCCGCATGATTCCCGCGCGCCGTCATCTTTTTTCGTATTATTTGGGGCTAAACTGGATTTTGTTGTTGCGTTTGAAGATAAGAATAAAAGCAGAAGATTGATCACACAAAAGTATATCATTGCCGTATAATAGTTATCCAAACTCTTTCACGACATCAGAGTCGGTAAACAATCGAAGGAAGAAGTCTGACCATCCGGCGAAGATCCAGTTGAGCGTGACGCAGGACAACACGCCCAGTCCCATGCAGATCAGGAACACCCTTTTGACTCTGTCCATCATCCCGGCTCCGTAGTTCTGTCCCACGAAACTGATCGCCGCCTCGTTGAACGCGGCGATGACAAAGTAGCAGTATCGCTCGAAGTTCAGCGCGACAGCCGAGCCTGCGACCGCATTGAAACCGTAGTCGTTGATGCTGGCCTGGATGATCACGTTGGAGATTGAGAAGACCACTCCCTGCAGGCCGGACGGTGCTGGTCACCTTGACATGCTCAGTGGCCGAGTTGAGGACTCATCGGGAACGAAATCGTAGGAAAATGCTTCTTGACAAAGCAGCATGCACCCTTGGGCGACAAAAAGGGACGATAATGTCGCTGGAGGGTGCATGGCGGAGAGTACGGGCGACAAAAAGGGGGAATGGTGTTGCGGTCGGGCAAGGAGGGCGGAAGAAGATGGAGAATGGAATGGCGGGAGGTGGTTAGACGGGGCGGAGTTTTTTGAGGTCGGAGCGGTAGCGGGCGTAGAAGAATATTCCTGCGAGAGTCAGGCCGATAGGGAAGCCGAGCCATATCCCGTGAATGCCAAATCCGGCCTTGAAGCCAAAATAGTAGGCGGACGGGATGGCTATGATGTAGTAGCTGACGAAAGCCGCGTACATGATCGGCTTGACATCCTGGATTCCTCGCAGCACATTTGCGAAGCATAGCTGGAGGCCGTCGCCTAACTGGTAGGCGAATAGCAGGAAAAACAGCGACACCGCCATTGCGGAAACTTCAGGGGAGTCTGTGAATATCCCTGCGGCCTGATAGCGGAAGCAGTAGAGAATGACCGACAGCGTGGCGGAGATGCCGAGAATCATGAAGTAGCCTTTTCGGGAATATTCACGGACAGACACTATGTCTTTCCGGCCGAAGGCATTGCTGACGAGGATCGAGATGGCGAACGAGAGCCCCTGCATCATCAGGAAAAACAGCTGAGAAATGGTGATGACAACCTGATGCGCGGCGAGTTGTATGACTCCGAGCCATCCGGCCATTATGGCAGCGAACGTGAATGTGGAGGACTCAAGGGCCATCTGGATGCCGACAGGATAGCCCATTTTGAACACACCATTCATCTCCTGGCGGGAAAGGACAGCCTCCTTGATCGCGTGGGCATATTCACTCATTTTCTTTGACTTGAATATAAAAATGACGAACACTATGAGAATCAGCACTCTGGAAATGAGCGTGCTGATTCCTGCGCCGGTCAGCCCCATCTCCGGGAATCCAAGTTTGCCGTAAATCAGGACCCAGTTCCCGAATATGTTAAGGAGGTTTCCGAGCATGAGCAGTGTCATGGAAATCATAGGCCTGCATATCCCGTCCGTGAACTGCTTCAGCACGTTGAATCCGAGTGCGAAGATTGTTGACACACCAACTATGATGAAGTACGGTTTGATGTAGGGCATCAGTTCAGGTGCCTGCCCGAAGTGCCCGAGGCAGAAGTAGATGACTGTGAGCAGGACAACACCAATCACGCCGATCATTCCATTGACGATGATTCCGTTCTTTACGGTCGTGCCGATTCCTTTGATGTCACCGGTCCCGTTGTGCGCCCCGATCATGGGGGTCATTCCGGTCGCGAATCCCAATTCGGTAAGGATGAACAGGTTCATGATGTTGTTCACGAACGACGAGGCGGCGAGTTCATCCACGCTGTGCCACCCGATCATGATGTTGTCCGCGAACGCCAGAATAATCACGCAGGCCTGACCAAGCATTATGGGCAGACCTATCCTCAATATTTCCTTTATTTTATTCATAGTCCGTTCATTGTCTCCTCTTGGGAAAAGAGGACGGCAAATTTACGGACAATGTTCTTGATTAGCAAATCACGCCATGTGGGTCTACAGTGGATCGGCAGAGCCAAGAATCATATAGATCAGAAATTTAGATGTTATTTATAAATGATTGATAATAAATATTTTAGTTACCTATCATTGGCGGATTTATACTAAAGATGTGATGTTAGTCATATGATAATGAGCGCATTATCCACCACCTGCTGACACATAATGAGTCACAGATAACTTTTGGCTAATGAAAAAGAAGAAAAGGATTTACGTCACGTCGAAACCAATGTCTGACGTCATGTTAGCTTCCTGGTGGATGGCAGTTCTGGCTTTTTGGCACCGAGCCTCCGGACCGGAGAAGTGCATGAGTCGTCGTAAACAATTTTAGTGCCCTGAGCGAGATGATGAAGGAAAAGAAGCCGGCCAAGATCATGCCTCAGTGCCAAAAGGTTCTGGAAGTAGTGAGCATCTTATAGTTCGGCTGGTTGCTATTCGCTCTGGTTTGGCGTAGATGCCCGTGTGGCGGAATCCGGTCACTGAGCCTGTCGAAGCGACCGGATTCCACCACACGACCTCAGAATGCGAGCCCGACTCCGACCTCCGGGTAGATGCGCTTGAAGGCGATGGTGCTGACACCGGTGTAGGCGGTGAGACGGCCGAAATGGAAGATGGCTCCGAGCTCGGCGGCGATGCCTTGCTCGGAGGCTTCGCCTACCTTTGCGAAACTGCCTTTGGTGTCTCTCCAAAGAAGAACCCTTTCCCCGTAGCCGGCTCCGGCGCTGACACTCAGCCAATCAAGACATTTGAATATTCCACCGACAGTGACCGTCATCTTTGAGATGTGTCCATTGCCGCTTGTCCAGATGTAGCCGTTGTCGGTGGTGCCGTCCTCGTGGCAGATGTAACTGTAGTTGGAGGGTTTGAGATTGCCTGTGGCCTTCAGATATGCCCCGAGCCGCTTTGGGTTCCAGACCGCCATGGCTCCAAAGGACGGATCCGGGACGCTGCCGACGGCAAGGACGCTTATGCCAAGGCGTTTCCGCTCACGCGGAGTCACCACGTTGACAGGTGTGGGAACATACACGATTGAGTCCCTGACGATTACCCTGCTCTCCTGATGCCTTGGGACATGCAGGACCAACTCGTAGACCGAGGCGGACTCTATCGGGCAGCCGAACTCGTAGTCTCGGATGATGCCGTAGCCCTTGTGGCGGATCGTCATCTTCCGAACCCCTTCGGGGACATATACCCAGATCTCGCCGACCTCTTGTTTGACACCCACGACTCCCATGATCCCGACATCGAAATCGAATCCGGAGTCAGGAATCACCACCTTGATCAAGGCCGCCTTGCGGTTGTTCTGGTCAAGCATCGGGTAGTTGCTTCTCGCGTCCAGATCCCATTCCAACTTCTTGAAAGACTGGACATAAAAATCGGACGAATCCGTCTGCGCAAAAACCGACGCTGTCAATGACAGAAAAATGAATATAACCGCGAACCTTCTCATATTCTAAAAGTTATAAGGCCCTATCACTCCGAAGTCCTTGTCCGGCTCATCCTGCCAGGTTCTGACGTGGATGACAGGTCTCTGGTAGTCCCGAAGGTCCACTAGGATGAACAGATAGCCAGAGTCCGAATATGTCGTGGAGAAATATTCCTGCCTGATCTTTATTCCGAACAGCTGTTCTCCCTTGCCGAGTTTCATCACCTCGCAGTCAGAGAATTGCAGGTTGATATATTCCTGACTCGCAAAGACCCTGCTGAGGTTCTTGATGTAGTTCGCCTTGCTCTGGCGGGTCAGGGTGACGTAGCGGTTGCCGCTGTACTCGTTCGGCCCTTTGACATTCCGCAGCACCCGTCCGGTGATGATCAGGGCGTCGTCATCGAAGATGGAACTGATGTAGTCCAGGCGCTTGAGGGCGTACGCCGTCTTGTAGTTTTCGAGAAAACTGATGAGGATTATCCTTGCCTCCTCGCTCCAGCCTGTCTGACCGACAATGCCTTGCACGGTCTCTTTCCCCAGAGAGAACGAAAGGTCACAGATCTTTTTGTCCCCGTTGAAAGTGAACACGATATTCTCCACGAACTGCCTTTTGTTGCCCTTGAACGAGAACACCATCGGGACGCTTCTCGCATAGACCTCGTCTCCGAGTTCGTAGAAATTCAACTCGCCGAAGTTGAGCACCCGGGCGTTGCCGTAGCGGACCAGGCTGTTGAATATCTCATGGCCGTCCGGGGTGAAATATTCAGAGACATCCGCTCCGCCGGTGATGCCTTTGCATACTTTGTGGACAATGTCTTCATATTCAGAGGAAAAGACAACGGGTGTCAGCCCGCTTCGGGTGGAGTCAGGCTCCCTCTGGAACTCCTCTCTCGCCACAACGTCCAGCACTTTTCTTTTGACGGCGGTGAAGTCGATTTTCCGGGCGGAGGATTCGTGTGTGGTTTCAGTGGCTCCGGCAGGACCGGCTTCAGCATGTGTTTCGCCGCCATTGTCCTTTGCCCCGGAAGCCAAGGCCTTTTCCACCATGCTCACCTCCCTGAACAAATGCTGGAGGTGTGCCGGAGTGATTTCGTACTTGATCCGATATTGGTCAATCTTGGAGCCGGGCCTAACCTCCACGAACCCTTTACCGTCTTTTGTGGACAGCACCTTGCTCCAAGTCTTTCCGTCAAAGAATTTATAGTCAATGTTTTTGACAGGCTTTCCGTCGAACGTGAACGTCAACTCCACAATTCCCTTGTCGTAGATGTCCTGCCGGTCGAAAGCCACATTCAGCCCTTTCAGAATCTCTTCCCGTCTGCTTTTCGCCTTGGCGATCTCCACGACATCAGGTGAGGGTAGGCTCCGCATCAAAGTCTCTGCCCATGAATAGTAGCGCAGCGCGACATCCATCTGGCATTTCCGGTCGGCGGTGGACGCTATCTGGAGCATCTCCTTGACCTTTCTCCTTCTGCCGTCGAAGATCCACTCCACGTCGCTTCTCTGAATATACCTTGTGACAGTCGTGGTCTTTCCCGTCGTGGAGATAATCCCGCATTCCCTTTTGATGTCTCCCAAGTAGGTGAACATCAGTTTCTTCTTGATTTCCAATGAATATGGCAGATCCTCCGTCTGCGCGAGTTTCACGACCAACGCGTCGAGCGCCACGCTGTCAGCCGCGTCGGCGTCATCTGCCACGCCCTCGGCGTAGATGTACGAATTGTCTTTCCTTATGCTTCCTGAACTCTGCGCGCATGCGAGGTTCCAGCAGGAAAGAAGTGTCACGATTATGATGATAACCTTTTTCATCCTGTCAATCTTTGTAGGAGGAATATGTGGATTCAAACCTGGCCCTCTGATCCTTTTCCATCGGTCCGTCAACACTTTCCAGGGAGGTTCTGATCTCCTCGGCCATCAATTCCGCCTTCCCGGCCGACGCGCTGTCCGACCGGCAGTACCTGCTCAGTTCCTCGTACCTTCCAAGTATGTCGTCCCACTGCCTCCGGCGGTTTCTCTCAATCTTGGAATATGCCTCCAGAAGCTCCTCCGGCGATGTCTCGGAATACGTGTCCGTTTCTCCGAGCCGGTTTCCGTCCTTGTCAAAATAGCAGCAGAGGCTTCCGGTGAACGCCACGCCGACATCGTCCGTGAGAAAGTAGATGTTGTCGTAGATGACAGGCATTATCACCCGGCCGGAGGTGTCCGTCAGGCCATAGTCCCCGTCCAGCGAGACAATCATGGTCCCGTTGAGACAATCGGTTTCCGTGTCGTAGACGGGCATGACGGTCTGCACTTCAGTTCTCGAAGAGCAAGCCATAGCCATCAGAGTCAAAAGCAGGAATATTACCGGTTCTCTATGCATATCAATCAATCTGTCAAATTTACCAATATTTTTGTTAAAATGCTTGCGGAAAAGGCTATATTTGAGTTTCATTTGCTTTGCCATGGAAGAGACATCTGCTTTTTTCGGCTCTTGCGAGGAACTTTCCGGCGACTCATCCCAGACCATCCAGAAGGTCTATGAGTCGGACGGGGGCTACTCCGTCATCAGCCGGATGACCCTTGACGGCAAACTGGTGGCTCTGAAATCCTTGAAGCCTGAATATGTCGGGAATCCCTTTTATGAGGGCCTGCTCCGCAAGGAGTACGGGATCAGTCACACTTTGGACCATCCGAACATCTGCCCGACTCTGGATTTCACGAATATCCCCGGTCTCGGCAACTGCATCGTAATGCAATGGATTGACGGCGATACTCTTGCCGACCTGTTGCCGAGCCTTCCCCACCGGTCGCTGGTCCCCTTCCGTCGGTCGCTGAGCTTCTATCGTCGGTCGCTGAGCTTGTCGAAGCGCCGACGTGATCTATGCCCGGTTCGCTTCGACAGGCTCAGCGACCGACGGAAATTAATGCTCCTCGACCGACAAACGCTCCGGAAAATCCTCTTGGAACTTTGCGACGCCCTTGAGTACCTGCACCGCCACCAGATCATCCACCGTGACCTGAAACCCGGCAACATCATGATCACCAGAAACGGCTGGAATGTCAAGCTGATAGATTTCGGGCTTGCGGATGCCGACTGGTATGCCACTTTCAAGAACCCGGCCGGTACAAAAGACTTCATCTCACCGGAACAGATGGCAGGGGAGAGCGTGGACTGCCGCACGGACATATATTCATTGGGCAAGATAATGCAGGCGATGGGAATATATTCCCGGATAGCCTCCGTCTGTGCCGCCGAGGACCGTGACAAGCGCTATGCTTCGGTTGCTGAGGTCCGCTCGGTCATTCTTAGCCGAGAGAGGCGCAGGCGTTGGATTGCTGTTGCCGCCATCGCGTCTGTTTTGGTCATTGCCCTGTCAGTCAGTCTGATGCGTCTGGACTTCAACGCCGCAAAGAACCGCCGTGCCGTGGATTCCGTCTTCGAACAGATCTCCACAGAGATTAAGGAAGCCGGCTATTGATCGTCACCCTTGCTGATGACATCGACCCTGTTCAGGCCTTCCTGTGTCCCGGCGATGTAGGAGAGGGTATATTCACCGTTTCTAAGGATCCTTGGAATGTACAGCGGGTAGCCGACCATGAACGACTCCGTCTGAAATTTGTCTCCTTCAAGCAGTTTCGAGTTCTCAGATTTGATGACCGTGTAGTCTCCGCCTCCGTCGTGCCGAAGCGTGACAAGCCGGTTCGGCGCCCATCCGATGAGCACCTCAGTTCCTTTTTTCAGGTCGGATGAGCAGACCTTCTTCACCGTGAAAAAGTTGGACACATAGTGTCCGTCGTTTATGATGCTCTGCCGGAACGCGTTGAAGTCCCGTTTCCCGATGTATCTTGACAGCACGTTGAGGGTGGACATCCTCGGTACTGGTTTCAAGGTCACGTATCCCCACAGCCTTTTCAGGGTTGAGGCGGAGATCAGTTCGCCTGACTCGTGCTCGACCACAACGGACAGCGCCTCGAAATCGGCGGACGTTGAAAGCCTTCTTCCGTAACGTTTCTCGACCTCTGCCAGCAAATAATTCAATTCCGGTATTATCTTGGTCATCCATGTAATTGTTTAGACACGCAAAGTTATTCATTTAGTCCATTTCATTCAAGTTCATTCCGGTTCATTTTGGTTCATTGCGCATGTTCCCTTAAAAACTGACAGATAGTCTTTCTAATGCCTGCCAAATCAGTTATATTTGCATGCTATGTCAATCTCACGAGTGTTTTTGGTTTTCATGTCGCTCTGTGTCGGGATCGTCTCATGTGTGAAGGACCCCGATTCATCGCTCCATGCCGCTCCTGAGATTCTGGGCACCACTTTTAACGTAGAAGGGACAGATGCCATACTTCGCTGCAAAGTGTCGAGGGCGGACAACATCAAGGACTGCGGTTTCTATTTCGGCAACAGCGAGAACGCAATGGAGCGTCTTGATGTGGATCATCTTTCGGGTAATGAGTTTTCGACGACAATCTCTGGTTTGGCCTGTGGCGAGTACTTTTGCCGCGCGTTTGTCTCCGGCGGAGATGATGACCGGTTGTCGGACATCCAACGTTTCGAGATAGAGCAGCGGATGCCTGTCATTACCATTAACTCTTTGATCATCAAAAACGGAACGGCCCTGGTATTTGATTATTCCGTTGAGGATGTTTTCAGCGGTGAGATGATGATCTGTGGACTGTGCTGGAGTCTTTCTCCGTCCCCGACTTTCGACCTGGCGACCAAAACCATGGATGGCTCTGACTATGGAGACCGGTCGGTGACAGTCGAGGGACTGACGATCGGCCAGACCTACTATTTCCGTGCCTATGCGGTCAATGCGAAAGGTACCGCCTACAGTCAGGAAATGAAGGTTGTAATCCCGATGCCGTTTGAGGACAAAGTGCTGGCTGATTGGATGATTGCCAACTGGGACAAGGACTCTGACGGCCTGATAAGTTTTGAGGAGGCTGCTCTCGTGACCAAGGTCGACATCCGTTCGGACGATGTCAAGTCGCTTAAGGGGCTGGAATATCTTCCGAATCTTGACACGGTCTGGTGCCGTGGGCTGTCGTTCGGCCCGGAAGGCGGCAGCGGTGCACTTGCATCTGTCGATCTTGGCGCGAATCATCACGTCACTTGTCTGGACCTGTCCAACAACCACATTGAATCTTTGACTCTGTCCGCGGAGTCCCGTCTTTCGTCTCTGGCTCTCTCCGGCAATGTGGAACTGAAGACAGAAGTCCTGACCTTCAGTCTGGCCACCTTGAGTGAGCTCCGTTCGCTTGACATAACCGGTTGCCGGAATCTGGCTCCGGATCTGTCTCTGTTCCCGTCGCTTGAGGAGTTTCGTTACGACTCCCGCTCCGGAATAAAGGACAATGAGAAGTTGTTCCGCCAGAGAAGCGACATCCGGCGGCTCTATGCCGGGGATGCTCTTAAGGATGGGGACAAGATCTACCTGCTCTCGGATCTGGAAATCCTTGACTGCGCCGGAAGCCCTGTGCACTCTCTGAATCTGCGTTACAATGTCAAATTGAGATCCCTTAACCTTGATGGTTGCGATGAGATCTCGTTTCTGGATCTGAACACTAATCCTGAACTTACCGGACTTCATTGCTTATGCAAAGGCCTTAAGCGTCTTGAACTGCTTGAAGGACATGAGATTGATGGCATAAATGTCAACCTTGGCCAGCACCGGTATATTCCTGAATCCGTGGAGATTGTCTATACTCCGCGCATAGAGGACAATGTGTTCGGACGGTTCATCCTCGACAGCTACGACTTCAACTATGACTCGTTTGTGTCCTTGGCGGAGGCCTCGGAAGTCGAGTCAATGAATATCCCTGCGGAGGAATATTCCGGAATAGCGTCTCTTTATGGTATCGGGATGTTCACCGCCCTCAAAAGTCTGGATGTCTCAGGCCAGACCCGGTTGACGGAACTGGACCTTTCCAAGAACGCCGCTCTGACGGTCTTGGTCTGCGACAACACTTCCCTGAAAACCCTCGATCTCCGTAATTGTCCAGTCCTCGTGTCACTCTATGCCCAGAACACATCCTTGGAGTCGCTTGACCTTACCCGTAACCCGGCCCTTAAGGAAGCATACCTGTCCAACTCTCCGATCAAGACCCTCTACCTCACCCCCGCCCAGAAATCGACCCTGTCTCTAACCTGCGCCCCCGACACTCAGATTGTCATTGTTGATTAATGGCTGCAAAGAGGCTGCGCATTATGCGATTGTGGCCGTGCATTTCTGGTATGCAGCAGACAAAAAGATTCCCGGGTGCAAAATGTCATCATTTGCACCCGGGAACATTGATTTCGGTTTATTCGGGTGCGGAAACGTGGCTTCTGCACCCGGGAGTGGTTAATTCCATCCTTGGATCTCGCCGCCGATCTCGATCTTGACTTTGGCTGGGTCGCTGTCTAGGATGATGTTGACGGAGTGCTGGATGCCTGAACGGAAGACGAAACGGCTTTCCATGAGGTAGGAGACGTTGCTGGTAAGGACCTCGACCAGTGGCTGGCGGTTGTCGATGCGCTGCGGGACGATGATGGAGGAGAAGACGGTGTCGCTTTCCTTCTTCATCGTGATGGTCTGAGCCTTGCCGTAGTTGTCCTTGACAACAACTCCGCTGCCGAGATCCACGATCGCGTCCGTCACCGTCCCATGTACCTTGACGACAATATCTTTAGGCATGTCACCCTCGAAATCCTTGCCCTTGACCAGATTGACTACCAGGCGGCTCATCCGGTGGCTGAATGTAAGGTTGACGACATCTGGGTACTTGACACCTGTCTGTTTCGCCCAAAGGAAGTCCGAGGCCTCGTAGCCACCCAGTGCCCCCGATGTCTTCGCCGTAGTCTGGTCGGAGGCGACAGTGAAACGGTACTCGTCCACGGATGCCGGTTTGGCGTAAGGGTAGTAGCCAAATACATCGTACTTCACGCCCTTGTCCCAGTAGAGGGTAGGGGACGTGACCCATGAGGTACCGTTGAATCTGAGCGCAGCGTTGTTGACAGCGTTGCCTGAAACCTGAAGCGGAACCGGTTTGTTCTGACTGTCGTACTCTGTCATGTAGAGGCCGGTCACATCACCGCTCTCAAAGGTGTTGGCGGTGGCTCTGGTTTGTCCGGAGAACCCTAAATTGAAATGGATCTCGGTGCTGTCCTCCACCGCTGTGCCTGACTTGGAGCAGGCCGCGGCGAGAATAATCATTGAAAGGTAGAATATCTTTTTCATTGAATAATGCGCTATTTAAGGATTGGACGTTTACCCATGAACACTGGCTCATGCTGATGCGTTCCGCCGGACACCGAGAAACTGAACGGAGATGCCTTGGTGGCGGCCGTGGCGGTCTCAGGCAGATTCTCTATGTTGTCGTTGGCGGCGAACTTCTCAAATGAATATTCCTCCCCGGCATATTCCATTATCCTTTTGACGATAGCCTCGCGGCTGATGGTGCTGTAGTAAGGAATATCATTGTTCATGCAGCTGTTGTACTCCGAGCGGTAAACTCCACGCGAATGCATGAAACCTCCTTCATAGATGTCCACCAACTTGCTATATTTCTCATTGAATATCAAGTGACTCCATGGAACCTCATCCATTTTGCCCGTCAACGACAGGTTCTCGTACCAGCCTTTCGCCTTGGCTCCGTTGAATTCATCCACGTGGCCGCAGCAGGTGCATCCGCAGGCATCAATGAACGTGTTGTGGTAGATGTACTCATCGCCGAGCTTTCCGAAGCCGTGACCACCAGCTTCGTGCTGGATGACTCCGCGGAAATCCATAGGGTAGCCGTAGTCACTCTTCGGACAGTAGGCGATGGCCTCTCCTCCGTCATACATGTAACATATTCCACCATATTCACTTGTGTTAGGCACAATGACGATCAATGTCTGGTTGAGATTCCCTTCGTTGACTGTCGGAGCCTTGCAGGCATATTTGAATATCTCGTTGTAGTCGCTCTCTCCGTTGCGGCCTCCAAGGGTGACACCACCTTTTGCTGAAGTGTTGAACTTGTTGTAGATGATGGTGTTGACTCCTCCTATGCCGGATTCCGGAGACACGGCTATTCCGGTGTATGCGTTGAAATATTCCTTGTAGGTCTTGTAAGGCTCGATGCTGAAAAAGTGACCTACGGCTTCCTGGATGTTGTTCAGAAGAAGCCCCTCGCTGATGTCCTTGGCGCTGAAGCCGTCTCCGAGGAAGACAATATTTATTCCGCTGCCCTTTGCGGCTTTGTTGAGTGTGATGATCTCGTCTTCGGCGTACTTGTAGTCGTACTGGGTGACACGGCAGGTTGTCCTGTAGTCTTTGTCCTTGAGTTTGAAGACAATCTTGCCCTCACGGCTCGAACCGTGAGGCATCTGCAGGAACTCCGCTTTGACCACAGTCTTGCCCTTGCCTTCATTCTGACTCAAGATCATCCAATCAGGCTTACTCTCTACAATCCATTCCTCATCAGCGTCCAGCACAAGCTCCCTTGTGACCTTCGTGTTCAACGCAGTGGCCACATTCGGTCTTACGGACAGATTGCGGTACGCGGAGATGCGTTTGAAGTCGTTCCAGCCTGGTGCCGCTTGGTACTGAATTACTGCGGATTCCGGGACTTCTACAGTGAAATTGTCCTTGGAGACTCCATCGAACGCTCCGGACTGAATGTATGGAGGAATTGTACCTTTGCAGACGATCTTGTTGATGCCGAAGCAGTCCTCGAAGGCTCCACCACCGATATGATAATTTGAATAACTTATTGTTTCAAGTCCTTCTGGAAGTATCAGACCTTCTATGCCGCGGCATCCACTAAATGCGCCGGCGTTGATACACAACATATTTTCCGGAATTTCAAGAATTCCGGTGAGTCTCCAGTTGTTTGCGAAAGCTCTGTTGCCTATAGCTGATAGATTATTGGGAAGAGTGAGTTTACCGCTGAAGTCACATCCATCGAAAGCACGACTTCCGATAGACACTAAATCTTTTGGTAGAATAAGTTCCCCTCTAAACCTACAATCCGCAAATGCGGTTGCTTCAATTGCTGTGATGCCATCATGGAGGGTTAATGTTCCATTAAGTCCACTACAAGCGTCAAATGCTCCTTCGCCGATCGTATTCAAGGATTGTGGAATTGTCAGACTTCCTGAGAGTCCTTTGTCATCGCCAAAAGCCTGTCTTCCTATGAATTTGAGTTTTTCCGGAAGATGAAGCTCTCCGTATAACCCTCTACATCCGAAGAAAGATAACTCTCCTATATATTCAACATTGTCTGGTATAACTAATTTGCAATTAAAACCACAATCTCGGAATGCGCCTCCGCCACCGGCTACGCCATCACCACTTATACGAATCAGAGAACTAGGCAGAGATAGACTGCCAGAGAGAGAACTGCACCCACCAAATGCACCACAATCAATATCTGTAACACCTTCCGGTATGACAAGTGATCCAGTGATGTTTGAACATCCTTCAAAGGCTCCGTAGCCTATTCTAGTGATGCTATCAGGAAGGACCAGATGCATCAACGATTTTTTCCCCAGAAAGGCGTGATGAGAAATCTCATCATCGTTTCCACTGTTGTATGCGCTAGTGTCATAACTCCCATCGTCATCAATGATTCGTCCGCCTTCTGCCGCTTTGATCTTTACTTCCTTAAGGTTAAGTGATTGAAGTACAGGCATCAGATGCCTCATGACAGCAAAGTCTCTGGCGTTGATCGTTCCCGTCACTTTAAGATTCTTGACCTTTGCGACATCCTTCCCCGCCGCCTCAATGCACTTGTCCAGCGTTCCCGGAGTCTCGACATTGATGACGACATATTCCCTCGTCGTGGCGTCGTGGGACACATCGTCGTTCTCCCAAGCCGTGATGCTCTCGTCGCTCACCTTGAACTCGAAGTCGCCGGGCGCTCTCTTGTTGACGGTGATCGTGAAGTTGTGCTGCTTTGAAGGATTGAACACGATCCCTCTGTTGAACCTGTAGGAGATCCCACCTACCGTGACACTGATCAGAGGTGTCCCTTCCGTGATTTCCTGTGGCACCACAACGGCCCGGAAGTCCTTCCCTTTCCTGTAAGGAATTATGCCCGTGCCGCCTGCCTCGCCACTTGCCGTGACAACTCCTGTGGCCAGATCAACCACGGCTTTCCTCTTGGTGTTCAGGATCAGGACCTCTTTGCTTGCCTCGGACCACTCCGCTTCCGAGAATCCTGTACCTTTCACCACAGACACCCTCACTCCCGCCATTCTGTGAGAGAACGACAGCCTGACAATCCTGTCGGTCGGGGCTGCGTTCTCCGCCTTTCCCCACAGAAAGTCTGAAGCCTCGTAACCTCCCAATTTGCCGTTCAGCGCCTCCGTACTCTGATCCTTCTGGACCTCGAAGGCATATTCATTGACATTCTCAAGCGAGGCGTAAGGGTAATAGCCATAGACATCAATGTGCGTCTCCTTATCTTTCCAGTAGATGTCACGGCCGGAAGTCCATTTGTAGGAGGCCTCATCAAAGATGAACTTGACGTTGTCAGCCCTGTTGCCGTTGTTTCTCAATGTCCCCGCCGAACTGCCGTTATAGTCCACGATGTAGACTCCGATCTGGTCCTTGTCTGCGAATCCGGAGTCGTTTGCCCTTGTCTGATAGACCTGCGAGATCTCGCCGGAAATGGTGATAAGTCCGGGCTCTTCGGCATCTGGCTCGGGCCGGAAACTGTCTTCCTCCACACTGCATGCGGCCAGTCCGGTCAGAATGGCTGCCGCCACTATGTAATGATATGCTCTTTTCATCAATATCCTTTCGCTTATTCAACAGATCCACCGTAGTCGATGTCATCGGTCTCCCACGGTCCGATACCGATGTTGATTCCCTCGCCGGTGCGGTTGACAACCACCGTGCAGGTGTGCTGCTTGCCGGATTTCAAGTCGATGGATGTTTTCAATGAATATGAATTCGTGCCGACCTTGATCTTGACAAGCTCCGAGCCGGAGATCTTTTGAGGCACGACAAGGGCTTTGAATATCCCGGCTCCGACCTTCAAGGGCTTCATTTCCGTGGCATTTCCGTCAGCGGTGACCGTTCCGTCAGACAGATTGATGAGCGAGGATGTCTTCAGTCCGCAGAGAGACACTTCGGCGTCTTTGATGTCCTCCTCTTTCCATCCTGTCCCTGCCTTCAGGTTGACGACCAGGCAACTCATGCTGTGGTTGACTGTGATCACCACCGGATCCGGAGTAGGGGCGATCCCGTTGACCTTTCCCCACATGAAATCCGATGTCTTGTAGCCACTTTCCGTGCTTTGGTCCTGACTGACCTTGAACGGGAATGCCGTGATGGAAGACACTGAGGACTTGTAAGGGTAGTAGCAGTAGAAATCCGCTTTGGTCGTGGCGTCAAACCAGTAGATGTCTTTCCCGGCGTTCCACTTAGTGCCGTCAAAAGTGAACTTGCAGTTGTCAACATGGTTTCCGCCAAGTTGGAGACTCTTAGGCTCATTTACAACGAACAACCCGACATTGTCTCCGGTCTCGAACGCATAGTCAGTCGCTCTGGTCATGGTTGTGGCGATCTGGATAGGCACCAGTTCCGTTTCAGGTTCCGGTGTCGGTGCCATTGTCTTTTTGCAGGACGCCAGAACTGCCAGCGTCATGAGAATCAATGCGAGTCTTTTCATTTTTTTATTCAAATTAGTGTTGATATGTAACAATCGTGGAATTGACCAATGCAATACCGATTGCAAAGTTTGTATTAATTACTGATTATGTCAAGTTCATTTCGGTTCATCTTTGTATTTTGTAAACCACGGTTGTGTGGCAATGCCATTGAAGTACACACAGTCGATATGACTTTTTCTTGAGCTGCCGTTTTGAACATCCTTATAAAACACCGCTCAAATCCAGTTTGCAAATTATTATACGCAAAAAGCATAATGCCAATTGCGTATTTTGTGATATCTTGTCAAAGTTGAATAAAGTACTATGCTAAAGAACCCATTCATTATGGTTATGAAGGTATGGAATATTTCTGAGACAGTGTACAAGAGACCGAATCTTTGCTGATCATATAAGTTCTTAGCGGCCCGATCTGAGAGCACAGGCTTTGGCGAATTGAGAGAAATATTTGTCTGATGGCGCTATCGCATTGTTGTCCTCGGAAAGATATTCTTCGCAGAATTGGTCTCTTGCCATAAGGAGCTCTCTGAGCATTGAATCTCTGGATGACAGGGAAGCATTTGTGCGTCCTGTTTCGATTGTGAGATCGAATAAGTCGAGGGCTCGGATAAAGGCGTTTTTGGCCAGTGTGGTGTTTCCCTTTTGTTTCCATTTCAAGGTACGCCCTACCTCGCTTCCAATGTTGGCCATCTGCGATATGAAGTCCATCGCCGTCCATTTATCCTTGTCAGGTTTCTCTGGAAGAGATGTCGTTGTCATTTGATAAGATTATTGACTATTGAACGAATTTGACTGCGTATCGCATCGTCTTCCACATCCCTGCTGAAATTGTTTCTTCGAGGGCTTATGTTAATCAGTGAGTCGAATTCAATGAAATCGTCTCCTTCGACATCTGGATACAAGTTGATTCCCCACAGTGATTTCTGATCAGAACCGTCCTCAAGTAAGATCTTTTCCAAATCAGAATGCAGTTCGGCATCCAGTGCCATAATTCGCCTGTCGATGTCCACAACTCCTTTGACCATTTCACCGTAGAAGTTCTGTGCCATATCTGCTAATATCTTCCTGCTTATGGCTTGATTGATTATTGTCATAATACTCGCAATCTTTCTGAATACAAACCTACGCAAAAAAAATGATTTCTCAATTCCTCATTTACGAAATGCCTCTAAGATCCAGCTTATAGACAAGTTCGTTATCCTTGCTATTATTTTTAAGGAACATCAGCATATATAGGCAGATATGTGACGGTCACTTGAACTGAAAGATTGCCATCGCAGAAACCCATTCCGCTTTCAATGTCATAATCAGGAACCATCAGCACGTTGTCCATGGCACTATGTCTGATGTAGTCTTTGCCAGACTTGATCTCAATCTTAACTTTCGCCGGGTGTTGGATTAATGTTCTGGTTGAGGCGAGTCTAAGTTGATATTATACTGTAAGAGCCATTTCCAGACCGGCATTATTTCAATGACACCGAACTCATCCTCGACAGCGCCAGACTCTTCATTTGTGAGTATCAGACGTCGCTTGCAAGAATGTACCTTGGGAAACTTTTTAAGAGCGTTCACCTCACGTTCAAACGTCTCATTGGATTGTGACATACTATATGATACTTGTATGGCCAATTTGTCCTCAGGTATATAGAAATCGACTTCAATCCTTTCGTTATAGAAGAAAACCCGCTCATTGTCGGGGTCGTGTCCATATTTTCTGAAAAGGGCAAGTGCGACGGTGTTTTCAAGCAGCGATGCCTCTCCGTTAAGGAGGAACAGGTTAAGTACACCGTTGTCAATGAAATAGTACTTGCATGAAGTTTCTCTTTCCGCAAAGGACGCAGAGACATTTCTTAGACGTAACAGCAGCCATGAGGATTCGCAGCTCTCAATGTATTTACTGACAGTGGGCATT
This sequence comes from Bacteroidales bacterium UBA6366, assembly GCA_002438845.1. Classification (GTDB taxonomy): domain Bacteria; phylum Bacteroidota; class Bacteroidia; order Bacteroidales; family UBA932; genus Cryptobacteroides. Next base: position 62,285 of record DJRG01000065.1, read on the forward strand.
GTTATCTTTCCACTGACCGAGGATAGTATATGTGACAATGAGTGTGTCTTTGCTGATCATCTATTCCTTTTCAAATTACTATTTTGAACTTTCTATGAAAAGTTATAAATTTAATTTTGAATTTCGTTATTTTAACTTTCGTTTTTTGCTTGATGTGGGGGCTCTTGGGGATCAAGTCCAAAAGTATGACGCAAGGTGAATCATTGTCTGATTCATTTTATAAGAATTAATATCACCCTCTCTATGTCTAAGCGCAACACATTCAGTGTCAAAGAGTGGTAAAAAATGCATTAATTATCATATAGTTAACACTTTGCCTTGAGTGTTAAATAACTAAAGATTAGTACTTAAACTATTTATTAACAATGATTTACAAATCACGCCTTCCTTGGTTATGAGCCGCATCATCGACCTCCGGTCAGGGAATAGACTAAGAAGCTGTTTTGATTTGTTTGAAATGTTCTTTGAGGTGAAAAAATCTTCATTATCTTCCCGCTTTTTCAATCAGATAGCACCGCTATCTTCCTTGGAAGAAGCGGTCAAAACTGAAGTTTTTCACTCTCAACCCGGCGACCGAACCGAGAGCAATCGAACTTGTTCGGATTGCCGAGGTGTGTAGCGGGGAAAGAGCTTGCTCTTAACCTTTAAACAGACAAATCAAAACAGCTTCTAAAAGTTGAGAGGCAGAACAGCAATATTGCCGCGAAGTGCCGTCGAACCCCTCCATTTGTCGGTTTTGAACGACATTATAGTCAAATAATGTCGTCCAATCACTCCGGCACTGGAATGTGAACCCGATCCAGATGTCTTGCGGCCCCACGTCAGGGTACACGCTGATTCCGAGGTTTATTTTCGGCTGTCATTTATGTTGTGCCTTGTGGCCCCATGTCAGGGTACAAGCGGTGGCGAGTCCTTATTGCTGTCGCCTCGTGCTGATGTCGGTGCGGGTGGATTTACGGAACGGCTTCACGTCAAAACCTATCCGAAGCGCCTGAAAGGATCATTCCCATGAAAATCCC
>DJRG01000065.1:63370-69477 GCA_002438845.1 Bacteroidales bacterium UBA6366
GAAAGCCGTTTGTAAGATTCTCATCGTCTGTAATTACTCAGCGCTGTTCGTCCGGTAGATTGCGCTCCGACCGGACAAAACGCATGTTTTCTGCATTTTATCCGGCCAACAATGCTCTCGCTGGACAAACTGTTGAATCAACAGATGGCAAGCTATCAGCAAACAACCTCTTTGGCTGGCAGTGTTGACTTTGGCGTTGGCGCAAAATAACATAATTCAGTTAACAAGGCAGTGCCCTTTTTTAGACTTGGTCCGTACTTGATCCTGGTTGACCCCACTTTACAGGGAATATGCCCGGAAAACAAAAAAGCCCACATCGCTGCGGACTTTTTTCGGTTAGTTAGTAGTGTATTACCTTATTTTGAAAGAAGGTCATAGTCGTTAGAGTGTGATATACTCTCACTTTTGTGTTGCAAAAGTAATCAAAAAAACGTTTAAGTCAAGCCTTTTTGCGGAAAAGTTTTAAACGTTTTACGTTGATAACTATCTTTTACGTTGACTATCAACGTCTTCCAGCAGTTCCGGCCTGAGACGTTTTGTCCGCTCCAGAGCCTGTTCGTCCTGCCATTCCCGGATCAGCTTAGGATTTCCGCTCAACAGGACCTCGGGAACCTTCCAGCCTTTGTAGTCGGCTGGCCTGGTGTAGACGGGAGGGGAGAGGAGGCCGTCCTGGAAACTGTCGCTGAGGGCTGAGGTCTCATCGCTCAACGCCCCCGGAATCAGCCTCACGATGGAGTCCGCCAGGAGTGCGGCCGGAATCTCGCCGCCGCTGACCACATAGTCGCCCACGGAGATCTCCCTGGTCACCAGATGCTCACGGATCCTGTGGTCTATTCCTTTATAATGGCCGCAGAGGAGGATCAGGTTCTTCTTCAGGGAAAGCTCATTGGATATTCCTTGAGTCAGACGCTCGCCGTCAGGGGACATGTAGATGACTTCGTCATATTCCCGCTCAGCTTTCAGCTCGTCTATCATTTTCTCCACCGGCTCTATCATCATCACCATGCCGGCGTCGCCGCCGTAGCAGTAGTCATCCACCGTGGCGCGCGGGCCGAGGCCATATTTCCGGATGTTGTGTACGTGTATTTCGACCAGACCTTTCTTGATCGCCCGCCCCACTATGGAGTGGCTCAGAGGACTTTCCAGAAGTTCCGGAACGACTGTAAGAATGTCAATTCGCATAGAATATTGTTTTTCCTTTTTGCAAAAATAGGCTTTTTAATTGTTTTTTTAGGTATATTTGCGGATAAGTAGAAACTCTTATAATTTAACTGCTTTATGAGTGAAGGTAATATTCCTGAGGTTAACCAGACCCCAGATGTAGAGGAAGCTCCAAAGGCTCTCAATGAGAATGTAGAAAATGCTGAGGCGCGGGAAATGGCCGCCCAGGCCGCCCGGGCCGCCCAAGCCGCCCAGGAAGTCCCACAGGAGGTGGTTGACGTGAATGTCGGTGAGGAAGGAGCCGCCCAGGAAGAGGAAGGCGGTGAGATCCCGGCTGATCTCGGCAGCCTTTCTCTGGCTGAGTTGTCGGACATGTTCGACAAACTTTCCCAGGCCGACGACAGGATGAAGAGGTACAAGGAGGCCGAGGCCATCAAGTCCGCTTTCTACAAGAAGCTCTCAAAGGAGAAGGCTGAGGCCGGTCTTGGAGCGAAGGTCGATGAGCCGTCTTCAAGGGAGGATGTGATCGAGGAGGTCGCTCCTGAGGCTCAGACCGAGGAAGTGAAGGACAATCCGTTCGAGGCAATGGAGACCGCTTTCAAGGGTGTCTATGCCAACTATAAGAAAGAACGCGCTGAATATAACCGCCAGCAGGATGCGCAGAGGGAGGAGAACTTCGCCCAGAAGCAGGCAGTGATCGAGGATCTTAAGAACCTCGTGGAGAAACAGGAGGACGTGAACTCCACATTCCCGGCCTTCCGTGAGCTCCAGAACCGCTGGAGGGAGATCGGTCCGGTTCCGGCCACGAAGTTCCGTGACCTGAACGACACCTATCAGTTCTATGTCGAGAAATTCTACGACATGGTGAAGATCAACCGTGACCTAAGGGATCTCGATTTCAAGAAGAATCTTGAGGCGAAGGAAGGATTCTGCGAGGCCGCTGAGAAACTCTCCGAGAACGAGAATGTCGTCGAGTCTTTCCGCGAGCTCCAGAAGCTTCACGAGCAGTGGAAGGAGTTCGGCCCTGTGGCGAAGGAGTACCGTGATTCCATCTGGGACCGTTTCAAGGCCGCCACAGCCGTCATAAACAAGAAATATCAGGCCTATTTCGAAGGCCAGAAAGAGAAACAGCAGGAGAATCTGGCCGAGAAGACCAAACTTTGCGAGCAGGTTGAGGCCATCGCCGGGAAGGAGGTGAAGTCTTCCAACGAGTGGAACACTCTTTCCAACGAGATAGAGGAGATCCAGAAGACTTGGAGGACCATCGGATTCGCCACCAAGAAGGAGAACCAGAAGATCTACGACCGTTTCCGCGCTGCCTGCGACAAGTTCTTTACCCGCAAGAGGGAATATTACACTCAGTTCAAGGACTCGATGAACGAGAACATGGAGAAGAAGCTCTCCCTGATCGAGCAGGCCGAGGCCCTGAAGGACAGCAAGGAGTGGAAGAAGACCACAGAGGCCCTCATCGCGTTGCAGAAGCAGTGGAAGGAGATCGGGGCTGTGCCTCGCAAGAAGTCCGAGCAGCTCTGGAAGCGTTTCCGCGCCGCCTGCGACGAGTTCTTCAACGAGCGCGACAAGAACGCCAAGCCGGAGAACGACTTCCACGGCAACCTCAAGGCCAAGAAGGCTCTTATCGAAGAGATTAATGAATATGTCCTCTCAGGCGACGCTGCGGCTGACCGTGAGGCGGCCCGCTCCTTCGTCGAGAAGTGGCAGGGAATAGGCTTTGTTCCGTTCAAGGAGAAGGATGCAGTCCAGGCAGCCTACACCGAGGCCATGCAGGCCAAATTCCCTGATTTCTCTCTGAGGGCTCCGAGACAGGGTTCAGGCAACGGCGGCAGGAACGGAGGATTCTCCAGGAAACCGCTCAGTGAGAAGGATCGTCTTGTGCAGCAGTATAATAAGCTTCAGCAGGACATTGACACCTACGAGAACAACATTGGCTTCTTCTCGTCATCGAAGAACTCCGCACCTCTGATCCAGAAGATGCAGGAGAGAATCGATGCCGCAAAGCAGGAGTTGAAGGATCTTGAGGCAAAGATCCGCAAGGCAGAGGAGAGCGAAGAAGAGAAGTAATCAGGAATGGATAAGAACACAATCACAGGTATTGTCCTGATAGGCTTGCTCCTGTTCGGCTTTACCTTCTATCAGAACAAACAGTATCAGAAACAGGCCGCCTATCAGGCACAGTTGGATTCCATAGCGCTGGTAAAGCAGATGCAGGCCGACTCGATAGCCGCCGCGGAGGCGGCGCAGAGACTGTCCTCAGACACGACATCTATAGCCCAGGCAGCCGCTCCGGTGAGCATCTACAAGGATTCCCTGCTAGAGGTTGCCCACAGCGGAGAGGCTCAGATCGTCACCTTGTCCAACGACAAGTTCGAGGTGGCCTTCACAACGAAAGGCGCCCAGCCATATTCGGTGAAACTGAAAGATTATAGCGCTTACGGCGGAGACGAACTTTATCTCTTCAAGCCGGAGATGAGCCGCTACGATATTCAGGTCTATGCCGGGGAGACGATCAACACGGCTGATTTCAACTTTGTTGTCGCCGAGAAGACCGACACCTCGCTTGCGATGCGCCTTCCGTTCGCCGGTGGCGGCTACATCGAACAGAGGTACACGATCGCCGAGGGAGCATATTCGGTGAAGAACTATCTCTCGTTCGTGGGGATGGAGAATGTCATTCCTAAGAATGTGTTCTCTTTCGATGTGGACTATTTCGTGACCATGCCGAGGATGGAGAAGGGGTACAAGGGTGAGGTTCAGTACTCCAAACTTGACTACTATTTCAGCGGCGAGAAGAAGCCTGAGGCCATCGCCAAGGGACGCAACGCTCAGAAGCGTGTCGATGCCAGGGTGTCCTGGTTCGCTTTCCAGCAGCAGTTCTTCTCGGCGATCATGAGGGCTCCTCAGGAGTTCGCGTCGGCTGATTTCGCCCTGAACTATTTCGCGGAGGACGACGAGAGCCACAACCTGATGACAGGCGAGGCGCGTCTGAGGATGGATTTCCAACCTGGACAGCATGCGACCGTGGTTCCGTTTGAGTTCTACTTCGGCCCTAACCACTTCAGAACCTTGAAGTCATACGACCAGAAGTACGAGAAGATCATTCCTCTGGGAGGTTGGCTCGTGGGTTGGTTCACCAGATTCGTGATCATCCCTCTGTTCGACTTCCTGCATAAGTTCATCTCCAACTTCGGAATCATCATCCTTCTGATGACCATATTCATCAAGATTGTCGTGCTTCCGTTCGCCTATAAGTCGTACTCCTCTTCAGCCAAGATGCAGGCCATCAAGCCTGAGATCGACAAGCTGAGCCAGAAGTACCCTAAGCAGGAGGACGCCCTCAAGAAGCAGCAGGCTCAGATGGATCTTTACAAGAGGGCCGGAATCAGTCCGATGGGCGGATGTCTGCCGATGCTTCTCCAGTTCCCGATCCTGTGGGCGATGTTCCGCTTCTTCCCGGCTTCCATCGAGCTGCGCCAGCAGTCTTTCCTGTGGGCCGATGACTTGAGTGCCTACGATTCGATCATTGATTTCGGCACGAGGATTCCGCTTATCGGCGACCACCTTTCATTGTTCGCCTTGCTGATGGCCGTGTCCATGTTCTTCTATTCGAAGATCACGACCGCGTCCCAGCCGGGAGCGGATGATCCTCAGATGGCTTCGATGCGCTTCATGAGCGTGTGGATGATGCCTATCATGATGTTCTTCATCTGTAACAGCCTTTCCGCCGGTTTGAGCTACTACTACCTGCTATCCAACCTCATTACGATGCTTGAGACCTGGGTGATCAGGAAGTGGTTCGTGAATCCGGACGAGATCCGCGCCAAACTGAAGGCCACCGAGGGCAAGAAGATGCCGAAGAGCAAGTGGCAGCAGCGCCTTGAGGAGGCTCAAAGGATGCAGGCCCAGATGCAGAGGGAGCAGCAGAAAGGTCGCCGCTAATCCTGCTCAATGAATATTCAGAATATTGAGATGTTGTTCTTAAGTGTTTCTTCGGAAGTTAGACTTTTTCTTGCCGATGGGCTTCGAATCATTTCGATTGTTCACTGCGGATTGAGATGAGGCTTGTCTTAAGAACGACATTTTCAAGTAATAAGATTTTTGAGATTCCGGTAAGTCCATTATTAGAATGATTGAAGAGAATCTGAACAATATCAAAAAGGAACTGCCATCAGGGGTGAAACTGGTGGCAGTTTCCAAATTCCACCCGTTCTCGGACATCCTGACCGCCTATCAGGCCGGCCAACGCCGTTTCGGTGAGAACCGTCCTCAGGAGTTCGCCGCCAAGGCCCTCCAGCTTCCGCAGGACATCGAGTGGCATTTCATCGGCCACCTCCAGACCAACAAACTGAAACTGGTTCTGCCATACGCCGCTTTGGTAGAATCTGTCGATTCCCGCCACCTGCTGGATCTCATAGACAACTGGGCCTCGGTAAACTCCCGCACCGTCAATGTTCTGCTTGAACTCCACCTCGGCGCCGAACTCACCAAAGGCGGCTTGACCGAGCAGGAGATCGAGTCAATCCTTGATGAATATGCCAGCGGACGTTCCTATCAGCATGTCCGCATCCATGGCCTGATGGGCATGGCCACCCACACCGATGACGTGACTGTGGTAGAGTCCGATTTCGCTCGCATCCAGTCCTTCAAACAACGTCTGGATGCCCGCTACCCCCAACTGCCGGATTTCACCGAACTCTCAATCGGCATGTCCCACGACTGGCCCCTCGCCATCCTCCACGGCGCCACCATCGTCCGTATCGGCACCTCCATCTTCGGCCCGCGCCAGTACTGAGTTACCTCTCCAGTTATCCCCTAAGCCATTTTCCCGTACACTGCTCTCATTTTTCGTGTACGGATTTCGCACTTGATTCCGCTTTGTACCCCAGGCGGTCCTTTGGTGTACCAACCGTTCCCGTCCACCGTTTTGTACC
>DJRG01000054.1 GCA_002438845.1 Bacteroidales bacterium UBA6366
ATGGGCGATTTCTGGCACATGTCCGAGGAGACATCCGACTACGGTGCCTTGATGTCGGCCGGTAAGGAGTACCTCCAGCACGTGCACATCGCAAGCCGTGGCCGCCGCCTGATGCCGGGCGAGGACGGTGAGAAGGACAACTACGTCGACGGATTCAGAGCCCTCAAGGAGATCGGTTACGACAAGTATGTCAGCTTCGAGTGCGGCACCAAGGGCGACCGGGCCACGACCGTAACCGCTGCCGTTGACCTTCTGCGCAAGCAGTGGGCTGAGGCGTAATGTCAGCCTTCGGCCATTCGTTCGGGCTTCTCGCTGCCTTGTTCTATGTCTGCCTTCTGGTGGGCATCTATGCGTTGCGTGACCGTTGGTCGTTGTACAGACATCTGGCCGGACGGAAGGCTTGCATAATTTCGATTTCAATAGTACTGTTCCTGCTTCTCATCTTCGGGCTTACACCGCAGGATGGGAGCAGGGACGGCATTTCAGGCGTTCTCGGTTTCAGGAACATGAGCCGGTCGCCGATCTTCATCCTCGCGTTGTTCCTTTTGGCGACCACCATCACGCTGAACACAATCGAGGATATTCATAGATTCACAAGGCATCGCCTTGGTGCGACCTGCGCCCATCTGGGGCTGTCGGTGATTCTGGTCGCCGGACTCTTCGGCACCGGAGGAACCGTTCAGGCAAGGATGATCGCGATGCCGAATGAGCCCGACCGTCAGGCGTGGAACGAATCCACCGATGAATATCTCAAACTTCCTTTTGAATTGACGCTCAAGAATTTCTCTGTCCATGAATATTCTTCTGAAGTCACTCTGACCCTACCCGATGGTCGCTCCTCTGAAATCATAATCGCAGTTAATCACCCTGCCAAGGTCGGTTCTTGGCGGATTTACCAGTCGGACTACCTCTCAGACACGGAGCGAGGTGAGTTCGCAAGCATATTCAAATGCGTCTATTCGCCGATGTCGGAGGTCTTCCGCATAGCACTATGGCTGCTGCTTGTCTCCGCGGCGGCGATGGTGTTCTTTTCCGGATTCAAACCTCGCTTCATCAAGAAGAAGACCTTGGAGCGTAGCGATTTGTCTGTACAGGATTCTTCTGGGGAAAAATTCAAAGAGAAGGAGGAAGTGTCATGAGTTGGGATGTATTTGTTTGGTTTGCATTGGCGGCGTCGCTGTTCTGGATTTCCGGAGCGGTGATGGCAGTGATTTCCAAGCATAGGTTGCCGGCGATGGTTCTGACCGGTGCTGGTTCGGTCATATTCATGACATTCATAGTTGGAGTCTGGATCACGCTCGGCCGTCCGCCGCTCCGCACGATGGGTGAGACCCGCCTCTGGTTCAGCCTTTTCCTTTCGCTGATAGGCCTTGTTGTCTATCTCCGTTGGAATTACCGCTGGGTGCTCCCGTTCTCGTGCTTGATGTCGGTTGTCTTCGTGTGCATCAACATATTCAAACCTGAGATTCACACCGAGGAGCTTATGCCCGCTCTTCGCAGTCCATGGTTCGTCCCGCACGTAATCGTCTATATGTTCGCCTACGCTGTGATGGGTATCGCTGCAATCCTCGCCATCCGTCTCCTTTGGCTTACCCACCGGTCGGTATGGTTCGACAGGCTCACCCACCGGCCAGAACGGTCAGCCGAGGAGCCAACCAGCCCGGTCACTGAGCTTGTCGAAGTGACCGACCTCCGCCTCTGCGACACCCTAGTCCGCATAGGTTGGGGCTTCCTAACCATGGGCATAGTCATGGGCGCCCTATGGGCCAAGCAAGCCTGGGGCGACTACTGGACCTGGGATCCCAAGGAGACTTGGGCCGCCGCCACCTGGCTAAGCTACCTGCTCTATCTTCATCTGCGTCAAGGGCAAGGCTCTGCTTTGGCTCCGGTCTCTTCGACAAGCTCAGTGACCGGCTCTGCTCGCAAATCCCTTCGTCGCACTCTTTACCTCCTGATCTTCTCCTTCCTCCTCCTCCAGATGTGCTGGTGGGGCGTCAACTATCTTCCCTCCGCCCAAGGCTTCAGCCTGCACACCTATTAATGTTCATCATATTCTACACTATGAACATTTTTTGATACATCAAATAATGTTTATATCTATGAACGGATTTTGATACATTTCCCTTATTCTTGGGGAGAATTTGCTAACTTTGCAGATTGCAGATTGCAGGTCCGTTAAGAAATGCGGACCTCGAGGGAAGAATATTCAAAATACATCAAATATGTACAGAACACACACGTGCGGGGAACTCCGCATTGAGAATGTCGGGCAGAAGGTGACTCTCGCTGGTTGGGTGCAGAGGTCAAGGAAGCTCGGTGGAATGACTTTCATTGACTTGCGTGACCGCTACGGCATCACGCAGCTCGTCGTTGAGGCTGATGCCGACGCCGCCCTGGTCGAGACCGCCACATCTTTGGGGCGTGAATATGTCATCCAGGCCATCGGAGAGGTGGTCGAGCGTCAGAGCAAGAACCCTAAGATGGAGACAGGAGACATAGAGATCAAACTTGAGACCATCAATGTGCTCAACAAGTCCGTGACCCCTCCGTTCACCATCGAAGACGAGAGCGACGGAGGCGAGAATCTCCGCGCGAAATTCCGTTATCTGGACCTGAGAAGAAATCCGCTCCAGAAAGCGCTCGCTCTCAGGCACAGACTTGCGCATGAGGTCCGCAACTACCTTGATGCCCACGGGTTCATGGAGATTGAGACGCCGTATCTCATCAAATCCACCCCTGAGGGGGCACGTGACTTCGTCGTCCCTTCCAGAATGAATCCTGGCCAGTTCTATGCCCTCCCCCAGTCCCCTCAGACCTTCAAGCAGCTGCTGATGGTGGCAGGCTACGACCGCTACTTCCAGATCGTGCGCTGCTTCCGTGACGAGGACCTGCGAGCGGACCGTCAGCCTGAGTTCACCCAGATCGACTGCGAGATGTCTTTCGTCGAGCAGGAGGATGTCCTGAATATGTTCGAAGGTATGATGAGGGCGATGTTCAAGAACGTCCTCGGAGTTGACATCCCGAACCCGATGCCGCGGATGAGTTGGTACGACGCGATGGACAAGTATGGTTCGGACAAGCCGGATGTCCGTTTCGGCATGACCATCCACGAGATCACTGACAAGGTTAAGGGCAAAGGATTCTCTGTCCTGGAGGATGCCGCCTACGTCGGAGCGATTGCGGTTCCGGGAGGCTCTGAATATACCCGCAAGCAAATCGACGAGATCACCGAGTGGGTCAAGAGGCCGCAGGTCGGCGCCAAGGGTCTGATCTACATCAAACTCAACTCCGACGGCTCAGTCAAGTCTTCGATAGACAAGTTCTACACTCCTGAGGACCTTAAGGTCATCGCCGAAGCGGTAGAGGCCAAGACCGGGGACATCGTGTTCGTGATGTCCGGGGACAACAAGCGCAAGGTCCAGACAATGCTGGGCGTTCTGCGTATCGAGATGGGCAACAGGCTCGGTCTTCGTGACCCTAAGGTCTTCGCACCGCTTTGGATTGTGGATTTCCCGCTTCTGGAATGGAGCGAGGAGGATGGCCGTTTCTACGCCATGCACCATCCGTTCACCGCTCCGAAACCGGAGCACATGGAACTTTTCTACAGCGACAGGAAAGAGGATCTCGAAAGAGTGTGCGCCAACGCCTACGACTTCGTGCTTAACGGCACTGAACTCGGTGGAGGCTCGATCCGAATCCATGACGCTGAGGTTCAGAAGAGGATGTTCGAGGTTCTGGGCATCGGTCCGGAGGAGGCTGAGTACAAATTCGGCTTCATCATCCATGCGTTCCAGTATGGCGCTCCGCCTCACGGAGGTCTCGCCTTCGGTTTCGACCGCGTCTGCACCCTGTTCGCCGGCAAGGAGTCCATCCGTGACTTCATCGCCTTCCCGAAGAACAATCAGGGTCGCGACGTGATGATTGACTCTCCGTCCCAGATCGACCAGACCCAGCTTGACGAGCTCAATCTGGATCTCCGCCCGCTTCCTGAGAAGTAACAAATCGGTCATTGAGCCTGTCGAAGTGACCATGACATACAAACATAGTAAAGTGTGACAGAGAATCGCTTTTCTGTCACACTTTTAGAAGTTGTTTTGATTTGTTTGTTTGAAGTTTTGAGAGTGAAAAACTTCAGTTTTGACCGCTTCTTCCAAGGAGGATAGCGGTGCTATCTGACTGAAGAAGCGGGAAAAAAATGAAGATTATTTCACCTCAAAGAACATTTCAAACAAATCAAAACAGCTTCTTAATTTTGCGGAACAACTTTTCTGTCATTTTTGTATATTTGTGTTTGTAGCCTTGGCCGTCACGGGAGAATCTGTGACTCCAAGGCTTGCGGAAGTTTTAATCATATAAAGACCTAAGAATATGTTCGCAAAGGAGATCTACATCGCAAGACGTAAGACCTTGCTGGAGAAGATGGCACAGACCGCTCCGCAAGGGAAACGTGGAATAGCACTGTTCGTGGGCAACGTCGAGGCGGCGGCCCAGTACAAGGACAACGCCTATAAATTCCGTCAGGACTCTTCCTGGCTGTACTATTTCGGACTCGACGAGCCACGCTATGCGGCCATTCTGGACCTTGACAGCGGAGAGGAGACCATCTTCGCCGACGATGTGGAGATCGGAGACATCATCTGGATGGGACCTCAGCCATCCGTCGCGTCAAAGGCGGCTGAGGTCGGTGTAAGCAATTCAGCTTCTTACGGCTCACTGAATATTGCCGTCACAAAGGCTCTTGCTACAGGCAGGAATATTCATTTCCTTCCACCGAGCCGCTACTACAACACGATGAAGCTGGCCGCTCTTGTCGGAATCTCCAATGAGGATGTCGCAAGGGTCGCTCCTATTGATGAGGACGGTGGCAAGCATGCATCCAAGGAACTTGTCCAGGCCGTCATCTCGATGAGGCTCGTCAAGGAGCAGTGTGAGATCGACCAGATTGACGATGCCGGCGCTCTCGGTCAGAGGATGCACACGGTGGCCCGTGAGAGCGTCAAGGTCGGGATCATCGAGCAGGAGGTTGTCGGCAAGATGGAGGGCGTTACCCTCAGCGAGGGTTGGGGAGTGTCGTTCCCGACGATCCTTACCCAGCATGGAGAGACACTGCACAATCATCTGCATGACAAGGTCATCGAGCCGGGCAAGTTGATGGTGATCGACGCCGGTGCTGAAAACAACATGCACTACGCATCGGACTTCACCCGTACCCTGCCTACCAGCGGAAAGTTCACCCAAAAGCAAAGGGACATCTACCAGATTGTCTGCGACTGCAACGAACTGGCCTTCAAACTGACAAAGCCTGGTGTCGCCTACAGGGACGTGCACTTGGCCGTTGCCAAGCTGATGCTTGAGGACCTTCGCTCGCTGGACATTGTGCGCGGCAACCTGGACAACATGCTCCACGAAGGCATCGCCGGACTCTTCCAGCCGCACGGACTGGGCCACAACATGGGTCTTGACGTTCACGACATGGAGGATCTCGGTGAGGATCTCGTAGGCTATGATCCTGACCAGAAGCGTTCGACCCAACTCGGTCTCGGTAGCCTCAGAATGGCCCGCAAACTCGTTCCTGGTAATGTCATAACCGATGAGCCGGGAATATACTTCATCCCTGCCCTCATCGAGAAATGGAAGAGCGAGAAGCGCGACAAAGGCTTCGTGAACTACTACAAGCTGGAGCACGACTACCTCGATTTCGGCGGAATCCGCCTTGAGGACGATGTCCTTGTGACCGAGGACGGCGCGCGCCGCACAGGTCCGAACCGTCTGCCGATCCAGCCTGACGATGTTGAGGCTGTCATGGCTTAGGAATATATACCCTTGAATATTCAATGAGCGTTTTAGTCATCATCCTTGCCGTGCTGGCGGGAGTGATAGGCATTGTCGGGAGCATTGTTCCCGCATTGCCGGGTCCTCCTGTCAGTTGGGTCGGGCTGATGATTCTTTATTTCTGGGGCAGCGGCACGAACGGTGCCGGAGATCCGATGTCGCTGACGTTCCTGCTGACCTGGCTGGTGATCACGGTGGTCGTGACGCTTATCGACTACATCGTCCCGTCCTGGTTCACCAAGATCACCGGAGGGTCCAAGGCGGCTGGTAGGGGAGCGATGGCCGGAATGCTGGTCGGTCTCTTCGTCCCACCGGTCGGAATAATTCTCGGCACCCTTCTTGGGGCTTTTCTCGCCGAGTTGATTTTCGCTGACAAGAACGGCTGGGATTCCGCCAAATCCGCTGTCGGCGCCTTTATGGGATTTCTCTGCGGCACTGGCATCAAACTGATCGCCAGCGGGATGATGATGTATTACATAGTAGTGTATCTTACTTGAATATGGAAGAAAAATACTCTCGGTTTCTTGAGACTGTCCGGCAATTCGTGCCGAAGGACGGAATCTACACGGATGAACTAAAGTGTTTCGCCTGGGGTACTGACGCGGGTTTTTACAGACTTGTTCCGAAGATTGTCATCCGCTCCTCCAATGAGAAGGAAGTCTCGAAGATTCTTGGGGCGGCGTCGAAGTTCGACGTCCCGGTGACTTTCCGCGCCGCCGGAACCAGCCTTTCAGGCCAGTCTGTCAGCGATTCCGTGCTGATTGTCGCCGGCAAGAACTGGGAAAAATACAAGGTTTCCGAGGACGCTTCCGAGATTACCCTTGAGCCTGGAATCATCGGGGCGAGGGTCAATGCCATTCTTAAGCCTTACGGCCGAAAGTTCGGTCCGGATCCGGCTTCCATCGGAAGCTGTATGGTTGGCGGAATCGTGATGAACAACGCTTCCGGAATGAGCTGCGGAACCCACGCCAACAGTGACAAGGAACTGGAGAGTGCCCGGATAGTGTTCGCTGACGGTACTGTGCTCGACACCGGAGACGAGGCCTCCAGAAACTCTTTCCGTGCATCCCATCCGGATTTTATCAGGAAGATTGAGGCGTTGAGGGACGAGATTCTTGCGGACAAGACGCTCACTGACCGCATAAGGTACAAATATTCAATCAAGAACGTCACTGGACTCAACATATTCCCGTTCGTCAGGTTCCGTGATCCGTTCGACATCATCGCGCACCTGCTTGTAGGTTCGGAGGGCACTCTGGCTTTTATGAGCCAAGTCACGATGAAGACTCTGCCGCTGCCGTCCCAAGAAGCGTCCGCGATGGTCTATTTCGGTACCATACGAGAGGCCGCAGAGGCGGTTGTGGCTCTCAAGAAAGAGATTGATCCTGCCGTGCTTGATGCCGCCGAGTTGCTTGACAAACGTTCTCTAGCGTCTGTCGATGACCCGATGCTTAATGAATATCCCGGCAAGGACCTCACCGCTCTCTTGCTTCGTGTCACGGGCGCGGATCATGCTGATCTCGATGCGAATGTCGCAAAACTGTCGGAGGTGCTTCACCGCTTTGCTGTCCTGAATGACGCTGAGGGTAACGCTTTTATATTCAGTAGCGATCCTGCTGTCACCGGGAAGTATTGGGCCATCCGTTCGGGCATATTCCCGTCAGTTGGCGGAATGCGTCGTCAAGGTACGACTTGCCTGATTGAGGACATCGCCTTTCACATTGAGGACCTCCCGGACGCAACAGTCGATCTGTCGGCTCTGCTGGACAGGCACGGTTACGATGATTCCTGCATCTACGGTCATGCCCTTGAGGGCAACTTCCATTTCATCATCAACCAATCGTTTGATTCCCAGGAAGAGGTCGACCGCTACGAGGCGATGATCCGTGATGTGGCTCAGATGGTGGTCGGGAAATATGACGGTTCCCTTAAGGCCGAGCATGGGACTGGCAGGAATATGGCTCCGTTTGTCTCATACGAGTGGGGCGAGAAGGCGTTTGGAATCATGAAACGTGTCAAGGAACTGTTTGATCCTAAGGGACTTCTTAACCCAGGCGTGATATTCAATGACGATCCGAAGTGTTTTCTGCGGAATTTCAAGGCCTTGCCGATTCTGAAGCCTTGGACTGATGACGGCAAACCTGTCGAGCCGGAACTTGCGGAGGTCTATAAAAAACTCAACAAGTGCATCGAGTGCGGTTTCTGCGAGGTGAATTGCCTTTCGTGTGGTTTCACGCTTTCCTCAAGGACCAGGATCGCAACCCAGAGAGAGATAACTTCCCTGCGCTCATTGCCGAATCCTACCTCCGTGGAACTTGCTCATCTGCGGACACTTGAGAATGAATATTCCTACGCCGGGGAGCAGACTTGCGCCGGGGATGGCCTTTGCTCGACATCCTGCCCTATGGGCATCAATGTGGCTGATCTGACTCACCAGCTTAGGCGAATGAATATGCCTCCGGGGTCTATCGGTTACGGTGTCTGGAGCGTCAATGCCAATCATTACGCAGGAGTCAAGAGTGGACTTCGAGGCGCTCTCAGGTTAGCCACTGCCGGAGAGACCGTGCTTGGGGATCTTGCGATGAGCGGCCTCTGCCGCTGGCTTCACAATGCCGTACGCCTACCGCTCTGGACCCCGGCCACCCCAAAGGCCTATAATATTCCTAAATCGCTTAAGGCGTTGGTAAGTTCAGCCGCTTCGATGGTTGGTGAGCCTTGTCGAACCATAGGCTCAGCGACCGGACAGGCTCACCAACCATCGAAGCGCCCGGACGCACAATCAGAGTCTTCCAAGATAAACAAAGTAGTCTACTTCCCCAGCTGCATCAACCAGATGATGGGCCTCCCCAAACACCACCACGCCGTAGACAAGCCCCTTGTCGAGGAAATGGTCAGCCTTCTGGCCAAGGCAGGCTACGAAGTGATATTCCCGAAAAATATGTCCTCCCTTTGCTGCGGCACCATCTGGGAAAGCAAAGGCATGCCCGAAATCGCAGACAAAAAGACCTCTGAACTTGAAGAGGCCCTTTGGCAAGCCAGCGAGCAGGGTCGCTATCCAATCCTCTGTGACCAGAGCCCGTGCCTCCATCGTATGCAGCATAAAATCAAGAAAATGCGCCTTTATGAGCCATCCGAGTTCATCCTTGAGTTTCTGGCTGACAGATTGGAATTCCACAAGACTGACACCCCGGTCGCCATCCACCTCACCTGCTCGATGCGCCTGATGCACAAAACCGACAAGATGCTTGAGCTGGCCCGAATGTGCTCCACCAACGTGATTGCTCCCGAAGGCGTGGGCTGCTGCGGTTTCGCCGGCGACAAAGGCATGACCCACCCGGAACTCAACAAGTACGCCCTCCGCAAACTCAAAGCCCAGGTCAAAGGCATCCCCGTCGGCTACTCCAACAGCCGCACCTGCGAGATCGGCCTCGCCACCAACTCCGGCATCCCGTACGTCTCCATCGCTTACCTTGTCAATCGCTGCACCACCGCCAAAAAGTAGTTCACTGTTCCGGAGCCTACGCTTGCTAAGCCTGCTGTCACTAAACCTGCTACTGCTGAGCTAGTCGGCTGCTGAGATTGTCAGTTATTGATCTTGTCGAAGCACCGAGTCACCGAAGCATTAACCATCAAAGTGACCAGTAAGCATTAGCTTAACCCCATAGAACAGACAGAAGGCAGCTTGCCGCTCAAAATTTCACCGACCACCTGACGGACGGCATGACAGGCATGATGCTAACCTGTTTCCATGTGCCATAGTCGTTGTAGATAAGGTACGGATTGTGTCTGTTGGTGACATTGAACACTGACACCGTCAGATCATGAGAGCATCGCTTCCGCAGGAATTTGAACGTGTAGGCGACATCCAGACGGAAGTAGGCTTTCATCCTGTGTCCGTTTATCGAGGTCATCTCCATGCGGTCGTAGATGTTGTCCTGAAATTTCTCGGAATACATTCCGCTCAATCCAGTGTCCCAATAAGGAGGCTTTATGCCAAGGTACTGGCTTTTCTGTGCCGTCATGAGATTCCCCGAGCAGCATGAGAGCACAATGCCCAGATGTTGTTCCCCATGCGCTCTTTTTCTGGTCGTCAGGTCGGACTGGAAGTTAAGGATGTGTGGTCTGTCGAACTTGAACGGAAATCTTTCACCTTCGTTGATGCTTGGATATTCCCTGTCTGTCTTGGACAAAGTGTAGGCAACGTTCATGGACATGCGCTCCGATGACATCGAGCCGGAGATCTCCAATCCTAACGAACGTCCGGAACCACTCTCAACCTCATCCTCCCATGTGTCCTCCGTGATTCTGAACATGTTGATGGAGGACTTGTAGCTGATCATTCCGTCCATATCTCTGGCGTAGCCTCCGGCGTTCAGATGAAATGCAGTCTCTCCAAGAAGTTTCAGTCTTACATCTTTGTGCCAGAACAACCCAGCGTAGATCTGCCCTGAGATTTCAGGCTTGAAGTCCTTTCTTGCCGGGCTCATGATGTTCATCGCCCATCCGGTCGGTAACCCTTCAAGCACATGTATGTACTGAGACATTCTGTCCGTAGCCACTTCAATCCCCAGATTTCTGGTCAGAGTCAGGTCCGCTCTCAGATGAGCGTCAAATCCGGTTGTGTTCCACCCGTCGTAATGGTAAATGATATGCCTATAACCGGCCATGACATCCCACTTGCCATTGTGGAAATTGATGTCTGCGAATGCCGCTCCGGAAAGGGCTTTCATGTATGTCTTCGCCTCCATCCCTCCTGTTACATCCAGATGGCAGGACACCTTATGGCTGAGCAAGGACTTGACTCCTGTCTCAACCCAATCGCAAGACATTGAATATGACGAATTTTTCTTGCCGCCACGATAATAGTCTTGATTCTGGAGCACTTTGGAGAATGTGCAGTAACCATAGACTTCGAATTCCGTACGGTTGGACAATGATGACTGGAAATCCAATCTTGCCATTCCGGAGATGTTCTGCATGATTGCGCCACTGTTATCATATTTGGCTGTGAGCCTGTCTTGTGAGAAAAGCCCGGTCAGTTTGACCACACTCTTGTCGTTAAATCTCCTTTCAACCGTCGCAGCCCAGTCATGCATCAGACCATGGACTTTCGCGTAGTTCTCGTCCGAGCCTGTAATGATTCCGGCAATGAGCGGCAATGGAGAAAAACGACCTGCCACCCTGTAGTCAGTCTTCCCCTTTTTGCCAGGAGTCTCAAGGTAAACGCTTGTCATGTATGGCGATAAGGAAAGGTTCCAGGAGGATGACATCAATTTCCCGGATTTCGATTTTATCCGCATCAGCGAGGATGTGATGTCTCCAGAGGATGCCTCGATTCCTCCCGTCCTGAAGTCCGTGATACTGATCATGTCCGGGGAGAATGAAGAGAACAGTCCAAGCAGGTGGTTTGTTCCATAGACGGGAACGCCGTCATATTCAACCCTGCTGTTGCCAGAGTTCCCGCCTCTGACAAACAGCCCCAGGGATCCTTCAACGCCTGATGAGACTCCTGGAAGTGTGGTGATCTGCCTCAGCACATCAGGTTCTCCGATGACGGACACAATCGCCGCAGCCCTTTCCGGAGTGTAAAGGTAACGGTTAGGCTTCTTGAAAATCGGTAATCTGTCCCACACAACCGAACTGTCGATCCTTATGCCAGGTCTTGAAGCCGTGTCTGTCTGCGGCTGTTGAGCCAGAGACAGTTGATGTGCAAGAAAAATGAATATTAAGGTGAACAGTATTTGTTTCATGCCCAAAGTTTATCTTGAATCATCAATTATGAAACTTCTGGCGATAAGCGTGTCTGAGCATGCAGCGAATATCCCCAATCCTCCCTTGATGTTTGAATAGACGACATTCTCTTCAAAGTATGCCGTCGGATCATCTTCGGCCATGTATGCGTTAGCTTTTATAATGCTGGATTTCATGTACTTGTCGTACTCGTTTGACGCGGCTCTAAAGACTACAATGGCGTTGCGCATTCTGGCCTCTATGAAAAAAGTCACGGGATAGTCTACACTGTGGTCCGTCTCTTGGATTCTGAGGTAACCGAGATGACCGAACGATTCTCCAGGCATTCCGAACTCGGAGAACATCAGCTCATCTCCCATGTTGAAATTGTCCACCGCGAAATGATTTGTGCCTATGTGATCATCCAGAAGATCTCCGGATTCTATCCTTACCGTGTCTCTGGTCAGAATCACATCAAACTCATTTCGTGTCATCGTGAACACCCAGAAAGGAGGGGCTGGTTCCGTCTGGGAAAAGTATTTGTGGTTGTCAGTGGTCGTCAGCCTATTTCTGACCCTTTTAATTTGCACATTATTCGGCATTGTGGTCTCCGCTGAGATATCCTCAAACCCTGGTACTTTGACTGATAGTCTGTATCTATGTCCCGCCCTCGGTCTGTAATCCAATTTCCACGTTATCCGTCGCTCGTGAGTGAACCTGCCGACTTCCATTTCTCCGTCAAACAGCCGCACGTCAGCGTCGGTGATCTCCTCGTAACGGAAATAACCTGGTTCCGTGTTGTGGCAAAGAGTTAGCTCCTGTGTCTCCTTATTCTCCAGAATAAGGTTCACGGTTACTTTATCCTCGAACTCGGATGAAAAGTCGATGTCTTCCGTGCACGAGACTATCGGGAGAAAGCCTACGGCCAAGACAGTCAGCATTCTTCTCATGGAGTTCCTATCTTGTAAGTGTGACGGTTGTCGTGTCGCGGAGCGTCTTGCCGCCGTCCAGCTCCATTTCGACGATGAAGTCTGTCTTGACCGGCACTTCAGGCGGCACATCCTTCAGGTGAATGTATAACTTAGGATTTACAATAGGCCGCAACGCAAGGTACTCATCAATGGTCATGCCTTTTTCCAGATACCCAAGCAATTCCTTTTTGAAATTGAACAAGAAATCATTGCTCTCATCTCCGAATATCTCGAAACGATCCGTAAGGTCACTCTCCGGAGCGATTCCGAATAACGTGGATGTGGATGTTATCTTCAATGACCTCAGTTCGATCTTGCGGTATTCGATGTACTTCACGAACATCATCGGTGCGGTGCTGCTTCTTGTCCTTTTGCGAGGGTTGTTCATTTCGATTTCCATTGCCTCTTCCATGGTGTTGTCCGGTTCAGATAAGAATATTGAGCTATACTCCCCATATTCTTCTTTTTTTGCCATCTCTATTGTGTAACTGGTCACGCTAAGCATCATGCTGAAAATGCTGGCCTTGATTTTATGCGGAGATGATCCGATGGGATAGCATCTTGCACATGCCAAGTCATATCCTTTTTTTAGTAAGTCATTCCTCTTTTTCTCGGATAATTGGAAATATAGTGACGAATCCACATAACTGTCCCATATGTTCAGGTATTCACAGTCCCTTGGAATGTATGTCCAAGAATAACCATGAGGAGTAGGATTCTCCTGTTTCTTGCAAGAAAAGATCAGAGGCATAGCCACGACTATTGTAAGTATATGCATTAATGATTTATTGAATATCATAATATATGGTTTTATAATATTGGAAATGTAGGTTGTTTGCGTACCATTTGGAGTCAGAGGCAAGGGTGTAGAACCCATTGTCCCACATACCATCATAGCCCCAATTCATCAAATAGTAAGTGTCAATTTCAGACCTGCTTTCAATAACAGGCATCCCTTCATAGACATCTGGAATGTAATATTCCTTTTCTTCTTCAGGGTAAATGTTTGAGTCTGTATCAAGTACCGTGTCTGTAAGTGTCCAGTAGTAATGCATCTTGTAGAAAGTTTCCTGTTCTACTTTTCCGTCGATGACCCACGTGTGCCCATCAGTTCCTACTTCATGCTTGAATGGCCAAATTCCGCGTTTTTCCTTACCTGCGTATGCTACGATAATGACTGGAATACCATTTGACAGATTAGAATTAATCTTGTAAACTGAATAGTCGTCTTTTTTGCATGATAGTGAATAATTTGAAAAGCCTTCGCTCGATGGGAATGCGCCACTTCCATTGCCCGAATAAGTCATCCCTACATTGTAACCCACATCCATCATCAAGTCACCAACATATTCTGTCCCAGCATCGTAACGATTCCGAGCCATTTGGTCCCATCTGGGTGAGTTGGATGTGAACCCGCTTCTTGAAATTTCATAGCTGTAACTATGCTCATCTCTGCAAAAGCCATAGCAGGATATATCGTGGTATAATCCGGTCGGCTTCCCTTTGAAATAATGCATATAGTAAATCACTTGCGCCATTGCTACGGCAGTGCATCCGGTAGGACATAATATTTGATTGCCGTTCTCGTCAAATCCAATAGGACATTTGTAGTTCCAAGGATAACCTTGCCCCCATTTTGTGTTGAGCAAGTGAGGAATAACGTAGTGGGTTTGTTGGGTAGGTGCCTCTTCATAGTCAAACCGAAGTACCCAATACTTTGTCTCATCGAACCAACCGCGTGTTGTCTTTTGAGCCGATGCCCTTTTGCTTTTAGGAATAACGTGATTCCAGAAATGGATGTTCCCTTTGGCTTCATCGGAATCAGCACAGATGTCTCCAACGCTTGACCTAAGCCAGGCATCTATTCCTTGGACATTCCCCTTGGCCTTGAGCGTTCCTTCTTCGGATTGACCGACAATAGGTTTGGCTCGTTTGTCTCCGGAAATGACAATCCAACCTTTGTCAAAGTTGTAGATGTAAGCCAATGTGTCCAGCCCCTTTGTCACATGATCAATTGATGAGATTATTCTTTTAGGGTAAAGAATTTCTACCAGGTCCGCGGCGTTTACCGAGGTGACTCTGAAAGAGGCATCGTCGGAAGATTCGAAATCCGATGTATTGTTCAAAGGCATGTCCGCTTCAATCCTGACAATCTCGCAGGATGCCAAGGTTAAGCACATAATCGCTGTTAAAACAGAATGAGTTTTCATACTATAACATGGTTATTAGTTTCTTCTGTTTCGCTAATATATAAAATGTTTTTTGATATGATGCAACTTTCCCATCCGGATTTATTCATTTATTCTCCACGGCTACAGAATCAAAGAATAATGAGTATCTTTGTCCCTATGGAAGTACGTGCGAAAAAGGCGCTCGGGCAGCATTTCTTGACTGACCAGAGCATTGCAAAGAACATTGTTGGGGCTCTTGAGGGGCGGCAGGCGTTGGAGGTCGGGCCGGGAATGGGGGTTCTGACCCAATACCTTTTGCCTCGGCCTGAGTTGGCGTTGAAAGTTGTGGAGATTGACGGCGAGTCAGTTGTCTATCTTAGGAAGCATTATCCGAAGTTGGGAGACAATCTCATTGAGGGAGACTTCCTTAAGATGGATCTTGACGGCATATTCGAGGGGGAATATTCAGTGATAGGAAATTTTCCTTATAATATCTCTTCGCAGATTTTCTTCAAGATTTTGGAGCACCGTGACCGCATCCCGGAGGTTGTCTGCATGATCCAGAAGGAGGTCGCCGAGCGCATTGCCGAGAAGCCCGGCACCAAGACTTATGGCATCCTGTCGGTCTTCCTTCAAGCGTGGTATGACATTGAATATCTTTTCACTGTGGGCTCGGGAGCATTTAATCCGCCTCCTAAGGTCCAGTCCGCCGTGATTCGTCTCACACGTAATTCGCGCACGTCTCTCGGCTGTGATGAGAAGCTTTTCCGCACGGTTGTCAAAACCGCTTTCGGTCAGCGTCGCAAGACTCTCCGCAATTCGCTCAAGCCGTTGCTTCGGCAGGCTCAGCAACCGATTCAGCCATTGCTTCGACAAGTTCAGCAACCGGTCACTGAGTCGATTGATTCAATATCCGACGCCGTTTCCCCGGTCACTGAACCAGTCGAAGTGACCTCTCATTCACAAACCTCTCCGTCACTCCAAGCAGATCCAATCTTCGATTTACGCCCCGAACGCCTGAGCGTCGAAGATTTTGTAGCGCTAACTTTGAAACTTCAGCGTTAATTTTTCACAAGATTCTTGCAAACCAAGAAAAATTTGTATCTTTGTAATCCAAATAGCGACGAAAGGTTTGACAACCGTTCGGCCAGAAACATCTGGAGAGGTGGGAGAGTGGCTGAATCCACAGGTTTGCTAAACCTGCATACGGGTAACCGTATCACGAGTTCGAATCTCGTTCTCTCCGCAAAAAAAAGGGCAGACTAAAAGCAATGGTCAAGCCCTTTTTTGTTTTTCGTAGCCGCCCACGTCAACCTTGTTCCGGACGCTTCGGAAGGTGGATCATTAGGGCTCCTCGCCCCCGCCCCTTGTGGCCAATGCCACCTGTTTTACAAACCACGAGCACGAAGATGTGCATTTGGGGGTGTTCAGAGGCTGCTCACTGTGCTTGACCCCATCCCCGAAAGAGTGGGTCAGCCACATCAATCGGCCCCTCACCCCTCTACGCCCAATATTCCTGTGCCCGTGGTCTGCACAATGGAAAAGCCGTAAGCCTATCGAAGCGCCTGGCATGAACCTATCTGGTTTAGCCAATCCCACGTGTATAGTACCAAGTCCGAAATATTAATGCCTTTGCCCTTCTTTTTTCCAAAAGGCAACCATGTGTTAAAGAAATTAAGTAAAAAAACTCATCGGAGCGGAGCGACCGAAGGGGTTCGGGGAATCCTTTACCCGTGCCCCTCAGGGGCTGTCCCGTAGGGACTGGGGGTTGAAGGTTTAGGCGGCCTATCAGTTTTGCCGTAAGGCTAAACTGATAGGCCGCCGCTTTCCCCAAAGCGACGGCCTGTTGTATATAAAACGAACTTAACAAATAGACAACAAAAAGAACTTTTGTCTGTCCAAGGGACAAAGGTATTAAGTTTTGTCGAATCTGCAAAACTTTTTGTTAATTTTTTAAAACGATTTTTACTTCAATCGTTCATTAAAGCCGTGCCGTTTGCTTACAGATTAAAGCGAATGACCGCTCTGATGTTGTCCTGAGACCATTGCGAAGAGATACCGTGAAACATCCACGCATAATCTGAGGCGGCATAAGAGGCACGGATAGCCTTGCGACGCGGTTTGCTTTCATGAATGTAGTGCACGGGTGGCTAAGTCAACATGACCATAGTATGCGTGACTAAGTCAACATGGCCATAGTGCTCGTGGTGAAGTTAAAATGAAGATAAGGCGCGCGGCGAAGTAAAACAGATCCTCCTCTCACCCGTTTCTGTACTCGCTTGGCGTCATCCCCGTGTGAGCCTTGAAGAATTTGTAGAACACGGACGGATTCGGGAAGTGAAGCTTGAAGACAATCTCCTTGATGCTGTCGTCGGTGTACTTCAGCATGTTCTTGGCCTCAAGAATGACGAATGAGTCAATCCAGTCAGGAGCCGACCGCCCGCTTACCTGCTTGATGAGTTTGGAGAGATACTTCGGGGTCAGGCCGAGACGACTTGCATAGAAAGCCATGTTGCGCTCTGAGGTGTGATACTCGGTGACAAGGGCCATGAAATGCTCGAAGATCAGCTTAACCCTGGTGTTGACTGACGCTCCGGGAATCTCTGGAGTTCTGACCGCGTTTTTCTCCATCAATCCGCCGAGTACATAGAACAACGAAGCGATCAGCGAGCCGACGGCCTCTCTCTTGTT
>DJRG01000052.1 GCA_002438845.1 Bacteroidales bacterium UBA6366
GCGGGTGAATTTGATTTCATTATCCTCGATGGTGACTGTGATGTCCGGATCAACTTTCTGGCTCAGTTCACCAAGAGGTCCTTTAACCTTCACAACGTTGCCAGGGAGAACTTCAACGCTCACCTTGTCCGGAAGGCTTACAGGCAATTTACCGATTCTTGACATTATTCTTTTCTTTAATCGTTAATAAACATAGCAAATAACCTCACCACCAACGTTAAGGTTCTTGGCCTCCTTGTCAGTGATGACACCCTTTGATGTCGAGAGGATGGCGATGCCGAGTCCGTTCAGAACCCTTGGCATGTTCTCCACGTCTGAATAGACTCTCATACCAGGGGTAGAGACACGCTTGATGTTCTTGATGGCGGCCATCTTGGTCTGAGGATGGTACTTCAGAGCGATCTTGATGGTGTTGTAAGGGGTGCCCTCAACAATCTTGTAGCTGAGGATGTAGCCCTTCTCACAAAGGATCTCAGTGATCGCGGCCTTCATCTTGGAGGAAGGAATCTCAACGATCTTCTTTCCTGCCAGATAGGCGTTGCGGATCCTTGTAAGATAATCTGCAATTGGATCAGTCATTGTTTTTTTGATTTTTAGATCGACGCCCCGGGAGGGACGCCCGATATCCGATTGTTAATAAAATATTATGTCGCTGTTACCAGCTTGCTTTCTTGACGCCCGGGATGAGGCCGTTGCTGGCCATCTCACGGAACTGGATTCTGCTGAGACCGAACGCTCTCATGTAGCCCTTTGGACGGCCGGTGAGAGAGCAGCGGTTGTGCAGACGTACAGGTGAAGCGTTCTTAGGGAGCTTGTCAAGGGCAGCCCAATCGCCGGCCTCCTTAAGAGCCTGCCTTTTGGCGGCATATTTGGCAACCAGTTTCGCGCGCTTAACCTCGCGGGCCTTCATTGATTCTTTTGCCATATTCCTTAGTTATTATGTTTCTTGAAAGGCAGACCGAACGCGGCGAGGAGTGCGTGAGCCTCTTCGTCGGTCTTCGCTGTAGTGACGAAAGTGATTTCCATTCCGTGGATTCTCGGGTTCTTGTCGATGTCCACCTCAGGGAAGATGATCTGCTCCTTGAGACCGAGGGTGTAGTTTCCTCTGCCGTCCATCTTCTCGGCGATGCCGTTGAAGTCCCTGATTCGAGGGAGGGAGATACGGATGAGTCTCTCGAGGAACTCGTACATCTTCACGTCGCGGAGGGTAACCTTAACACCGATAGGCATGCCCTTACGGAGACGGAAGTTGGAAACGTCCTTTCTTGAGGTTGTGAGAATAGCCTTCTGACCAACGATCTTTCCGAGCTCCTCAGCGGCCTCCTCCACAAGTTTCTTATCATTGGTGGCCTCGCCGATACCCTCATTGATGGTGATCTTGACGAGACGAGGAACCTGCATAACAGTCGTGTAAGAGAACTGCTTCATCAGCTTCTCAACGATCTCCTCCTTGTAAACCTTCTTGAGGGAAGGAACATATCCTGCAGGAAGCGCCTGCGCTTCAGCCGGTTTGTTTGTAGCTTTCTTTGCCATAGTTACTTGATCTCCTCTCCTGATTTCTTAGCGTAACGGATTTTCTTTCCGTCCACGAATTTGTAGCCTACTCTTGTCGGCTTGTTCTGGGCAGGGTCAATGAGCTGGACGTTAGAAACGTGGATGCCCGCCTCCTGCTTTACGATGCCGCCCTGAGGTTGCTTGGCGTTTGGCTTTGTGTGCTTGCTGACAACGTTGACACCTTCAACGATGACGCGATCCTTGGCTGGGATGACGGTCAGGACCTTTCCGGTCTTGCCCTTGTCGTTACCGGCATTCACATACACGGTGTCACCCTTCTTAATGTGTAACTTTTTCATAATTCTCAATGATTAAAGGACCTCAGGCGCCAGTGAAACAATCTTCATGTAGTTCTCACGCAGCTCCCTGGCCACAGGGCCGAAGATACGTGTTCCGCGAAGCTCACCCGCATTGTTCAGAAGAACACATGCGTTGTCATCGAAACGGATGTAGGACCCGTCCGGTCTGCGGATCTCTTTCTTTGTACGGACTACGACAGCCTTGGAGACCGAACCTTTCTTAGCGTCACCGCTAGGAAGAGCGCTCTTGATCGCTACAACGATCTGGTCGCCCACTGTCGCATACCTATGATGCGTACCGCCAAGCACACGGATGCAGAGGACTTCCTTCGCACCGCTGTTGTCGGCAACCTGTAAACGTGTTTCCTGCTGTATCATAACTACTTAACTTTTTCTACGATTTCAACTAATCTCCACCTCTTAGTCTTGCTGAGAGGACGGGTTTCCATAATGCGCACGGTATCTCCCTCGCTGCACTCGTTCTTGTCATCCTGAGCGACGAACTTGGTGGTCTGCTTGATGAACTTACCGTAGAGAGGATGCTCCTTCTTGGTCTCGACCGCAACGATGATGGTCTTGTCCATCTTGTTGCTGACCACTACGCCGATTCTTTCCTTACGAAGATTTCTTTCCATAAGACTGATGATTATTTCTGTTCATTTTCTTTCTCAGCGAGGATAGTGAGCATACGAGCGATATCCTTTCTGACTTTCTTGAATTCCGATGTGTTCTCCAATGGAGAGATGGCGTGGTTGAGCTTCATCGTGTCAAGCCTGTTCTTTTCAACCTGGATGCGGTCCTGCAGATCTGCAATGGACATCTCGCGAACTTCAGATGTTTTCATTATTCCTTTCTCCATTAATTATTCAACATAATCCCTGCGCACCACGAACTTTGTGGCGATAGGAAGCTTGTGGGCCGCAAGACGCATGGCCTCTTTCGCGATGGCGAGAGAAACACCGTCAGCCTCGAAGATGATACGTCCCGGAGTCACCGGAGCCACGAATCCCTGAGGATCACCCTTACCCTTACCCATACGGGTGTCGAGAGGCTTCTTGGTGAAAGGCTTGACCGGGAAGATCCTGATCCAGATCTGTCCCTCACGGTTCATACAACGTGAAATAGCCTGACGAGCGGACTCAATCTGCTGCGCAGTGATCCAGCAGTTCTCGAGGGTCTTGAGACCGAAGGAACCAAACGCGAGCTGGTTGCCCCTCTGGGCCATACCCTTCATCACGTTCTTTTGTTCTCTTCTGAACTTAGTTTTCTTTGGTTGTAACATTGCTGTACTACTTTAATAATTTCCAAATTCTCCAAAATCTATTGAATATCAGCGTATTGCGCCACTACACCCTAGAATTTGGGACTGCAAAGTTAGCAAAAATTCATGGATTTCAAACATTATTTAAAAAATATTTCAACTTTTTCGACCGCAAAACCATTAAAAGAAATCTGTCATTCTCAATTCGTTAGATAACGGCGCAAAAATATTTTGCAATCAATTTTGACACGCCCGAATCCAGTTTATCCGCGAATAAGTCCGTGGCACAGTTTTTTCAGAAAAATCGTACCTTTGCATCCCAAGACAATGACACGTCTCACGACATACGCCACCTGCCTTATCTCAGGGTTCCTGACGATGATCACCATCTGCGCCGGGCAGACTCCTGACGTTCCGCCTCAGGCGCGCGGCGGCAGATCCGGCTACATGGGCTACCGCGTCGAGCACGGAGACACGTCCTACTACGACAGCATAGACCCCGCCTGGATCTTTCCGAGAGGTTTCCGCGGAAGCAAGCGAGACCTGAAGAAATACTACCGGCTGGTCTACAACTTCAACAAGGTCTACCCGTACGCCCTTCTGGCCAAGGACATGGAAAGCCAGGTCGACAGGCACATCTCCGAGAACAGTCTGCGCAGGCGCAAGAAAGAGAAGTACATCAACCGCCTTCAGGAAGAGTTGCTGGATGCCTACGAGAAGCCGCTCAAGGGCATGACAATCTCGCAGGGGAAGTTACTGATCAAGCTGGTGGACAGAGAGATAGGCAAATCACCGTACAATGTGATCAGGAGTTACAAAAGCGGAATCTCCGCCGGCTTCTGGCAGGGTGTGGCCAAAGTCTTCGGCCAGGACCTGAAAAGCCACTACGACCCCAAGGGAGAGGACAAGATGACTGAATATCTTGTCGAGAAGTGGCAGAGAGGCGAGTTCGACGCCCTTTACTATTCAATATTCTGGGAGATGCCCAAGCATCCCAACATCGTGTCGAAAGAGATAAAGTTCGACGAGTGAGGCGCCATCCAGTCCTTGAGGATCAGGAGTCTGGCTCCGGTAGGAAGGGCGATGTCCTCGCTCACATGAAAATGCCCAAAGATGAAATAATCCACGTGACGCCTCCTCGAGAAATCCACGGCGAACTTGTACAATGGCTCATCGGCGCCTCTGAAGGCATATTCCTGACTCTTCGCCACCCGGCTTTTCTTTGACCATCCTTTGCCCAGGCGGAATGCCAGATAAGGATGCAACAAGCTGAAAAGGCTCTGGAAGAACTTGTTGCGGAACCCCCAGCGCATCAGTTTGTACCAGCGGTGCCCAGGCCCAAGCCCATCGCCATGTCCGAGGCAGAATGTCTTTCCGCCTATCTCCACGACATAGGGCTGCTGAAGGATCCGGATTCCGAGTTCCTCGAAATAATGAAAGCACCAGATGTCATGGTTGCCCTGAAAGAAACACACCTCCACCCCGGCGTCCATCAGATCCAGCAGGGTGGCGAACACCCTGACATAGCCCTTAGGGACCACATCGTGGTACTCGTACCAAAAGTCCCAGATGTCCCCGAGCATGTAGAGCGTCTTGGTCCTGTCCTTCGGGATGGACTTCAGGAAACGGACGAATCGGGCCTCCCTCTCGGCGGGATCATTGACGTCCAGCCCAAGATGCACGTCGGAGACAAAGTACGTAAGGGTCCTGTCAGCCATTGTTATTCATGAATATTCCTACGCGAAGATGAGCAGCAGGAGAGAGACGACGAGGCAGTAGATGGCGAACCACGTGAGCTTTGCCTTCTTCACTATGGCTATCATCACCTTGCAGGCGAAAAGGCCTGAGAGGAAAGCGGACAGGAAGCCCACCAGAAGGCAGACAGGGCTGAGTCCTCCGCCAAGGGCGGCATCGCCTCCAAGCCCCTTGACAAGACTCAGGAACTGTTCCCCGACGATAGGCACAAGTACCATAAGGAACGAGAACTGCGCCATCACCTCTCGCTTGACCCCGCAAAGCAGTCCGGTGGCGATCGTGGTGCCGGAGCGGGAAAGGCCAGGAGCCACGGCCAATGCCTGGCCGAGTCCGACCGCCATGGCCTGCCAGTAGGAGATTCCGTTCCGTGCGGAAGAGCCGCTGGACCCCGATGTCTTGCGAGCCGCCACACGGGAGGAGACATCAGACAGGTAAAGCAGGATCGCGGTGATGATGAGGCAGACAGCCACCGTAAACAGGTTGTCCGAGAACAAAGCCTCGACCTGATCCCTAAAAAGAAGTCCGACGACGGCCACCGGGATCATGGAGACCACAATCTTGAACACATAGTCGGTCTCGTCGTTGTAGGTGAACTTGAACAATCCGGCGAAAAGACGGCATATAGGTTTCCAGAACACGATTACAGTACTGAGCACCGTGGCGAGATGGACCGTCACGGTGAAATCCAGAAAACCGTCTCCATCAACGCCGAGCAATTCCCTCACTATCATCAGATGACCGCTGGAGCTGACCGGCAGAAACTCTGTCAAACCCTGTACTATTCCCAAAAGAAGCGCTTGTAACCAATCCATAACCTATTCCACTTTATTGTTTTCAGACTCTTTAGGGCGGCGCATGATGGCCACGATCTCGATGACCACGCCGACGATGATCACGAGCGGAGCGGCCACAAGCCTGCGGAAGTCAAACATGGCCCAGTTGAACTTGTCCGGATCAACGGTGCCTCCTCCAATCATCAGCACAAAGCCGGCGACCATCACCAGAAGCCCCATAAGGAGGAGCCTCAAGCCCTTGGCCGTGATTGGCATCTTGGTGTTCTCTGACATATTCGTAATAATTTATTGTTAGCAATATAATTCATCCTTGGACAGCGAGACGAGGTGCCCCACGACAAGCGCGGTGCTCACCGTGCAGATCACGATTCCCGAGACGATCACCACTCCGATCACGACGAGAAGCAAGTCAAGCCTGAACACTTCGAAAAGCTGGGCGAACTCGCTTCGCACGAAGAAAAGTATCCCGACGAGCATCACTGTGGCGAGAAGTGCGGAGAACAGCCCCTGGAACACAGCCTGCACCATGAAAGGCACCCTGATAAAGGCCTTGGTCGCACCCACCAGCTTCATCGTGTGGATGGTGAACCTTCTGGAGAACACGTTCAGTCTCACCGTGTTGTTGATGAGCACAAAGGAGATGAAAAGAAGCAGGGCTATGAACACGCCAAGCACGACCGAGATTTTCTTCAGGTTAGTGTTCAGTTTCTCGACCAGGGACTGCTGGTAGACGACCTCATCGACAATCCCGGAGCGTCCTATCGCCCTTTTTACCACCTCAAGGCTGTCCGTGGACACATAATCAGCCTTCAAGGTCACCTCCACGGAGACAGGGATCGGAGCGGTCTCGAAGACATCCAGGAAGTCCTGCCCCAGAAGCTCAGCCATCTCTTTGGTGCCTTGCTCTCTGGAGACAAACTTGCTGCTCTTTATGAAAGGCATCGCATCAAGTTCGGAGACATATTCCATGGCCTCCTCGTCATCGACCTCCTGCTTCATCAGGACGGAGACCTGCATGTTCTCCTTGAAATAGTCAGAGACGCTTCTGGCGTTGACCACCAGAAGAGCCGCCACCCCGACAAGGAGCAGCACAAGACTTATGCTGATGACCGTGGAAAGCCAGGCTCCGACCAGCCGCCGGCGTATCAATTTGTTTTCACCTGCCGTCATATTCGCACATTACACCAAATTGGACTCAAAGATAGTGAAATATCGAAATATGAAAAAAAATTATTACCTTTGTAAGTCAAGAAAATTACCATGGGAAAACCCGTAAACAGAGTTTTATTCGTCAATTCGGAGATCATGCCGTTCCTTCCAGAGACTCCTATCTCGAAGATCGGACGCTGTCTTCCACAGGGCATCCAAGAGCGCAAGAAGGAGATCAGGGCGTTCATGCCGCGCTATGGGTGCATCAACGAGCGCAAGAACCAGCTCCATGAGGTGATCCGCCTCTCCGGCATGAACATCATCATCGGTGACGTCGACAGGCCGCTTGTGATCAAGGTGGCTTCCATCTCATCAGCAAGGATTCAGGTCTACTTCATTGACAACGAAGACTATTTCCGCCGCAAGCAGATCGCATTCGACACGGACGGCAAATTCTTCGAGGACAACGGACAGAGAGCTATCTTCTTCGCCCGCGGCGTGCTTGAGACCGTCAAGAAACTTCGTTGGGCCCCGGATGTCATCCACTGCCAGGGCTGGATCTCACAACTTGTGCCGATCTACCTGAAGAAAGCCTACAACGGGGATCCGATCTTCAGCGGAAGCAAGATTGTGACATCCCTCTACGGAGAGGCAGTCGGCGAACAGTTCTCACCGTCTTTCAAGGACAACATCCTGTTCGGGGGTATCAAGCCGGCCGATGTCTCGCTACTGGACAGTCCTACTGGCATAAATCTTGCGAAAACGGCAGCCTTGTATTCCGACGGGGTGATCTTCGGCGACAAAGATGTTGATCCCGAACTGGCAAGTTTCTGTCAGGAACGGAACATCCCGACGCTTCCTTTCAACGAGGAATCAATCAGCAGCGGACGCTACATAGAGGAATACGATGATTTTTATCAACAGTTGCAGTAAATGAGAAAACTCACAGCAGTCATCGTTCTTATCGCAGGCCTTGTGTCTTGTGTCGGAACAGACCAGAGCCTCGGTGGTGACTTCATCCCGACCGACCAGAAATACGACTTCCACACGGCCGAATTCGACCTTGACGAGATTTGGTTAAAGTCCATCGACAGCCTGACGGCATATTCATCAAGAAGAATCACCATCGGCTCGATCAGGGACGAGACCTTCGGGCTGTTCAGCAGAGGGAGCGTGGTCACGCTTGTCCCTGTGCTGGACTCGGTGGATTTCGGAAAGGATCCTGTGTTCAAGAGATTCAAGTTCAAGGCCGGCGCCGATTCATTGTCAGTGGCCGACGAGAGCCAGATGAACATCCTTCAGAACGTCAATGTCTATGCCCTCACCGAGCCGCTCGGCTCCAAGGACTACTTCTCCAGGGCGGAAGTCAAGCACGGTTCCAAGCGAATCACCAAAGGGGTGCCGGTTGTCAATGGCCAGGACTCACTGACTTTCGAGTTCACAGAGGAATACGGGAAACAGTACCTGAGCATGACCCAGGATGACCTGAAAAACCTGGAGACATACACGAAGAAGTTTCCGGGAATATACCTCTGCACCGACGAGCCTACGGGAATAGGCGGCAGGTTTGACATGTACAAGTTCGACATCCTGCAGTCCGTGGCAAGCTCATCGGGCTCCTACATCTCGAGGACAGACAACTACGCCATCCTCTATTTCAACGGAGAGTTCGACGGAGAGAGAAGGGACTCAAGCCTGATGTTTTATTTCAGTCCCGTGGAGATGCGGAATCTTGACTCTCTGATCAACGTCAACAAACTGCCCTCACAGTACGTGTTTAACGTTGACCACCACGAGTCCGATCACCTTGTCGGCAAGGCTGGCGACAAAATCTACATCGAGGGAGGAAGCGGCGTGAAGCCTGTTGTCCCGGCCTCGGAGATCCGGCGCCTCGTCAACGAGGAGATCGTCAGAAAAGGCGGCGATCCCGCCACGGCCCTGGTTTCAAAAGCGACCATCGAGATGCCGTTTGATTTTCCCGAGGACTACACGACCATGTTCCGCTACCCGAAGGTGCTCAGCCCGACCATAAAGATCAGCACGGACACCACGGTCACTTTCGCCGGGCTCACCGACGCCAGCGCATCGGATGAGAACCAAGGGGATGTGAACCGGTCCCTGTGCAATTACGCCCCGGACATCACTCACCACGTACAGCAGATCATCCGGAAAAAGGCTGATGACAGCAAGTTATCAAATTACGACATCTGGTTTCTGATAATGAGCTACGAGAAGACGACCACGACGAACTCGGAAGCGGAGGAGATGGCCAAATACTATCAGCAGATGGCCTATGCATCTTACTACAACCAGCTCTACGGGGGATACGGCTATGGCAGCTACGGCTACGGTTACGGCGGCTACGGCGGTTACGGCAGTTATTACAATAACTACTATAACTATGCGACCATGGCTCAGTACGCCTATTCGTCGGCCACAACGACGACTTCCAGCACCGAGCTGGACAAGGATCGTTACTACAGGGCGGTACTGCGTGGCCCGGAGTCCGAAGGCAGGAAGCCTAAGTTGAAGGTTACGTTCGCGATCCCGAAAGGATACCCTGAGAAATAGACCGGGGTCGCTGACCGAAAAAACGAAAATGGCAAATTTTGCACATTACCAAAATTTGCCATTTTATTTTTTCATTACCAGATCATATTCCGGAAACTATTAAGCCTCGGACCTAAATCCGAGGCTTTAACTTGTTACGTCTAAAGGATTATGCCTCCTTGCTGGCAAGCTTCTCCTTGACTTTGTCGATCGCGTCCTTAACAGTCGCGATTGTGCTTGTCTCCTCATCAGGAATCTTGATCCCAAACACTCTCTCAAACTCCATAAGAAGCTCAACTGTGTCAAGTGAATCAGCTCCGAGATCATTTGTGAAGTTGGCGCTCTCAGTCACCTCAGACTCCTCGACGCCCAGCTTGTCAACGATAATCGCTTTGACCTGCTTTACAATTTCTTCTTCAGTCATAATTAAATAAATTAAATAGTATATTCTTGCCAATTACGCTATTAGTAACCATCCACGGGTGACCCATGAACAAATAGCGCCACAAAGTAAGTAAAAAATAGTCAATTATCCAAATTTGCGGGCCGAGCCACCTCACGGAGGAATCACGGCGGCGGACTGAGCGCTCCGTCAGGAGTTACCGCGGCTCAGCCTCAACCATATTCTTAAGCCATTCAGAGAATTAAGCAGGTAGAAGATGTACTTGATGAGCATTACCGCCGCGTTGCCGGATCCGGCGCCACCCACAACCGCCACAGTCCAAAGCGAGATGGAAAAGATGTTGACCAGAATCCAGATGTACCACTGTTCCATGAACGCAAGGCTCATAAGGACCTGCCCTGCGATATTCAAAATCATTACCACCGCATCAAGGAGAATCTTCGGCCTGTCGATGCTATCAATCTTTCCGGCGGCAAGTTTGGCGCCGTCCACATATAATAAAATAAGGTACAACGCCGCTATGCCTATGAATACCCCGGCTCCCAACCATGCCCATTGCCGGCCCGTCAGCCGCCTCGCCTCAAGATGCGAGCCGCCTCCTTCGCCGGTACGCACATTCGCTCCCCTCTTGCTCCACTGCCAGAACCCGATGAACTGCATCGGCAGGAAATAGAACGCATGCAGGGCAAAGTTTCCCATGATTCCGTTGTCCCGATAGACGATCGTGCCGATCAGCACATCGATGAAACCGAACACGAATGTAAGGATGTTCCCATTGGCCGACATCACAGTGTTCACCACTCCCATCACAGAGCCGAACGCCGCAAGAATCAGCATGAAAGTCTTCACATCCGGTTGCTGAAGCTTGAATATGGTCGTGACTGTCACCGCCAGCAGCATTCCGGTCACCAGAAAAATGTTGAAGGCAAGATTGAATTTGTTTTCTTTTGGCGCGATGGCCAGGTCTTGATGTTTTGCGGAGGATTCCATGCCCTTGATCAATGTTGAGGTTACAAATATAAACGATTTTTATTCGGAAACAGGACATCTCCAATAGAAAAATCAGCAGGTCAAAGGAAAACAGCTATTTACACTTGAAAATGAACGGAATCTCCAAGGCTCTGTCCTCTGCCGGTCTCTACTCGGGCGAGGTGTGATTGGCAAGTGTCATAGTTGTCGCTTCGACAGGCTCTGCGACCGATGAAGAGCGATGGTAGGGGCTGGCACTTCGACAGACTCAGCGACCGACAGGACTCAGGGGCAGATCTATTCCATTGCGCAGAGCACGGGCACAGGAAGATGGGGTACAGAGAGGTGAGAGGCAGGGTGATGTGGCTGACCCACTCTTTCGGGGATAGGGTCGAGCACGGTGAACGGCCTCTGAACGCAGCCAAAGGCACATCGTCGTGCGCGTGGTTTGTAAAACAAGAGACTTTGGGGCGATAGGGAACGAGTGCTTCGACAAGCTCAGAGGCCGATAAGGGCACAGAGCCCGGATGGTGAGATTGTCGAACTATCCGGGAATTTGGGGCTTCGGTGGGGGCTGGCACTTCGACAGGCTCAGAGACCGGGTAAAGGCACAGCGCCCGGGTGGTGAGATTGTCAAACCATACGGGCTTTCGGGGCTTCGGTATGGGGAAAAGCCTTCTTCATGACGCGAACAATATTTGCGCAAAAGTGGATCTGTCTTGTCCATTAAAACAAGCCCACAGACGTGTCAAAGGGCAGGGACACTAATTAGTCGTGGAATAATTGGTTCAACGGATAATGATTGCGACCTTTGCACGAGAAACAAGGTCGCGGCTTTCACTCTCATTAGACGGTATTTATAAAAGGACAGAACTATGGCCAACTTCTACGACTACTATGTGTCGAATGCTCCCGAAGGAATGAAGGGACAGAAAAGGACCTTACAAGGGAACATTAAGGCAAGGAACAATTCTGTGCCGAATGACTCTGAAGAAAATAACTTTCTGGATAACGGCATGACAAGAGGCTATCGTGCGTTGAGTCATTCCGAAGTAATGGGCGGGCAGGGGAAGATCGTCCGTGGGAATGGCATGGCAAGAGACTGGGATAAACTTCCAGAGGTTCACGGCAAAAGTCCGGAGGGCTGGACAAGTGTTCGCATTCAAAGAGATGAAAAGGCTACAATTGGAGAGAGGGGCCATGTGGAAGACAGGGGCGGAAGGACTGGCGAATTGAGAGACTGTTCAGGAGAAGGGAACGGCAAAATGAATGGTGTCGTATGGGCAGACAAGGCGGTGGAGGACTGCTCACATATATATTCAGACGAGACTTCAGTCAACAGCCTGTTCGACACGAGGCAGGATAAAATAGCAGCAATGAATATGATCGCGACATTGGCATATTCATACAATGTGAAGATTCTGGTGCAGCAGGTCATGACGACTCACGTGCATTCGATCGTGAGCGGGACGGCTTGGGACCGGGAAAGGTTCGCGCGGGAGCTCAGGAGGAGGTTGATCGTTTGGGCGGAGGATAAAAGACACAGTGTCAACGGTGCGATTATGGTGGGTAACGATGAGATAAGGACCGAGCGCGAGTTGATGAACAAATTTATGTATGTCTATCGGAACGCGATAGCGGCGGGCTACCCTGGCATGCCTTGGGAATATGTCGGTGGGCCGGGGAATATATTCTTTACCGCTCATGAAATGAAAGAGGGACACCTTGTCAGTGAGTTGACTGAAAGAGAGAAAAGAGCCCTGTTTCACACGAGGGTGAAGATTCCTAAGGGATGGATGTTCAATGACGAAGGTCTGATTCTCCCATGGTGCTACATTGACCGGGCAAGGGTCGAAAGATTGTTCAAATCGCCCAAAGTGTTCATCGCTTTCATGAGCCAAAGCAAGAAGACAGAGGCGGAAATCGACATGGAATGTTCTCGTGAATATCTCCGAGTCGCAAAGGAGAGCGAATTGAGAGCCGAAAGCAAAGAGTTGTTTATGAATATGTTCGGGAAGGCCTCAGCGTCAAGGGCCAGTCTTGAGGAAAGGCTGGCGGTCGCCCAGAAACTGTGGAGCGACAAAAAGACGTTTTCGCTTTCATCCCTAAGCCGTGTCACCCTCGTGCCCCAAGGAGTGCTTGAGGCCATTTTCGGGAAGAGGTCGTGAGACAACGGGCTGGAGAAGCAGCACGCCTCTACCGAGTGGTGAGTTTATCGGCAGGCACAACAACGACCGGATGGTGAGCCTGTCGAACCATCTGGGCTTTGGTGAGGGCGGGCGCTTCGACGGGCTCTGCGACCGATGGGGCTAGGGATCGGCAAAACAGGATATCTTGTTTTACATTGCGCAGACCACAGAACAGAATCATGCATTATTCTGAGTACAAAACAGGACCGATCTATATTCGTAGTTCAGACCACGAGCACATGAAGATGGGACGGAGAGGGGTGAGAGGCAGGGTGATGTGGCTGACCCCCTCTTTCGGGGATAGGGTCGAGCACGGTGAACGGCCTCTGACGGTGGCCAGAGACATTTCGTTGTGCGCGTGGTTTGTAAAACACATGACTTTGGCCGCTAGGGGCTAGTGCTTCGGTGGGGTCGGGGGCCGATGAGGAACGATGGTAGGAGGTCGGCGCGCTTCGGTGGGCTCAGCTACCAGATGGTGAGCTTGTCAAGCCACCAGGGCTTAGGCACTTCGACGGGCTCAGCTACTGGGTGGTGAGCTTGTCGAACCATCCGGGCTTTCGAGTGCTTTGGGGCTTCGGTGGGGTCGGGCGCTTCGACAAGCTCAGCGACCGACAGGTTCAGCGATGGATGGGTTCAGCGATGGATTGGAAGCCGATGAGCGGGGGCTGTCAGCACTAGTGCTCACCGCCGCAGGTCACAGACCTGAACGTATAGCCGAGAAATTGACTGTACATGTGTCCAGAACTTCCCTTATAAGGCTGGCCGTCATCAGCAGTCCAGACATCTTTCCCCTCGACCTGGCTGAAGGACATCTGATTCTGTTCGCCTGACAAGACCAGATCAATCATCCATCTAGTGCCGCAACCTTCAAAAATACCCCCCGGGGGTTTCATAAGGATTCCCATACACTTTTGTAAGAGGAGTGCCGAAGACAACTTTCTGAAGCCGACTGCAAGCTGCAAAAGCAGATTCGCAGATTTCTGTAACGTCCGGAAGAGTCACAGATTTCAGTTGTTTGCAGTATTTAAAACCTTGAAAAGTAATCTTCTTACATCCTATCAGCGTAAGATTGACACTGCCAGGATCAAGGCTATCCAACCCACCTAAAATGCCATTCGCCTCTTCCATATCAAGATCATACGGCAGCATGAGCCTGATGTCTTTATTGCCCCTTTTCACTTCCGCCTCAATAGCCTCCATAATCTTCGTGGAATCACCACTCATCCCCTCCAACGAAATGACAGTCGCATCCAGAACGTAGCTTGAATCATCTGAGGTGGCACTTTTGAAAGTGTACTCTGCCAAAACAACATTATCATACTTCACGGACACGGTCGAATTTTTGACAAAACCGCCATAAAGGTAGGCATTGCCCTTGGCATCAGAATGTAGGGTGTACGTAGCCGAAACCTGTGACGCAGAGCCAGCCGGGGTAAAGTATTTAACCGAGACAGAGACATCTACGTCCGGAAGGGTCGCGATGCGCAGACGGGAATAGCCACGTTTGGCCGTAGAAAAAGAGACAGTTATCTCTTGGCCATCACCGGTAATCCTTCCTGAACCCTCAATGTATTCATCCGTCCCAGCAACCTTACCGTCTTTCAAAGTTAATTCGCCGGCTTCCCATTTGTAATTAGGGGCATAATATACATGAGACACGTATGCAGGATCACCTTCTTTGTAAACCAGCGTACCACTTGTAAGTTCCCAGTTATCACCGTTAAACGTAACAGTAGCATACTGAGTGCCATAACTGTTATTGCCAAGCTCCAGAAGCAACTCATCCCCCTCGGCCCATGAAGTCTTGCCGGGATCCTCAGTGCCGACAGCGCGGGTGGAAGGCTCTCCGAATGCCGGGAAATCTCCGACCTCAAAGCGTATTCCGTCGTCACCACCTACCGTGACAGCCGCATTGTCCAAACCGCCGGCACACGATGCCGCCACAAAAGCGGCGACGGACAAAAGAATATTTTGAAATATCTTGCCCATGGTCATATTCTTAAATCATTTAAGTTCCTCTTCGCTTGTCCATCCCGGCAAGTCGCCTTCGGTGCTGATTTGGGTAATCTCCATCCTTACCTATCTTTACGGACATCGAGTAGGCGCAACCGCCGAGATACGTCTTGCCGTCAGACGACTTTTCAAACGGGAGATCCTCCGAGAGCTTAAGACAGTAGTCCTGCCCGTCCGTAAGCACCACTGTCAGCATCTTCCCGTCTTTCATCTGTCCGGTCGAAGGATAGAAAATCGCCTCGTAGCAATTGTCTGAGACATTGTGCATCTTGATGTCCATAGGCGACTGAGGACTAGGGATGGCCAATTGTCCCCGGCTCTCATATCGGTACGATACATATACTTTCTGCATCGTACCGTTGAGCCAAACCTCCTTGATTTCAGGAGCCGTGTCCCCGAACTCATTGCCAAAACTCAGATTGACGGTAAGTTTGAGCAGGGCATGGTTCAACTTGACATTGAGTTTGCCGTCAACATCCAAAGCCTTCTCCGGCACAATCTTCTCCGAATACCAGAGCCAGTCGGCACTCTCCAGCCCGGTGGACTGGTCGGAAGGGATGCCATCACTTGGGGCAATCAGGCCATGACTACTATAATCCAAACTGCTATCATCCGGCACGTAAGCATAGACCACCACCTCATCCGTAGCATTCTTCCAGAACAGCCGAGAGCTGGAGTTCCAGTTGCCGTCCGCATCCTTCTTCCACAGGGCGGTCTTGCTGTACTTGTCATTATCCCCATAATACAGACCGAGCCTAAGACGCGAGCCACTGAACGCAGCGCCCTCCTCAGCCCTTGTCACAGGCGCAGCCACGGTGGGAGAGATCCTCACGACCCCGTCCGCAGGATAGCCGCCACCCGCAGGCAGCTCAGACTTAGAGCAGGCCACAGCCGTGCAGGCAAGAACGAAAATATATAATAAGTTCTTCATATTCAGTCAATTATTCCTTAGCCTCAACTTCAATTTCCGAGTCATCTGCTCCATCCTTCTTATCCCCGTACACAAGCAGACCTGCCGCCCCATCAATCTGATAAGAACATTTTGAAGCCTTGACTCCGGCACCAAGATAGCCTATGAACGCTCCGGCACCGAGCCGGCCATGGGCAGGCTTGCCCGCAGTGACGCTGGCAAAAGAATGGCATGCGAACAACTCCACGCCATCAGTATATCCAATCACGCCACCGACATAAATCGGAGCGACATCTGTAAGTTCAAGACCCTCTGCACACCAGACACGGCCATACATATAGCAGCGACTGATTTTAGTACCGTAAGAGGCACTTCCGACCAGCCCACCGACATCGTAATAGCTCATGTTCGGGATGCAGACCGAAGACAAACTTACATCTGCATAGACATAATTGACGGAACTGTAATCAGACCCGATTACTCCACCACTGCTCAGCCAACCCGCCAATCCTCCGGCAGAGACAGTGCCGTCAACCTTGCCGCGGACAGTGCAGTTATCTAACTTGACAGCTAAAATCCCGGCAATCCCACCGCAATAAGCGTCTTTTGCCGTGTTCGCGGTCGAGCAGACGACATCAGCGGTGCAGGATGTTATGGCCCCGTCATAAGTACTGGAACTGTTGTCCGAATATCCCACGATGCCACCGGCGCAGTAGTCGCTGGTGACGGTCCCGTCCACCTTGCAGTTCGAGATAGTGCAACCGGCTGCGCAGTATGCTGCCACTATTCCTGAATATGCCTCCGGATTGTGTGGCTTGACGCTTTCGCTATCCTGCGACACCGAAGAGACAGAAGCGTTGCGGATGACAAGGTTCTTGACAGTGGCCCCGTTCCGTATCCAGCCGAAAAGCCCAGCATACCAAGCATCCTTGACACTAAGGTTGACAATCACATGACCGTCCCCGTCAAACGAACCTCCGAATCTCTTATATGCCGTCCCTATAGGAGTCCATTCATGCCCCTTGAGATCGATGTCCGCTGTAAGTTTGAAATACTTAGGGTTTTCCGGCCATGTATATTCATCCTTATTGTTAGCTTCCTGCGCCAGGAAAGCCAGCTGCGCGGCAGTGGCAATCCGGTACGGGTCATCAGAGGTACCGGAGCCCCCGGCGTAGGCTGTGGCCACATCCTCCGCCCCTCCCCACTCGCTATATTCAGTGGCATCAGTTTCGTAATTCTTACCACCGCCAAGGCTGCCCTTGTCAGTCCACGGGGCAACGGTGACGGCACCCACTGACAGTTTGTCCTTGCCGACTTTTACGGTCATCTCGTAAGCGGTGCCGACGATATAGGGTCCGTATTCAGAATGCTTCTTGAAATCGAGAGCCTTGTCAAGAGTGAGGGTGTAGTCACGGCCATCGGAGAGAGAGACCGTGAGCAGCTTACTATTGGTTCCCAATGCATCATAAGGGAAGAACAGAACCTCGCAAGAGAGATTCCCTTCCGATGAACAGTTGTGCATCTTTATGCTATATGCAGAGCTTGATATATTGCCAAAACCGACATAAGGGATGTCTCCGTTTTCAGATCCGGTGAAATAGATTGCTGCCTGATCAACCGACCCGTGGAACCACGCTTCCTTGATGGAAATATTCTTACCCTCGAACTGCGTGCCCAACTTTAAGTTCACGGTCAGTTTGATAAGTGCGTGCCTGAAAGCGATGTCAATCCTGCCGTCCTCGAAATCTTTGGCAGCAACTTCTGTCCTCGCATTGTTCTCAATCCCTGGATACCACCAAAGCAGGTCTGCCGCATCAAGTCCCTCTGACTGGTCTGAAGGGATGGTGAAACTCACTGCCGATGCATTCCCCTGTCCTTCAAGGTAAGGAGCATAGGCATAGACTCCAACCTTGTCGGAAGACTTGCCCCAGAGCATCTGGTCTTTTGGGGTCCAGTTGTTCGAGCCATCATTCTCCCAAAGGACATTGCGGCGCGTGTACGGGGCATCGTCTCCGTTGGAATCCTTTCCGTAA
Source organism: Bacteroidales bacterium UBA6366 (assembly GCA_002438845.1). Taxonomy (GTDB): domain Bacteria; phylum Bacteroidota; class Bacteroidia; order Bacteroidales; family UBA932; genus Cryptobacteroides. The sequence continues at coordinate 17,880 of DJRG01000052.1, forward strand.
TCAAGGAACAATCCGAGGGTGCTTCCTGAATATGTGGCCGAACCTTCAGTGCGTGTGCCGGGGAGTCCTGCCACGCAAGCCTTTACATCCGGAATCCCGACAGCAGGCGAGCCAACGCTGGCGCTGACGCTCACCACCCTCCCTTCCATGCGACCTTCGCCCTCAGGGTCTTCGGCCTTGGAGCATGATGCGAGGACCGCAAGCAGGGCCGGGATGATGCATAGTTTGGAATATTTCATATTCATTCGATTCCTTTAATTTTGTCAAGGATGGCAGTATCAAACCCTTCCGGGTAAGTGCCGACAGGCGGGAATGTGCCGGTGCCGGATTTCTTGTAGGTGCATTCGGAGGAAACCGTGAGGGACTTTTCCACCACACCGATAATGGCTCCGACAGTATTCCCTTCCTTTTTGCTCGTGACATTCATCGTGCCTTCAAATTTAAGGTTGGAAATTGTAGCATCTGAAGCATGGCCGATCAACCCTCCCACATGAGGAGAACCTAATTCGTATTCGCTCTCAATATCTATGTCACCATAGACTTCACAGTCTTCGAATTTGCAATTATAATAAGCGGATCCCGCAATCCCGCCAGCCCATGAATCATACTTTTTATCAACCAGACTCAATGTCGCATAGGATTTGCATCCAGAAATCACATCTGATCCTTGTAACGATCCAGCAATTCCTCCCACAGTTTTGCCATAAATGCGTCCACGCACAATGCAGTTTTTGACAACAACGTCCCCAATATAACCTGATTTAGATCCGAATACACCACCAGTGTAGTCATCACCATAACATTCAACGTTTACTTCACAATCCGAGATTTCAACATCCGAATCGCTCAATCCTACAATTCCTGCAGCAATGTGGCCAGAACGGACCACTCCGTCAATCTTACAGGACTTTATCGCACCGCCATTAGCATCTCCGACAAGTAAAGCCGCCACGCCAGAAGAAGCGACATTTGCATTCCTTAAGACAACATTCTGTATTGTACCACCAGCAAATCCAAACAATCCAACTTCGTCGGTCGCATTAGAGATGGTCAAGTTCGTTATGACCTTGCCATTTCCATCGAAATTCCCATAAAAATATTTACCACTTTTTCCTATCGGCGTCCATTCATGGCCCATGAGGTCGATATCGGTCTCAAGACGGAAATATTTGTCATGATACGAGGTGCCTGAATTGACCATAGCGGCAAGGCCAGCGAGTTCAGCGGCTGAGGTGATGAGGAATGGTGCCCCCTGCGTGCCATCACCGGAAAAATCTGTGTCTGTAATCTTCCCGTCCCACTCGCTGTAGTTCTCGACTTCCGCTTCAAAATTCCCGTCAAGCGTAAGTCCCGTGGTCCAATCCACCACCGTGACACCTGCGATCTTGACAGTCTCCTTACCCACTATGAGTTTGTAGGTGTAGTGCTTGCCGGCCTCAGCGGCAGGGATGCCAGTGACTTCATTAATTATTATAGTTTCCGTCCCGTCGTCTTTATAGCCGTCAACATCGACATTCACGAAAACTTCTTTGGAGGCCTCGCCAGGGACGACAATAGCAGAATACGCACTTTTTTCCTCAACCTTATGAGAGTAAGGCCGCACGACGGTCATCTCTCCCTCAGGTTTGAAGGTTCCGTCAGACTGAAGTTTGACCAAACTGTGGGCGGAATTAATAGTCTTCACCTGAGCCCTGATATCTTTGAGATCAGCATACTCGTCAGCAACCTTGTCAATGACGATGGTGACAAGGGCCATCCTTCGCGTGAGTACAGGTTTGAATGTCCTGTCGCCCGGGATATCGTTAAGAGTCGAATATGTGCAGTCATCCGAGGTCATAAAGTCAGCGTCAGCCAAAGTGTAGTCCTTACTTCCAACCTGAACACCGGGCAATTTAAACTCAGACCCGTCTGCTGACTTTCCGGCCGGATACCACGCCCGAAAAGTGACCGGGGTGTCCCATAGAAAGTAGTCCGTGGCCCCCGTCTCGTCTGCCACCGGAGCCCAGGAAGAGCCGTCGAACTGGTACTTCACCGTCTTTTTCACCGCTCCGTTGTCCAAGGCCGCGACCGCAATCTTGTCCCCGCCGCTAAACTTGGTCTGCTCCTCATCAGTGCCGAGCGGATTGGTCTTGGTGACAGCCCCCACGGAAGCGTCAATGCGCACGGCTTGCGGATCAGAAGCCCAGCCCACAGCCGGGCTCCCCTCTTTGGAGCAGCCCGCAGCGAGCAGCGCAATCACCCACGCCGCCCCGGCCATCAATAATATCTGTCTTGATCTATTCATATTCAACATTGACATCTTGTGTTAGCATTCATGGCCGATTGCTCTGGCGCAACTCCTTTGGCAGCATAGGCCGAACATCGTTCCGGTGGCGTTCCGTACAGGAGAGGGGTGTTTGCGGTACGAAAAGCTGTGGCAGCTTTATTGGTTGGGGCCGGGCGCTTCGACAGGCTCAGCGACCTCAGCGACAGCTCATTTACAAATGAATCGGAATATTTTGCTGATTCTGAAATATGTTTTATCTTTGTGTCGGATTTTAAAGAACTGAAGTTATTGGACGCTCTCCAAAGCTGATGATCAAGGAGCGTCTGCCCTACTAAAGGCAGATGCTCCTTTTTTTGAGATAATGCGGATGACGTACTCTTGACAAGCCGCTCCCTCTCAAGCGTATTACAACTAATTTCAAAATGTTTTTTAGAATCCAATTTAATTTTAGCTTCGGAGAGCGTCTTTGCACGGAGTGCAAGGAAGCAGTTCGGAAACCTGTCTTTGTCAGGGGCCATTTCAGAATGGTCGGTGGCAGGAAGGTTTACGTGAGAGGCCATTACCGTAAGCGGTAAGAGGTGACTCTGATCAGTGATTCCGTCCGCATAGGAGCCGCTACAGGTTATTGGGGCGGCTTCTTTATTGGCTCGTGCTGGGCGCTTCGACAAGCTCAGCGACCGGGCGGGGCGCGATGGGCTGGTCGAGTGCTTCGGGCGCTTCGATGGGCTCAGCGGGCGTGCCGGGCGCTTCGACAGGCTCAGCGACCGAAGCGACCGGAGAGGGCTCTGCGGGCGGGCACTTGATCCGTTATGGTGCGGTATGGAAATGGCCTCATTCATAAAAACGGGAGTCGTTCTTGGAGCCGGGTACTATATTTTCGGTATTATCTGTTCCTCTCCGCAGTAGACGGCTTTGAGAAGATCGAGAGGAACCGACTCTCCTCCGTCAACCGCAGAGTCGCCATTCGATTTTTTAGGAGTCCATGTTTTATTAGTCACATCAATATTACCTTTCTGGGATGCATCCAGATGAAGAGTGACCTGTCCTCTCTTCAGATGGTCAAACGCCGTTGTGTAAACTATTTCGAAATGCTTTGACTTCAAGTAGATATCCGTTAATTTCGGCATACCTCCAGCAAAGACATTCTCTTCGAGTTTTACGGCATTCGGGCAATCAATGATTGTCAGTTTCCCGCAGTTGTTTACAGCTAATCCCTTGACACTTTCGTATGTTAGTTCTGTAATGGACGTATTAGAGAAAGCGTGAATAAGAGAAAGGACATTCGGTAAATCCGGGGTCTTTGAGAGTTTGGAACACCCGGCGAACGCATAATCAGCATTAGTCACATTCTTAAGACCCGAAACAGAGACCAAATCAACACATTTCTCAAAGGCACGAACAATGTTGACCACATCATCGGAACCAATGAAAGTCTCGAGTTTGCTTCCTGCACCGCTTACGGTGCTGCCTTCATTAATCACAGAGCTAAAACACAAATTATATTCTTCCGCCTCAACGGGAACATTCATCAGACTAGTGACTCCTTTCAGCCCGCTCATGTCCAGATAGGTGACGTCGTTGTCACGGACATAGGCCGCGATTTGGGCAAAAGCCTTAATGGTCTCTTCAGACATGCCGAGAGATGACTTATTCGTGTTGTCAAACTCACCGGTCAAGATCAGCTTGCCGCCCACGCAGCATTCGTCAAGCAGTTCCTTGGTGATAAGGTCCTTGAGTTCTTTCTTGTTCTCCGGATTGGCTGCGTTCCACTCTTCAAGCTGCCTGCGGAGATCCGAAACGCTCACGGGGTCGGGAGCCTTGTCGGCTTCGAACTCACCTTCGCCCTCATTGAGGTCCACAGTGGAGCCCCAGTCGGAGACGGTGATGTCGCCAAGGTCAAGTTTGTCCTTGCCGAGGGTAAGATTGTAGGTGTAGTGCTTGCCGGCCTCGAATGTAGGACGACCGGTGACGTATAACTCAGTTTTATCCTCGTCATTACCAGGCTTCCAGCATACAGTAATCTTTAGGAATCTGGCAGAAGCATCCCCGTCGCAAGGGACGACGATGGCGTGGTAATTGCCATCCGAATAATAAGCACTCTCATACAGGTACGGCCTCACATCCACAGGGTCTCCACTTCCGGTACCGTCAGAGCTTACGTGGCTAAGACCAGACTGGACGGATTCAACTCTGATCATAAAAATGTCCTTCCCAGCGAACTGGTTCTTGAGCCTGTTCTTGTCCACGTTGACAGTGACAAGAGCCATCTTGCGGGTCATTGTGAGTTTGAGCTTACGGTCGTCCGGAATATTGTCTTTAGAGATGCAGGAATATTCCCCGGTCATGAAATCCGCTTTTGCGAAATTACCTATCGTTGCCTGCGAACCGTTTGACTCACACTGGTCGGTCGGGAGATCGAAACCGTCCTTGGCCGAAGCGGGATACCAGGCCTTGTAAGTGACAGGGGCCTTCCAGACGAGATAGTCGGTGGCAGGCACAGGATTCCAGACTTTGCTGTCGTCAAGCCTGTAAGTCACAGTCTTCTCAACCTGCCCTGCATCATCCACGGCAGAGATAGCAATCTCATCTCCCAAGAACTTGCCTCCGTCGGGGCCATTGAACGTCTTCTGCGTCTCGGCAGTACCTGTGGGATTACTCTTGGTGAGGACACCAGCGGAAGCGCTGACAATCACCGCATCGGGGTCGGTGGTCCAGGAATATTCAGGGACCGTGGTCTTCGCGCAGCCGGCGAGGAGCGCAAGAGGGGCCAATAATTTTAATATATTCATGTTCATAGTCTTTCCTTCTTTATTCGGTTGCCAATGTTCCACCGTTCCCCTCCAACCACTCGCTGGCGGAGAAGCCGCCGGCAATCGCCACGTCCTTGCCCACATTGAGAGTGAGGGTGTAGGCGGTGTTGCCGTTCAGAGAATACTCCTTTGTTGACTTCCACTCGTAGGCCTTGCCTGCTGCCTTGAAGCTGATCTTGAGATTGCCCGTAGCCACTGTCTGAGGCACGAGGATGCTCTCATAGAGTGATGTGCAGTTGCCCTTCTCATCCGTGGCGGAAGTCCAACCCACATTGTAGGCCTTGATGTCGGATGCGACGGCGCCAGGGTTGATGACGAACGATGTCCACTCGGAAGAGGCGTCTCCCTTAAGTTTGAAATCGCGTGCGGTGCCGGAGATCACGACATCGCTGAGGATGTCCTGCTGCGGGATTCCGGAGACATTGAACTCCGTGCCGAGATTGAACTTGACAGTAAACCTGGTCAGCAGATGCGTGAAAGCGAAAGAAAGCTTGCCGTCCGAGCCAAGCAGCTCGCTGACTTTCTTCAGGCCGGAAGTCCAGACGAGATAGTCGGAGCTGTTGTCATCTTTGGTCTGCTCGGCCTGCACTTCAAAGCCCACACCATCCTGACCATAGTTGAAGTCGTCAACCGACACCATGCTCGTAAGGCCGGCTGACGGGGCGATAGCGTAGACAAGGACCTCCGAGTCGGAATCCTTCCAGAGCAACATCTTGTCCGATGTCCAGTCAGTCCCACTCTTTTCGAAAGGAGTGTTGCTGTAGGTATATTTGCTGTCCGGACTTTTGCTGTCTTCCACGAGGAGATCGAATCTCGCGAGGTTATCTTGCGAATGGCTGCCCCTGGTCGCAGCGGCGACCGTCGGGCTCACACGGATGACATGGTCCGCAGGGAAATTGCCCTGTTCCTGCACGGCTTGCTGCTTGCTGCATCCTACCGCCCCCAATAGGAGCAACAGGGCAGATGTTGGTATTATCAATTTGCTCATCATTTTCCTAATTTTCTTGGTTCGATTTCACCATAACTATCATAGTTATTGCCTTTCCCGACTGCGGAAAGGTCCCCAGTCTTGTCCTTGTTGTACCAGCAACCGGTGAAAGTACAGTTGTCGGTGTTGTCAATTCCGATCGCAGCACCGACTCTCCTTGGATCAACGCCCTCTTCCATCACTATGGTCCCGTCGAAGCCACAGTTCTCGAATGAGCAGGCACCAAAGAATAACCCTCCCACAATACCTCCACCATATTCATCACCATTGCCCTTCATGACAGTAATTATACCTGTCATAGTACAGTTCTGCGCAGAGCGCGTCTTATTATAAGAAGGATTGAAGCATCCGAACAAGCCCCCAACACCATTGGCTTTTAGAGAAGCATCTACTGTGCAATCCTTTACATCTATTTTATCATAAATTATTCCCAAAAGACCACCGGTCTGAACTGTCCCGACAACTTCACTAGAAGAGACTGAACACCCAGACAGTTCCAAGCCAATCGACTCGGCACAAAGCCCTCCAGCGCTGCCTGTACTCGTGACTTTGACTTTCGCCTTGCATGCGCTGATTGCCGATCTCGTAATGGATCCGACAAGGCCACCGCACCAACCTCTCGCAGTCACAGTGCCGCTGACCTCAACCCCGGAAATATCAACATCATGCGCAGTCCCACATAGAATTCCTGAAAATTGATTTTCGTTCAAAACATTGGCACCTATAATCTTCAAATTTTTGATATAAACCACAGAGCTCTTAGAAGAATTATTGACAAAGCCAAAAAGTCCCGATCGCTTATAAGGATTATTTTCACCATCCTTTTCAGCGACAACTTTCAGCCCATAAATCGTCTTATTGTCACCATCAAAATAACCTTTGAATGGTCTCTCTCCAACTGATCCCTGAAAAGATCCCCCTATCGGAGTCCAAGGTTTGTCAGCAAGGGCAATATTCTTAGTGAGTTTGAAATATTTCCCTGCATAAGACTCTCCACCGTTCACTGACTGCGCCAAGTAGGCGAGCTGAGCGGCGCTTTTTATGACTATAGGGTTGGTCTCAGAGTCTCCAAGAGGATTTTCCTCATCACCTGTACTGAAAGGCGTGACGGTCTGGCCGTCCCACACATCTGCATCAGGATCCACCTCCACCTCTCCTCCAGGCAGGGGTGATGATGAATTGTCCGTCCAGCCACCGACCGTGACGCCGTTCTCGGCGAGTTCGATCTTGTCCTTGCCGAGACGCATATTCATCTCGTAGGCAGTGCCAGACATGAATGTAACGATCCCTTCAGCAGGCACGAAATAGTTGAGGATAGTCCCATCGGACATCTTGACTTGCAGCATCTTGGCTTTAGGCGCCTGTCCGTCTCCAGGGCAGAATATGCCTTCCCATTTGAGGTCATCGACCTTATGGAGCTTTATGTCCAGGCTGGTCGCATCGGTAGCTTTACCTGGACCGTCAGTCTTCGCGAGATCGCAGACAACCTTGGAAACCGTGCCGAGTAGCATAGCCTCACTGACAGTCACATCTGAGCCGAACTGATTGCCCTTCACGAAGTTGAAAGTGAGTTTCACAAGACGATGGGAGAAAGAAATGTTTACCTTTCCGCCAACAAACTTCGGATTATCACTATTCGGAGCGAAACCCTCAGCATGCCAGGTCACCAAATCAGCGGCCACGATGCCGCCGGTCTGGTCGGCAGGAATGGAGAATGCCAGATTCTTTGCATCAGCCGCCCCGCCAACATAAGGGGCATAGGCATAAATGTCGGCAGTGGCCGTGGAGTTCTTCCAGAGCATCTGCTTGTCAGGCGCCCAATCGGAAGTCCCCTTGGACCAACGGACATTGCTCATGGTAAATCTGTCATCAGAGCCGTAGTCCAAGAAAAGTCCCAAGGTCGTACCGGCATATTCAGAAGCACCATTTGTCCCGTCACCGCGGGTCTGAAGTTCGCCGGCATTGGCTGCGATGCGCACCACCCCGTCCTCCGGGAAGCCCACAGCGGGGGCTTCCACTTTCTGTTGTTCCTTGCCGCAGGAAAGCAATGCCACAGCGGCAAGGGTTGTCATGAATATTCTTGTGTTTGTCATCTTCTTGAATTCTTTGCTTCAATTCCTTTATAGTCCTTATCCTTTACGCCCGTTCCTACGGAAGAAAGTTCCCCGGTCTTGTCGGAGTAGTACCAACAACCAGTAAAGGTCGCATTGCTATCGTCAACCCCAACGAAGGCTCCGTAGATGCTGCCTTTGGCGAGAGACGTGCCGTCGGCATTTGTGATGGTTCCGTTGAACCCACATTTGGAGAACTCTGGCTTCCCTGTTTTATATTTAAGGATTCCGACGAAACCTCCAATTCCAAAGTTAGTCTTCCCTGATGGCAAGGAAACTGAAACATCACCATAAACTGTACATTCCCCGATTTGGTGAGAATTATCTGCATCAACATAGCCAATAGCCCCCCCCACGTTACCGAATCCGGAAACTTTCGCATAGGTGTTGCAATACCCGATTTGGGAAACATCATTTCCGTCACTGCCAATATATCCAATAAGTCCGCCCATATTCGGATTGTAACTATTTGGAATCACTGCCATAGTGCTGCTCCCTGGCAAAACTGTGCATTTTTCAATAATACCACAATCAATCTTGCCGCAGAGGCCACCCACATTATGTTGAGAAGTCACCTCAACCTCAGCGGTGCAGTTCGACATATTCGAATTCTTAAGATAGGCGACGAGGCCTCCTGCAGTCGTGTGTTCAATTTTGACTTTGCCGCTTACAGAGCAATTGGAGATATTTGCTTCTTCCGCATACCCACAGAGTATCGCAGCATAGTCACCCGTCGAATTGATGTCCGCGGAAGAAATCTTGAGATTCTTGAGGTACGTACTCTTGATGTACCCGAACAAGCCAAGACAATTGCTATTCGCGTCCACTCTCAAACCCATTATCTCATGTCTGTCACCGTCAAAAGTTCCGCAGAAAGGCGTGTCAGATGTTCCGGAAGCACTTTTATAGCCGATAGGCCTCCAAGATTTGCCGGCGAGGTTGAGGTCATCAGTGAGTTTGAAGTACGTGTTTTCGTATTTTTCACCATTTTTCACATGCTCGGAGAGGTAGGCGAGTTGGGCGCAGCTACTGATAAGGATAGGATTCTCCTCAGTGTTACCAAGTTCATTGCCATCGGCATCCTTTGTAGCGAATGCGGTGACTGTCTTGCCATCCCAGGTGTCAACCGGATCAGTCTCACCATCAGAGATGGTGGCACCGGTGCCCCACTCATTCACGTTGACGCTGCCTATCGTGGCTGAGTTCTTGCCTATGATCAGGTCGAAGGTGTAGGCGTGGCCGGCCTCAAGGACAGGGACCCCCCTGACCTCAAGTTCAGCCGGCAACGGAGTGCCTGCCACCTGAAGCCTGATAAACCTCAAATCATTTCTTCTACTGTCGTTTGACAGGACAATGCCAGAATAGGTGTAGCCGATGGTACCTTCACTGAAGGTCTCATCCTTTATAGTTCCGTCTTCACTCTGAACAAGAGGCTTACTTACCATATCAAGCCTGTCAGAGCCACCCCAAACGCTGCCTTCGCCGATGGTGACAAAATTGATCTTGTTGACATCCTTGTCATACTGATCATTGTAGCTTTTGATCTTGATCCTCACCAAGACGTTTTTACGTTCCAAACCGATGGACAGGATGCGGTCTGACGGGATGCCGGCATCAGAGTAATCGACAGCCCCTTCCATGTAATCCGCTGATGTCAGTTTTTCCTTGGTGTTCTGTTCCGCGGGAAGCGCGGTGTAGTCCGCAGGGTATTTCGCAGTGAACTTGAGATCGGTTTTATCCCACTTGAGGTACTCGCCCTTGGTTTCAGGAGCCCAGGTACCGTTCTCGAGGACATAGACAACAGTCTTGCCGGCGTTGGTGACGGCGATGCGGTCTTTGTCGTTGAAGGTCTTCTGCGCTTCCGCATCGCCGAGCGGATTGCTCTTGGT
>DJRG01000059.1 GCA_002438845.1 Bacteroidales bacterium UBA6366
ACTCTTACACCCTTCATGCCGATAGTCTTCAAAGCGACCTCCGGAAGGCTGTAGGACAAAGTCACATCCTTGATTCGAAGGTAGCTGCCGTCCTGCAGGAATCTGGTAGAGTAGCCAACAAAATAACGTCCTGGCTGACCTGCTACAGGTTTAGGGGTAACGCCTGTGTCACCTGGCTTCTTCCAGTAGTTGAGGGCTGCGGTGGAAGAGTTCGTGGTCATGTCGTAACCGTCATCAATGTAGGTGTTGGAGGCGACAGCCTTGTTGCCGGCGACGAACTCAAAGAAGGCTGAGAGGTTGAAGCCCTTCCAAGAAAGGCTGGTGTTGAAGCCACCCGTTGCCTTTGGTTCCGGAGATCCTTTGTAGACGTAGCGGGCCTTGTTGACATCAGAGGTCAGTTTTCCATCCTCGTCGTACCAGAGACCAGCGCCAGTTGAAGGATTGACACCATACCAGTCACGAAGGTAGAAAGTGTAGAGGCTCTTGTCTTTCACGATTCTTGCAGGGGTACCGCTGTTGCTGCTACTGCTGCTGACACGGCTGTCAGACACTGAAAGGAACTCTGAATCTCCGAGATCAAGCACCTTTGAGCGGTTGAACGCCACATTGAAGCCAGCGGTCCAGAGCCAGTCGTTTTTGCGGAGAAGAACCCCCTCAAGTTGGAACTCGACACCACGGTTGCGGATGGAACCGATGTTCATGAAGTTGGACGCGAAACCGGTTGTGTAAGGCACCTGCTTTGAAAGAAGCATGTCATCGGTCTTTCTCTGGTAAACATCCACGCTACCAGTCAGTCTGTCATCGAAGAATCCGAAGTCAAGACCTACGTTCCAAGTCTTGTTCTTCTCCCATGAGAGTTCCGGGTTGGAAGGTCTTGAAGGAACCATTCCGACGAGGTTGGCGTAAGTGGCTGTCGTATAGATTCCGTAAGCCCTGTATGCAGAGATGTTGTTGTTACCGTTCACACCATAGGAGGCACGGAGTTTCAGGGCGCTGAGCCAATGGTTTGAATTCCTCATGAAGTTCTCCTTGGAGATGTTCCATGAGCCACCCACTGACCAGAACACGCCCCATCTGTTGTCAGATCCGAAAAGGGAACTTCCGTCAGCGCGAAGGGAGGCCTGAAGATAATATTTGTTCAGGTAGTTGTAGTCAGCGACACCGAAGAAGGAAAGCATAGACTCCTCCGAGAAGTTGTATAGGACCTCGTCTTGGGCAGCAGTTGATGTAGTAGGGTAAGGGATGAGAGGGTCGACGTTAGGCGACTGGCCACCGAGGTAGTCATAAGTGTCGGTCATCGCTTCCTGCCCCACAAGAACACGCACGGAATGATCACCGAACTTGTCATCATAGGTGATGGTGTTGGACGTCGTGTAACGAACGTCTTTCGTCCCGATCAGCCAAAGAGTAGTGGAGCCCTCGTTGGTTTCCGGAGCCCAGTACTGCTTGGATGACTCATAAAGGAACTCTATACCATCCGTGGTTTTGAAAGACAACTGAGGAATCGGCTTCCACTCAAGGTAAAGAGATCCCTGAAGCCTATAGTCCTTGTCATTGTAGATGTCGTACTCGGCGTTGGCGCGAGGGTTTGTGTTCGAGTTCTCAGGGATATCCACATTATACGAACCGTCCTCATTCTTAAACGGAGTCCAAGGCAGGATGCCCCACATCGCATACTGAGGGTTGGAATAGTAAAGGTTACCCATCTGTCCCGAATTGGAGTCGGAAAGGCTGGCATTGATCCTGGCTCCGGTTGAAAGTTTGGACGTAAGCTTCACGTCAGCGTTCACACGGGCCGTGAAACGCTCATAGTCAACTCCGTAGAACACACCCTTGTTCTTGTGGTAAGCGAGGGACGAGTAGTAGGAAGCCTTGTCGGTGCCGCCTGTGGCGTTGACCTCATATTCCTGCATGCTGCCCATTCTGGTGAGTTCCTTGTACCAGTTCGTGGTCCCATCCTTAAGCAAGGTGTAAGGGAAGTAGTACTGGGATGTAGGATCGTCAGGGTTGTAGCCGGCGTTGACCGCGCAGACTCTTCTATATTCAAGAAGTTCCTCGCCGGTAAGAGGACGGAGGTTGTTGTCGTTGATCAGCTGCTGGGCACCGAACTTCGCCCTTGCGGTGAACCTTGCCTTCCCGCTTTTTCCGCTCTTTGTGGTCACGAGGATGACACCGTTGGCGGCGCGTGATCCATAGACAGAAGCCGCTGCCGCATCCTTTAGGACGGTGATCGATTCGATGTCGTTAGGGTTGAGGAAGGTTGATGACGAACCACCACCGACACCGACAGATGATAGCTGGCGGTAATCACTGGACATAACAGGAATGCCATCCACTACCCAAAGAGGTTCGTTGCCGGCGTTGATAGAGGATGTACCGCGCACACGGATTGTGGAGGTGGAACCTGGCTGGCCGGAACCAGAGGTGATGGACACACCCGCCATCTTACCGGAAAGCATCTTGTCGACCGAAGTGGCCGGAGCCTGGGCGAGCTGCTCGTTCTTCACTGAAGCCACCGAACCGGTGTTCGCTTCCCTGCGCACTGTTCCGTAAGCCACGACGATGACGTCGTCAAGAGTCTGGGTGTCAGGACGCAACGAAATGTTCAAGAGGGTTCGGCCGCTGACTGGCATCTCCGTAGGCAGGAATCCGAGGCAGCTGACAGACAACGTTCCGTTGGACGGAACCGAAAGCTGATAATTTCCAAGATCATCCGTCAAGGCGTAAGTGCTGGAGCTCCCTTTGAGCTGCACCGCAGCGCCCACAACGGGTTCGCCGTTGGCCGCGTCCGTGACCGTACCGGACACCTTGATTGTCTGGGCCAATGCTGCACCTATGCTGATGAACAGGCACAGCGCGATTGTAAATAATTTTTTACCCATAAGCTTAAAACTTTTGTTAAACTTAACGATTATTGAATGTTGAAATAGTAATCGAAACGATGTCAATGCAGCGGATCAGAAATCACATGAATATCCTCGGGCTTCTGTTCATGGCCGGCCCTCCTATGGAAAGAGATGTGCGGCGGACGAGAAAAGCACGCATTCTATCTTTCATTCTGTTAACATCATACATGACCATCTGCGTCTATTGTTAAACTTGACCTTTAATAATAGTAATAAATGTTCTTACGTATTAAACATAATTAAAATTTTGTTCGTCGGAGTCATGAATTCAAGTTTTGAAATGACTGCCAACCCCCATAAACTTTTGGCAATATAATTACATTTTTTTGAAATTGCAACTAATAGATACGAAATGAAAACAAATAAACGCGAAAAACTTTATCGTTTTAAGATTACGGCTTTTCCGACAAATAAAAAAATCAGATTCCGAATTGTTGTAATAACCAGATATGGTGTTTAAAATTTTTATCATTAAAATTTATTAAAAAATGACACAAATTGCATTTCAAAAAGTCTGCAGGTTATGGAAAGACGAGAAAAAGCGCTATGTGAAGATGTCTACGATGGCGGCCTATTCCCTTATCATTCAGAATCATCTGGAGTCGTGGTTTGAGAATCTGGCCGATGTGACACCTCGCTCCGTGCAGTCATTGGTTGATTCAAAGTTGAAAGATGGACTGAATGTGACGACAATTAAAGGGATATTGATAGTCTTGAAAATGATTCTCAAATTCGGGGAGAAACAAGGATGGATCGGTCACAAGCTGATAGAAGTGAAGTTTCCGACCCAGAGAATGCGGCATCAGACCGACGTGCTTTCTCTGTGTGAGGAACAACGCATGCTTGACTACCTGTCTACCCACCATGGGAAATATAATCTTGGTTTGCAGATCTGCCTTTTCACGGGTATGAGGATAGGAGAGGTCTGCGCACTGAGATGGGAAGATGTGGACATCAAGGCCGGAACCATCCGGATAAGGAGGACGGTGCATCGGGTTTATGTGATTGATGACGGTCCCAAACACTCTGAACTCACTCTGGACTACCCAAAGACAGCAGGTTCCTACAGAGAGATTCCGGTGATCAGGGATCTTGCCGACATTCTTACTGAATATTCAAAAGGTGCGATTGACAAGCATTTCGTGATCTCGGGCTTGCCCAATCCGACCGAGCCTCAGACGATGCGCAACCACTTCAAGAAATTGGCCGCCGCACTTGGTTTGTCAATGCGCCGCTTCCATGGCTTACGGCACACTTTCGCCACGCGTTGTGTTGAAAGCAAGTGCGACTACAAGACCCTGAGCTCTATTCTCGGCCATGCCAACGTCAGCACCACGCTGAACCTTTATGTCCATCCCGGAATGGAGCAGAAACGAAAATGCGTAGAGGACATGATTCGGTCAATTGTCTAAGCACCGCCCATGAGTCCACACCTGAAAACGGAATATGCTGGCCATCAGTCATAAACGTTTTCAGGTGTTATTTATTAAAGGTCAAGTTTAACAAAAGTTTAAGCTTATGGGTAAAAAATTATTTACAATCGCGCTGTGCCTGTTCATCAGCATAGGTGCAGCATTGGCCCAGACGATCAAGGTCTCTGGTACAGTCATTGATACCGAAGGACATCCCGTAGTTGGGGCGACGGTCATCATCTCGGGTACGACAACAGGCGTGTCTACTGACACTGAGGGGCGTTACAATATTTCGGCTCCGGTTAACGGGAAGTTCCTCGTTTCCTGCCTCGGTTACGATGATGTTGTCGTAGACATCGCAAAAAGAAGCGTTGTTGACATCACTCTCACCGAAAGCACAGCAGCACTTGACGAGGTGACTGTGGTCGCCTATGGTACAAAACGCAAGCAGGATCTCGTAGGCTCGGTCAGTTCAGTCAAAAAGGACATTATTTCCAACGCCCAGACCGCATCCATCTCAAGCGCGCTTGAGGGATCCGTGGCCGGACTTCAGATAATCAGTTCGTCTGGCCAGCCAGGTGACGATGCCTCAATCGTGATCCGAGGCACTGGTTCCATGTCCGCAAGCAATTCCGCTCTTATCGTTGTGGACGGCGTCCCTTACAACGGAAGCATTTCGGACATCAATCCTTCGGACATCGAGTCCATTTCCGTCTCGAAGGATGCCGTCTCGAACTCCCTGTACGGTTCACGTGCGGCCGGCGGTGTGGTCATGATCACAACCAAATCCGGAAAGGGTGGCAAATTCAATGTGCAGTTCACAGGAACATGGGGCATGAGCCAGCGTGCGTACAAAGACTATGACATGGCGACTGACCCTGGCGAGTTCTACCGACTGACATGGTACGGAATGCGCAACACATATTGGGCGGCCGGCAACTCGCTTGAGGATTCAGCCGCCGGAGCAAGCGCGAATTTGCTGGATGAGCTTGGAAATTATAACGCATTCATCATTCCTGACGGGGAATATCTCGTGACACCTGACGGGGCTCTCAATGCGAACGCAAGGCTCAGGTATGACGACACCTTCGCCGACGCGATGTTTAAAAGTTCTTTCCGTCAAGAGTACAATGTGTCCGCATCAGGTGGAAATGACAAGACAAACTACTATATGTCAATAGGCTATCTTGACAATGACTCCTACATCGTGGGCTCATCCTATAACAGATTAACCGCAAGAGTCAACGTCGACTCTCAGGTGAAGAAATGGCTGCGTGTTGGAACCAACATAGGCTATGCTAAAACCACGAAACTGGGTGTGAACGACTCCAACGGCAAGGCGTCTAACCCTTTTGAGGTGGCCAGATCTTGGGCTCCGATTTTCCCTGTACATGCTTACGATGCTGAGGGAAATGTGAAGTTGGACTCAGCCGGGAATCCAATCTACGATGCCGGAACCGGGCAGACCGACGGGACGTCAGAGCGTCCGGTGGCAACGAATCAGAATGTCGTAGCCAATCTTAATGAGGACATCAGGAAGAGCGAGCACAACAACTTGACCTCCCGTTCCTTCATCGAGTTCAAGTTCCTTGACTGCCTGACATTCACAGCGAACTATGCCTATGATTTCTCTAACGGTTCGGGTACGGTATTCTACACTCCTACCATCGGTGACGGACAGTCATTCGGAGGCCGTGGCACAAAGTCCGCCTCAACCGTGGCTACGACGGACCTTAACCAGATTCTGAGATATTCAGACTCTTTCGGCAAGCATAACATAGAGGCTAAGATAGGACACGACCACCAGTCGATGAAGCTTAGCTACCTCGCGGGACAGAAGACCAACTTCCTCGACCCTTGGAATCCGGAACTGAACAATGGTGGACAGATGCAGTACATATCAAGCTACACCGCATCCCACGAGATTGAGGGATTCTTCGGTACGGCTGACTATGACTATGCTCACAAGTATTACTTGTCTGCGGCATACCGCCGTGACGGAACATCCCGCTTCCTCAAGAGATGGGGTAACTTCTGGACTGTCGGCGCAGCGTGGCGTATCTCTGCGGAGAGTTTTATGAGCGGAGCGAGCAATTGGCTCAACGATCTCAAACTTAGGGCTTCATACGGAACCCAAGGAAACGAGGACATCCTCGTGGGGGATGATAGTTATAGCGCATACACTCCGTATGTGGACCAGTACACTGTGAGCTGGACTGGAAGCGAACTCGCATACACGCCTTCTTTCTTCGGTAACCCTGACCTTACATGGGAAAAGCAGAAGACGGTTGACGTTGGTCTGGACTTCAGATTTCTTGACAGGATCTATGGTTCGGTTGAATATTTCTACAGGAAGACAGATGACATGCTGTTCCAGCGTCCGCTGCCTGAATCTACAGCAGGGCGGTCCTACAATTGGGAAAACATCGGCGCGATGGCAAACAATGGCGTGGAATTCGAGATCAATGTGGACATTCTCAAGAAGCACGATCTCAGGTGGACAGTCGGTGTAGTGGGTTCACATTACTCCAACAAGATTCTGACACTTCCAGAGGAGAACAAGGCAGACGGAATAACGAGCGGGAATTTCAAACTTATGGAAGGCAAGAGCATGTATGAATACTATACATATATGTACGCTGGAATGGATGAGAAAGGAAACGCCATGTGGTATGCCAATGAGCTTGACGCCGAGGGAAATCCGACCGGAAACAAAACAACGACCACCACATACTCTAACGCTGATAAATACTTTATCGGCAAATCTGCCATCCCGGCAATCAACGGCGGTCTGAACACCAGCTTCTATTTCAAGGGATTTGACCTTTCGATAGCGACGGCGTTCCAGTTAGGTGGCTGGGCATACGACTACTCTTTCCTTGACGGTATGAGTTCGTCATATTATGTCGGACATAACAGGTCTATGTGGGATACGTTCAACCCGGAGACGGGTAAGGGTGACTATCCAATCTGGAATGCCAACAATTCATCTAACTCATTCACTCAGAGATCCGACCTGCATCTGGTAAAGGCTTCATACTTCAGCCTCAGAAATCTCACATTGGGTTACACTCTTCCAAAGAAACTGACAGACAAGGTTCAAATCGAAAAAATCCGTGTGTTCTTCACAGCCGATAACCTGGCACTCTGGTCAGCGCGCCAGGGCTTTGACCCGAGGGTGTCCATGAGCGGTTCCAATGGAAGTTACGGTGGCTATTCGCCTATGAGAGTCCTCACGGGAGGAGTAAACCTTGTTTTCTAATTTAAAAAGGGAATGAATATGAAAATGAACATAAAATTATTGTCCGCCTGCGCGGTGGCGATTAGCCTGGCGGGAGCCTGCATCGAGGAGGCCGACATCACTGCGACACTTTCCGAGACAAAGAGAGAGGAACTTGCCAAGACAAATCCGGACAAGATCTTTAACGCATCGCTCACCGGCATGTACCAAGACATGCAACAGTATGTCGCGACTAATATGAGCCATAATTATTTTGGCCAAAAAAGCTTCGACTACCTCACTTCCCTTATGGGCAACGACATGGTCATGACAGGAAGATTCGGCATGAGTCTCTATCACTATCTTCTTGATTATTGGGGAGAAAACTACAGCGCGACTTCTAACCGCTGGAGTGAATACTACAATACGATCACAAATGCCAACAAGATTCTGAAGACAGCGGTCAAAGGCTCCGAGGATGAGACTCTGCTGTATTACAGGGCCGTAGCGCTTGGATTCAGAGGCTATGCTTATCTTCAGCTTACCTATCTCTATCAATATCCTTACTACATGGGTGTGGAAGGTACAAAGTGGGGAAAAGGCAAGGTGTATGACTATTCAAAGGAACCATGTGTCCCTCTCATCACCGAAGAGACAGAAGGCGACCAACCACTTAGCAGTCTTGACGTTGTGTACAGCAGACTTATTGAGGATCTGGAGGAATCCTACGCCATTTTCAAGGCGTTAGGTTGTGAAAAGACAGACTTGGCGACCGATTTTGACGGATGTGTGGTTGCCACCTATCTCGCAAGGGCATATATGGTAAAGCACGATTGGGACAATGCTATAAAATATGCCCAAGTCGTAATCGACAACTTTGATTGCCTTGACACCGAGGATCAGATTCTTCAGGGGTTCAGCGACATTACCCTTAAAGATGTCGTGTTTGGATGCGACATCACCGCGGACAACAGTACGACTTATATGTCATGGTTCTCGCAGATGGACTCCTACTCGGAAGGCTATGCCGGCATCGGGGTGTGGCGTGTCGCTTTCAAGCCGCTTGTCGACAGGATCGCGGATGATGACATCAGACTGAAATGGTTCTGCTGCAAGAGATCCACCGGTGTGGAGTCTGGTGGTAAGACTTATATTCTTCTGCGTGATACACAATACTCGGCTCCTAAGGAGTATCTTTCAGTAAAGTTCATCGGTGCCGGAAGAAGCGCCATAGTGAACAGCGGTTCCGACGCCGGATGGGAATTGGGAGATTACATCTACCTGCGTTCCGAGGAGGCTTGGTTCGTGAAGGCAGAGGCTCTTGCCCACAAGGGTGAAAGCGGAGAGGCTGTGAAGACTCTTGAGGAAATAATGAAGACACGTCAGCCAAGCTACAGTTACACTTTCTCCGACAAGGCTTCGCTGATTGAGGAGATCAATTTCCAGAAGAGAGTGGAGTTCTGGGGTGAGGGTATTGAATTCCTCGACAACAGAAGGCTTAACATCCCTGTTGACAGAACAGACAAGACTTGGGGCAAAGAGAATAATAACCATTATTCAGGAGCCAAGATATATGCCGCTCAGGATGACAGGTGTTTCCTCTATCAGATTCCTATTTCGGAGATAGAGAACAACACCAAGTTGACCGACGCTGATCAGAACTGACACTGATGTTGACTTAGTAGGAACTCCCGCCGCAATGCTCTTATTGCGACGGGAGTTTTATCTGATCCGATATTTCGTCGGTAAACCTACTGCGCCAAGATGTCGCATCATGTTCGCATCGTTCCGGTTGATGTCCGACAAAAACAGAAGTGAACAGATTGGATTTCCAGTTTGGAAATCTTATCTTTGCAGATGTAAAGGACAGGCCGTATGCTATACCCGATTGGAATACAGAACTTTGAGGACATCCGCAGGGGCGGGTATGTCTATGTTGACAAGACTGGGCTTATTTACAAGCTGGCAGCGACGGGGAAATATTACTTCCTGAGCCGTCCGAGGCGGTTCGGCAAGAGCCTGCTCGTGTCGACGATGGAGGCGTACTTTCAAGGGAAAAAGGAACTGTTCGACGGGCTGGCCGTGGCGTCGCTGGAGAAGGACTGGGTTGAGTACCCGGTGCTGCACTTCGACCTTAGCGGGGCCAGCTATACTGACATGGAAGCGTTGAATGATAAAATCGGGAGGCAATTAGAAACCCTTGAATCACGATTTGGAGTTGTTAAAAAATACAAAACTTTTTCAGTCCGCTTCGACAACCTGATAGAGTGCGCTTTCAACAAGACCGGCCGCCAAGTTGTTATCCTGATTGATGAATATGACAAACCCGTCATCGACAACCTTGACCGCCCCGAGCTTCAGGACAAGATGCGTGAGATGCTCCGCGGCTTCTACGGTGTGATGAAAGGTCATGGAGGGTTCATCCGCTTCGGCTTCCTCACAGGGGTCACGAGGATCGGGAAGATGAGCGTGTTCAGCGACCTGAACAACCTGACGGACATCTCGATGGACAAGGAATATTCTGACATCTGTGGAGTCTCGGAGACAGATCTCAACGCCTATTTCACCGAGAGCGTCAAGGAACTCGCCGAAGCCAACGGGCTTAATGAGGAGGAATGCCGGGGAAGGCTGGCACTGATGTACGACGGCTACCACTTTCACCAAAAGGCTATCGGGGTCTATAACCCGTTCAGCCTGCTCAATACGTTCAAGGTAAAGGAATTCAAGGAATATTGGTTCGAGACGGGAACCCCTTCGTTCCTCATCAAGGTAATGAAGAACACCTCGTACGACATCACGAGCCTGTCGGAGCAGGAGGCCGACTCCTCACTTCTTACGGATCTGGATTCAGTGTTTTTGAACCCGGTCCCTTTGCTCTATCAGAGCGGCTACCTCACTATCAAGGGTTACGATGAGGATTTCCAGATGTATCGTTTAGGCTTCCCGAACAGGGAGGTGAAGCACGGTTTCCTGAACTATCTGATGCGGTATTACACTCCAGTCGGATCAGAGACCCCGATGATGCTCATCTCGCGCATGACCAGAGACATCCGTGGCGGTAACCCTGAAAGCTTCATGACCCGCCTGGACGCCCTCTTCGCCAGGACGGACTACCAGATCCAAGCCGACTGCGAGAAGGACTTCCAGTACGCGATGTACATCATCATCGAGCTGATGGGGGAATATGTCGAGACAGAGCGCACTACCTCCAACGGCCGGATCGACATTCTGATCAAGACCAAGGACTACGTCTACATCATCGAGATCAAGACCGACTCCACCCCGGACGAGGCCCTCGCCCAGATCGAGGAGAGGGGCTACGCACGGCCGTTCACCGATGACCACAGGAAGATATTCAAAATCGGTGTCAACTTCTCGACCGCAAACCGCCGCATCGACGGCTGGAAGGTTGTCGTATAGCGACAGATGTCACTTGAGAACCGTTTATGAGCTGTCACTTATCCAATGGGTATGGACCGTCCTCAATGCCAAGGATTTCCTCCATTTGACGGGCTCTCCTTTCATCTATGACTCTACAATCGTTGAAAAATACAAAATGATTTTCCACAGGTGCCCTTAGATTTCTGTCATCAACAGCGACATATGAGGTTATTTCACGGTGACTGTCCAGATAATCCCGAATGTCAGCAGCCCTACTGTCAAAGGAGTATCTGCCAAATTTTTCTGCAAAATAATTTCTTGCACGAGTTTGCCCTTCTGTAGGTTCTTCGAATGAGCGACCGTCAAGCATGCCGTAAAAATACTTGTCAAGGCTCCATACGGCAAGAAAGGCTTTCATTATTCGGCTTCCCGAATCCCTCCAATCGGAAGAAATCACTATTTTCGCATTCTGATGCTCAAGAACTTCCGTAAGGTATCTCACGGCTTCCTTCGGCCAATCAAAAAGGACTGCGCATAGATTGCATTTCCTGCTGTATACACCGAAGAAACTTTCTGGATAATTTTCCTCGGAGACATATTCGTTGAATCCGGGAATCTTCTGGTCCAATGCCTTGGCGATTTCTTCTATCTCGTCAAGATGTTTGAAACGATCCTGCTTTCCAAGAGGTTGAATCACTCCGTCAATGTCAAGGAATACGACTTTCATATCATTCATGGTTATGCTTTGTGTGTAAATATAACTTATTCTATACTAAATACAAAAAAGGAAAACGCATTTTTAACCAAGAGGCGACAGCACTTGTCTTTAAACGGATTTGCCAGTGCTGAGAAACTTTCAACGTTTCTCTAATAATCCGTAGATTTCTTATGTGTAGGGCGTGTAATTCGCAGATTTTTATGTAAGTTTGTAGGGAATGAACTAAAGGACAGGCCGTATGCTATACCCGATTGGAATACAGAACTTTGAGGACATCCGCAGGGGCGGGTATGTCTATGTTGACAAGACTGGGCTTATTTACAAGCTGGCAGCGACGGGAAAATATTACTTCCTGAGCCGTCCGAGGCGGTTCGGCAAGAGCCTGCTGGTGTCGACGATGGAGGCGTATTTCCAGGGGAAAAAGGAACTGTTCGAGGGGCTGGCTGTGGCGTCGCTGGAGAAGGACTGGGTTGAGTACCCGGTGCTGCACTTCGACCTGGGCGGAGAGTCGTACAATGACGAGTCCGCATTGGATGTCACTCTGTCACAGCATTTAGCCAACATGGAGACCAAATTCGGTGTCACACGACGTTTTGACTCCTATCCCGCCAGATTCAAGGACGTCATTGACGCTGCGTACGGGAAGACCGGCCGCCAAGTTGTTATCCTGATTGATGAATACGACAAGCCTGTCATCGACAACCTTGACCGCCCGGAACTTCAGGACAGGATGCGCGAGACGCTCCGCGGCTTCTACGGCGTGATGAAGTCCAAGGACGGATGTATTCGCTTCGGCTTCCTCACCGGGGTCACGAAGATCGGGAAGATGAGCGTGTTCAGCGACCTGAACAACCCTGCGGACATCTCGATGGACAAGGAATATTACGACATCTGCGGAGTCTCGGAGACCGACCTTGCGGAATATTTTGCAGAGAGCGTCATGGAACTCGCCGAGGCCAACGGGCTTTCCGAGGAGGAATGTCGGCAAAGGCTTGCGCTGATGTATGACGGCTACCACTTCCACCCGAAGACCGCCGGAGTCTACAACCCGTTCAGCCTGCTCAGCACATTCAAAGTAAAGGAGTTCCGGGAGTACTGGTTCGAGACGGGCACTCCGTCCTTCCTCGTCAAGGTGATGAAGAACACCTCGTACGACATCACGAGCCTGTCGGAGCAGGAGGCCGACTCCTCGCTTCTTACTGACATCGGCTCGGCGTTCCTGAACCCCGTCCCTCTCCTCTACCAGAGCGGCTACCTCACCATCAAGGGCTACGACGAGGATTTCCAGATGTATCGTCTGGGTTTCCCGAACAGGGAGGTCAAGCACGGTTTCCTGAACTATCTGATGCCGTATTACACCCCGGTGGGCTCCGAGACCCCGATGATGCTCATCTCGCGCATGACCAGAGACATCCGTGGCGGCAACCCGGAAAGCTTCATGACCCGTCTGGACGCTCTCTTCGCCAGGACGAACTACCAGATCCAGGGCGAGAGCGAGAAGGACTTCCAGTATGCGATGTACATCATCATCGAGCTGATGGGGGAATATGTCGAGACGGAGCGCACTACCTCCAACGGCCGGATCGACATCCTCATCAAGACCAAGGACTACGTCTACGTCATCGAGATCAAGACTGACTCCACCCCGGACGAGGCCCTCGCCCAGATCGAGGAGCGAGGCTACGCACGACCGTTCGCCGACGACCCGAGAAAGATATTCAAAATCGGCGTCAACTTCTCGACTGCAAACCGCCGCATCGACGGATGGAAGGTGACTGGATGAACCGGCGAGGATAGACTTGCCGGCCCTCCGGGGGGATTTCCGGAAATCATCCACATAGGGACGGGCAAACATTCATTTATTGTGGTAAAACGTTGATTTGACACTTGGTAACATTGAAATATATTTTTATGAACAAAAGAATCCTCGCGGCCGCAGGAGCGTTCCTGTGTCTGCTTTCATCTTGTAACGACAACATGAATCCATTGCTTACAGACTCCACGCTGCCTTATGGCGCGCCTCAGTTTGACAAGATCAAGACTGAGCACTATCTGCCTGCCTTCGAGCAGGCCATCACCGAGGCCAAGGCCGAGATCGATGCCATCGTGAACAATCCTGACGCTCCGACATTCGAGAACACGATCGCCGCGTTGGACGAGGCCGGAAGCCGCCTGAACGATGTCGCAAGCATATTCTACAACCTTATGGAGGCTGACACGAATGATCAGATGCAGGCGGTGGCTGAGAAAGTCTCCCCGATGATGACTGAATATTCAATGTACGTCTCGCTGAACGAGCCGCTTTTCGCACGTGTCAAGGCCGTGCACGAGAGCGCGGAAGGGCTTGAGCAGGATCAGGCCAGACTTCTGGAGAAGACTTGGAAGTCGTTTGTCCGTGGCGGAGCCAACCTCGGTGCCGAGGATAAGGAGACCTACAGCAAGCTCAGCGAGCAGCTCTCCCTTTTGACCCTCCAGTACGGCAAGAACGTGCTTGCAGCCACCAATGCATTTACAATGAATATTACAGATGAGGCTGATCTTGAGGGACTTCCTGCCTTTGTACGTGAGGCTGCCGCTGAGACCGCCAAGTCCAAGGAGATGGAAGGCTGGGCGTTTGACCTTTCAGCTCCAAGTTACGGGGCGTTCATGAAGTACAGCACTCGTCGCGACCTTCGCCAGAAGATGTGGATGGCCTACAACACAAGGGCTACGGAAGGAGAGAACAGCAACATCGACCTCTGTCGCCAGATCGCGGAGCTGCGCCTGAAGATAGCGAATATCCTCGGCTACGAGACTTATGCGGACTACGCCCTTGAGGAAAGGATGGCTAAGAACCCTCAGGCTGTCAATGAGTTCATCCAGAAACTCTTAGCTCCATCGCTTCCTGCCGCCAAGGCCGAGGTCAAGGATCTTTATGAATATGCCCGTTCCAATGGTTTCGAGGACACCGAGATCCAGCCTTGGGACTTTGGTTTCTGGTCGGAAAAACTGATGGATGCACGCTACTCCATCAACGATGAGCAGCTCAAGCCGTATTTCCGTCTGGAGAACTGCATAGATGCAGCTTTCGGTATGGCCGGAAAACTTTATGGTCTGACTTTCGAGGAGAGGAAGGACATCCCTGTCTATCATCCGGACGTTAAGGTCTATGACGTTAAGGACGCTTCAGGAAGGCACATGGCTCTGTTCTACGCTGATTTCTTCCCGCGCGCCAGCAAGAGAGGAGGGGCTTGGATGACCGAGTTCCGTGGCCAGAGCATTGTGAACGGGGTGGAGAAACGTCCGTTCATCAGTCTTGTCACCAACTTCACCAAACCGACTGGAGACAAGCCGTCACTTCTGACCCACGATGAGCTGACAACCCTTCTTCACGAGTTCGGGCACAGCCTGCACGGCATTCTCGCTGAGGGAAGATATTCATCACTTACTGGTACGAATGTTTCCCGCGACTTCGTGGAGCTGCCTTCGCAGATCATGGAGAACTGGGCGTTCGAGCCGGAGTTCTTGGACACTTTCGCGCGCCATTTCGAGACTGGGGAGGCGCTTCCGGACACTCTTGTGGGCAAGATTGTCGCCGCCAAGAATTACCATGCGGCCTACGCTCAGGTGCGCCAGCTTCAGTTCGGGATTCTGGATATGGCTTGGCACACGTTGAAGGCTGACGGTGCTTCGATGATTGGTGAGCCTAGTCGAACCACAAGCTCAGCAACAGATAGGCTTAATGACCTGAAAACCATGCAGAAACTTGGCACAATCGCCTTCGAGAAAGAGGCCTTGAAGGGTTCCAATGTGATTCCGTCCATCCCGCAGGCCTGCATTTCGACTTCGTTCAGCCACATATTCTCAGGTGGCTACAGCGCCGGCTACTATTCCTACAAATGGTCCGAGGTGCTGGAGGCCGACGCTTTCAGTCTGTTCAAGGAGAAGGGAATATTCAACACCGAGGTTTCGCACTCCTTCCGTGACAACATCCTCTCGAAGGGATGCAGCGAGGATGAGGGCGTGCTTTACCGCCGATTCCGTGGGCACGATCCTGAGCCGGAGGCTCTGCTGGAAAAACTTGGGATTGTTAAGGATTAATACTCCGGAGTGAAATTACGCAAAGCGGTCATCAGAGTTTCCTCGAAGATCGCTTTTTCGTGTTCCGAAAGGAATCCGACCTCGATAGGGACCTGAAACAGTCTGACTTTCAGCTGCTCCGGAATCCTTTTGTAATCCAGAATCCTCTGGCAGTCCTTCTCGGTCGTCGTCACGACAGCCGTCGGGTGCTCCTTGACGGCATTCATTATCTTCTTGATGTCGAAGCGGTTGTAGTTGTGGTGATCCATGAAGCAGAACCGCTTCACGATTTTGTGCTCGTCACTGAGGTACATCCTTAAAGGAGTGTCCTTGGCTATTCCGGAAAAAAGGATCAGTTTCTGAGAGTAAGCGTATCTCTTGTCCCCCTCCTCGAAGATAGGCTGGAGCGAATTGTACCAGATCGTTGTGAACAGCAGGGTCTTAGTGGCTCCGTTTTTGTCTGTCCCCGTACAAGTCTTTAGATCATAGTCCTTCAGACCGAATGACTTGGCCCATTGTATCTTCTGCTCGTCCTCCAGATATGCCGGACACTTGGACACAATGATGATGTCGGCGTAATGAAGCCTTTGCGGCAGGTCGCGCAATCTTCCGAACGGAAGCAACTGATCCTTGTAGGTCGGACGGTTATAGTCCACGAGGACGATGTTGAAATAAGCCCTCAAAGTCCTGTACTGGAACGCATCGTCCAGAACAATCAGATCCGCCGGTGGAATTGACGCGTCCGAGCACTTGCGGGCTCTTCTCTCTGTCTTGAGTTTCTCGGGATGGCATAGAATGTCGCACCCTTTGATCCTTTGCCTGTCCACCGCGACAGTCACTCCCGGGAATTTCCTCTTTATCTGGAGAGGTTCGTCGCCATATTCCTTGACCTTGCCGTCCTTTTCGACCAACTGGAAGCCGCCGCTGTTGCGTTTGTGCCCCCTTGACAGCACCGCAAGATTGCGGAATCCCCAGTCATCGCTCCGCAGCAGAGTGCGGAGAATCATCTCAGTGTGAGGGGTCTTGCCTGTTCCTCCCGCTGTGATGTTACCGACGCAGATAGTCGGCACCTCGCAGGTACCAACCTTGAAGATGCCGTGGTCGTAGCAAGCGTGCCTCAGCTTCAGCGTCAGATAGTATGGTGCAAGAAGGATCTTGTCAAGCATAGACTACAAATATACAAAAAATCATAAGCCATAGACGCTGTTTGCCTCTGAAATTTCAGTGTCACCCCATTTTTCGGCGATATATTCAAGAATCCTGAACACTTCCGCCGGGTCATTTTCCGTCACGAGCCGCATCCTGGTCTCCTTGAAGTCTGGCAGTCCCTTGAAGTAGCAGGAGAGGTGGCGGCGCATCTCATAGACCCCGGTCGGCACGCCTTTGAGGTCCAGCGAGAGCCGCATCTGCCTTTTCGCAAGCTCGACCCGCTCCTTCACCCCAAGCGGTGGAAGTTCCTCTCCCGTGGCAAGGAAGTGCTTGATTTCCTTGAATATCCAAGGATGCCCGAAGGATGCCCTGGCGACCATAATCCCGTCCACCCCATAGCGGTCGAACGCCTCCTTTGCCTTCCGCGCGGAGTTGATGTCACCGTTCCCTATTATAGGAATATTCATCCTCGGATTCCGTTTTACCTCTCCGATGAGAGTCCAATCGGCCTCGCCCTTGTACATCTGGCAGCGGGTGCGCCCGTGGATTGTGAGTGCCTTGATGCCGGTGTCTTGAAGCCTTTCGGCCAGTTCCACGATGATCTTGCTGCTTTCGTCCCAGCCGAGGCGGGTCTTGACTGTTACAGGCTTGCGGACGGCCTCGACGATGCGTTTGGTGATCATCACCATCTTGTCCGGCTCCTTCATCATCCCCGAGCCAGCCCCTCTGCCGGCGATCTTGCTCACCGGACAGCCAAAATTGATGTCGATCACATCGCATCCGTGCCCACCGACAATCTCGTCCGCATGGTCAGCCATTCTTGCGGCCTCGACCATCGCATCCGGGTCGCTTCCGTAGATCTGGATGCCTATCGGAGCCTCGGTGTCGGTGGTCTTGAGCTTTGCATAGGCCTTTTTTGCATCCCGTATGAGACCTTCCGCCGGGATGAACTCCGTGTAGGTCATGTCCGCTCCCTGCTCCCTGCATATTCCTCTGAAGGAAGCGTCCGTGACATCCTCCATAGGAGCCAGAAGCACCGGACTTTCTCCGAGATCTATATTCCCAATTGTCATATCGTCGATATTCTCTGACTTTCGTTCCGCTTGGCATTTTCCTTGCGGGAAAGTACCAATTGTCTGCAAAATTACTATTTTTGCGGGATAGAATAAAGGATTAATAAGTTAATAGTAGTGTATTATGAAAGAGATAAAAACAATAGGTGTCTTGACATCCGGAGGTGACGCGCCGGGAATGAACGCGGCCATCAGAGCCGTTACCCGTTCGGCGATCTACAACGGATGGAAAGTCATGGGAATCTATCGTGGCTACGAAGGACTCATCCATGGTGATCTTAAGGAACTGACCACTGAGAGTGTCAGCAACACGATCCAGAGAGGCGGCACGATTCTGAAAACCGCTCGCAGCGAGGAATTCATGACGGCTGAGGGGCGTAAGAAGGCCTACGACAACCTTGTGAAGTTCGGGGTTGACGCTTTGATTGTCATCGGCGGTAATGGTTCCCTTGCCGGAGCACAGGAGTTTGCTCATGAATATGACATCCCGATCATCGGTCTCCCTGGCACAATTGACAACGATCTCTACGGCACAGACTCCACAATCGGCTATGACACAGCACTTAACACCATTGTCGAGTGCGTGGACAAGATTCGGGACACAGCGACTTCCCACGACCGGATATTCTTTGTCGAGGTCATGGGCCGTGATGCTGGTTTCCTTGCCCAGAACTCAGCCATCGCCGCTGGTGCCGAGGCCGCCATCATCCCTGAAGACCAGACAGACATCGACCAGCTTGAGAAATTCATCAGCCACGGCTGCCGCAAGAGCAAGAACAGCTCGATCGTCCTTGTCTCCGAAAGCCCGAAGGACGGGGGAGCGATGCACTACGCAGAAAGAGTCAGACAGGAATATCCTGAATATGACGTCCGTGTCACCATCCTCGGCCATCTCCAGCGTGGCGGTTGCCCTTCAGCCTACGACAGGATCCTTGCCAGTCGTCTCGGCTACGCCAGCATCGAAGCCCTTCAGGAAGGCCAGCGCAATATCATGGTCGGCATCTCCAACAACGAGATCGTCTATGTCCCGATCGGCAAAGCCATCAAACTTGACAAGCCGATCGACAAGGAACTCATCAACGTCCTCGCTGTGTTGTCCATCTAGCCGGACGTTTCTCTGTCTGCGTCATGCCGTATAGTATGCCGTGGCAGATAACAAGCTAGTCGTCAATTAAATAAGGTGGTGTTCCAGTGTGAATTTCAGCACAGGAACACCACCTTTTCTCATTCATTGTCAGATCTTTAACTGCCACGGTCAATACATCAGACCTAATGACCACAAAGGGATTTTCGCTCCGATCGGATACTCGATTCCGTCAGCCGCTACATACGAGTCCTGGATTCCGGTTATCTGTGAGAATGTTTTCCCTTCGCCACCCACTTCAATTGTGAATTTCCCATCGATTTTGAAATCACATGAGTCCTTGCCATATTCCACGATATGCATTGTTGAAAGCTGGTTTATGGCGAACGTTTCTCTGACAGTACCTATCTTGATGTCTGAAGAAAGCACATACTGTAAGTTTGAATTGTCAAGAAATATTTTGTCAGGTTTCTGCATTTTCTTCACGGAAAGAATATCCGAATACAGAAGTTTAATCAGTTTGGCCTCATCGAGATACTTCAGATAGGCCAACACGGTATTCCTCTCCAACCCAATGCTTTTTGAAAGGCTGGCAATACTCACCTGAAAAGGGAGGTTGTTGGCCAACACGTACAGCAAAGCCTTGATCTTCCTTGTGTTGGCGACATCGACATTCCTTTCTTGCGTCAGTTCGGAATCGATGATGTAATTCGCTACATTTTCCACCAATGTTGCATAATCAGCAGGGTTTTCGTAATAGAATGGGTAGTACCCATGTTTAAGGTACTCTGTGAATTTTTCAAGGGGACGGCACATCCGGCAGACTTCATCGCAGACTCTCCATGAGTCATTAAGGATTGACTCCAAAGTTGAAACCGGAATGTCAATGCCACTATCGAACTTCAGAAACTCTCGGAACGACAACCCTGGCATCTCGTAAGGCACGCACCTTCTAGACAGATCGGAGTCCCCGCTCTGAATCTTGAGAAGTGATGAACCGCTGATCACGACTTTCAGTTCAGGATAAAGGTCATAGATTTCCTTGATTTCCCTGCTCCAAAATGGATATTTATGGACCTCATCGACATACAGCCGCTTACCGCCATATTTTACAAAGGTGTCTGCAAGGTCAAGCAGCGAATGGGTTGAAAAATACATCGAATCCATCGAGCAGTACAGAGCTTCTCTGGAGCCATCTTTGTAATTCAGTTTTATATGTTGCTTCATCAGTGTCGATTTTCCAACACCCTTAGGCCCTTTGATTGAGATTAGTCTTGAATCCCAGTTAATCCGCTGCATCATTGAACGGATGATCTTCATTGGTGTTCTGAGTAGGTATTTGTCATGTTTGGCGAAAAGAGTCTCCATATATTCCTATATTTCTTGCAAATATAACAGAATGCTTTTTACAAAAAGCATTCTGTCCCGATAATTGCTTTTTATAAAAAGTGTTTTACCGAAATTACAAGCGATCAATTCGATTATGGTGACCTTCCCTGAGAATGGT
>DJRG01000094.1:0-3454 GCA_002438845.1 Bacteroidales bacterium UBA6366
GAATCTTCTCGAACGGCGGAATTCCGTAAGGTGTGTCCCATTCCTCAAGGAACGGATTACTCTTTGTCTGTGTGCAGGCTGCCATCATAGCGATCGCTCCAATTGCTAAGACTGTTTTTTTCATCTTAGTGTAATTTAAACTTTAATATATTAATATTCATTATATTCCATCAAATCAGCGGAAATATCCGATTCAGGGATGCCCTTTATCCCACAACCCATTTTTCAACGGTGCGTGTCTGGGAGGAGATGTTTACTCCGACTTTGACAAGGTTCTTGCCTTCCTCTAACTTGTAAGGAAGCATGTAGCCTTTTTCGTCTATCTGCCTCAATGCGTCTTCGGCGGAGCCGTCAACCTTGAACTCGAAGACATAGATGCTGTTGTCTGTGTGGCAGACGGCATCGGCACGTCCAATGGCGGATTTGACCTCGGTTCGGATGTAGAATCCCAACAATGAGAAAATCAGATAGATGATTGTCTGATAATGCTTTTCGGTCTTGTTCTCAAGATCGTTCGGAATGCCTGCTAAATAAGCTTGAAGTTTCTCCATCGCAAGGTCTATGTCCTGCGAATCCATGGCGGCATAGAAATGCGCCACAAATCCGGATGCCGTTCCGGCCTTGCTCGGATATTCACCGAGAAGTCCTCGGGTGAAGCCGATCTTGACTTCCCTGTTCGGGTAGCCGAGGGTATAGAGCTGCATCCGCTCATCGTAGGACTTGATGGTCAGGTAGCCCGTCTGGTAGAGCATCGGCAGGGAATTGTCGGAAAGCTCCGGGGACACGTCGAAGTCAGACTGGGGGACGAGCGGAATGTTGTCCAAAGTGGTCTCGTCTATCGGATTGCGCCTCAGCCTCTCGACAAGGTAGGTCGGGGTGCCGGAGTCAAACCAGTAGCTACCGAAACGGCGGTCACTCAGCGCATTAAGTAAGCTGAAAGGGTTATAAATATCCTCAGACTCATCGCAGAAATGGTAACCGTCATAGTTATCCTTAAGCAATGCCAAAGCCTCATTGTATGAGACTTTCTGCTTGTCCGCCAATGCCGCCACAGCATCCTGCATACAACTCTCCAATTCAGCCTGTGATATTCCACATACCGCAGAATATTCCGGCATCATCGAAATATTATGAAGATTGTTAAGTTCACTGAATATGCTGAGCTGTGCAAACTTGTTGATTCCTGTGATGAAGACGAACCGCAGATAAGGGTCAAGACTCTTTATCGGGCTGTAGAAGTTCCTCATTATCTGCCTTAGGGACGGAAGCCTGACCTTGTCGTTCATCACATCCAGAAGCGGAGCGTCATATTCATCAATGATCAGTACCGCTGGTTCTCCGGTCCGGGCGTATGCCTCTTTTACCAGAAACTCCAACCTTGCGTTGACATCTATTTTGTCAACATTTTGATTCTTACCATAAACGCCCTCATATTCAGATAGTTTATAATCAAGTTGGCGCAGCAGTTGCTCCTCGTTCACGTGTTTGGCTGTGGACATGTCGAAATGAAAGACCGGGTGCCGCTTCCACTCCTTTTTCAACTTTCCCGCCTTGAGCCCCTCGAAAAGTTCTTTTCTTCCTTCAAAGTAGCAATGGAATGTAGAGGACAACAAGGATTTGCCGAACCGGCGCGGGCGGCTCAGGAACACGTACTTATATGTCTCCGCCAAATCATGCACAAAACCAGTCTTGTCGATGTAGAGATACCCCCCTTCGACAATCTTCCCAAAAGTTTGTATCCCGATAGGATACTTTATTCTCTTCTCCTCCATAGCCCTTAACATTAATGTCCAATCCCAAAGATAATGCTTTTTCCACAAGGAACAAAGCCTTAACCCTCACTGACATTTGATATTCATACTCCATTATAAAGAATACCTCCGCGCAGTCTTTTTCCGCACGGAGGTTATTTATGACCGGAACAATATTACTGTGCCTTTTCCACCCCGTCAAGGTCGATGAGGGTGAACTGGGCATTGCCTTGATAGATGGTGAGGATGCCTTTGACGTTGATCTTGGCTCCGGCGAGGATGGCCGGGTCGATCTGGGTGTCGGCGAAGCGGGAGTAGCCGCTGGTGCGGATCTGAACATCCTTGCCGCCCATCTTGAAATACTGGCTCACTGAATATGCGGTCGCATTGTTCAGCAATGTCTGCTTGAGATCAGGCACCCTCCTGCCTGTGTTTGTGGCACCGGAATCAAACACACCGGAATTCAGGTAATTCTTGAATCCCTCTTTGGACATGGCCCAGGTCGTGACGCCCCAAGACTTGTCAGAGAAGAAAATTCTGTTGTCGTTGTCCTTCTTGTTCTTGTACTGATCCACATAGACAAGGCAGAAGATCTCGTTGCCGTAGGTCAGGCCGTCAAGCTCGACGTAGCATCCAAGATTCTCCTCCTTCAGAAGATCGGCGGCGGCGACCTTCTTCGGCTGGAGCGGAGTGTCCATTTTCCCTCTGAATATGTGAGTGTCAATCAGATACTGGACCTCGATGTAGGAGGTTTCATATTCACCGGTAGGATCGGCGTAGCCCAGTTGGATCATTCCATTGTAGGCACCGAGCGTGAGGCCGCTGCACTTTACATAAACCCACTGGCCGAGCTTGTAGTCGTTGTAAAGGGCGTTCTTGCCGAGCTTCAGCTCGATTCCACCTGTGTCGTCCTGAATGTAAAGGCTCTTGTAGATGTTGCCGCTTCGGTCATCAGAGACGACCTGCCCGCCGATAACGATATCCTTGTCGATCTTGACAGGTGAGGTCTTGTACAAAGCCTTAAGCTGGGCGATGGTCGTGTTGGTTTTCATCGTCACCGGCTCATAGACATCTGCCTTGCCGTAATCCGTGGTGAAGACCTGATCCCACTCCTCGCAGGAAGCGAGAGCGAATATGGCGGCGATCAGCGCAAAATATATTCTTTTCATACCTTAGAATCTGAAATAAATGTTCAACATGTAGTTGATTCCGCTCATGTAGAAGTACTTGGAATCGAACCTGTAGAATCTCTCCTTGCTGACGGTGTTGTCCACAAGACGGGTCTGCTCGTAGCCTCCGGTGCGCACGTCCTTGTTGTTCAGGAGGTTCTTGACCTGAAGCGAGAAGCCGAGCTGGTACTTTCTCTGAATATACCAGGACTTGCCGACGCTGGCGTTCACAAGCATGAAGTTCTTGAACTTCTCCTGGGCGGCCATATATTCAATCTCCTGCGCCGTGACAGTACCGTCAGGGCCGGCGGTGGCCATGTCCGTCCTGTAGAGAGGGTTCATGTCCAGATAGGAGTTCCCGAAGAAGTCCACATCGGCGTCGATGAACCAGTAGTTCTTGTTCCACGCCAGACCGAGGCTGGTCGCAAGCTGCGGAGTACTCGGCACATAGTGCCGCACGGTCTTGCCGTCAGCGGTCGGGTGGCTCTGCCAGTAAGGAATCGTCACACCGTAGGTTCCGGCGACATATTCAGC
>DJRG01000094.1:3535-4875 GCA_002438845.1 Bacteroidales bacterium UBA6366
TAGGAGAGGACTCCCTGAACGGAAAGGTTCGGGACAGGAGTCGGCACCTTGAAGCCGAGCTCGACTCCGATGTGACGCTCGTCTATTCCGGACATCGCGAAGTTGGTGAACGAGTTCTGCGAGTCATCGTAGAAGCTCATCACGTCGGTCTGGTCCTTGATGGAAGTGTAGAATCCGGTGACGCGGAAATCGTAGCCGGAGTTGCGGTAGGCGTAGTTGATGTCCGCAGTCAAGGTCTTGATTGTCTTGAGGTCAGGCATGATGGTGTTCCTCGTCCTTGGGGAGATGAACGCCTGATTGAAGGTCGGAGCCTCGGTGATGTAGGCGGCGTCGGCGTAGATCCTGTGGCCACCGCGGATGAAATAGCTGAGATTGATCTTGCCGGAGCCCGTAAGGAAGTCTTTCTTGTCGGACTCGCCCTTCGAGGTGATCGGACGGCCGTCGATCTGGTCGTACTTCGTGATGACATTTCCATTGTAGGTAAACGGATTGCCGTTCTCGTCAAGGCCCGGGAAAAGGCCCTTTCTCAAAAGACCTTCCCTCCAGAATTTTGAATATCCCAACCTTCCTGCTACGGTAGCCTCCAGCCCACCGAACGTGAAACGTCCTGAGGCCCAGGCTTCCGCCCTGCGGACATGGGCGTAGTAGTCGTAGCCGTACTTGTCGCCTTCCTTGAGGGTCTGGGCGGCTCCGTTCTTAATGAAATAGTCGAGATCATTCTGAATCATGGTCGGATAGGCGGCGAAATCCCTTTCCGCGAACTGGTCGATGTTGACGTAGTAGTCTCCACCGAGGAGGTCGTCCAGAACCTTGTAGTACTCCGTGCGGTTCCATTTGTAGGAGAGTCCACCGTTGATTGTCAAGAACTTGACCGGATTCCACTTGCCGTTGAGGGCAAAGTTGAGGTCGTTTTGGTCCACACGCCTCTCTTCGATCACGTACTTGGAGCGGTTGCCCGCATCCGTGGCGTTGAGGGAGTTGACGGCATAGAGACGGTCCCAATTGAGATGGGTGGTCGAAGGGTTGTCCGACTCCCAGGCCTCCTTGGCCCAGGCGTATTTCGCGAAGTTCCGACGGTTGTAGTCAGTGTTCTCCATGTAGAAATAGCTCGGGAGATTCCTGTAGTAATCTGGGCGTGGGTCCGGGGCATCGTACCAGTCGAGAGCCGTGTAGCCGTTCTTTCCGAACCTGTAAAGCACTGTGGCGGAGGCAGAGAACTTCTGGGACTCAGGAGTGAAGTCGTACTTGAGTATCGCTATAGGCTCGTGGGTCTTGCGGACACGGGCGTTGCGCACCTTGCCATTGTAGTAGCCCCAGTTGGAGTTGTACATGTTGTCGCC
>DJRG01000067.1 GCA_002438845.1 Bacteroidales bacterium UBA6366
AGCTCCCTGAGGAAGCGTGCCATAGAGGCGAGGAAGTCGTTTCTATATTCCTGAATAGCGTCGCTACCGTACTTGACGTTGCTGAAACCGTAGCCGTGGCCACCGCCAGGGAAGGCGTGCATCTCGCAAGGCACTCCGTTCTTCACGAGGGCGTTGAAGTAGCGCACCTCGTTCTCCGGCGGAACACCATAGTCATTGGAACTGAATATGATGAATGTCTTCGGCGTGTCTGTGCTGACCTGCTTGTCCAATGAATATCTTTCCTTGAGGGCCTCGTACTTCCTCTTGCCCTCGTCCCACGTCTCGAAGTCCTTGCCCTTTCTGTTGTACCAGCCTTTCTCCGTACCGATAAGATTGTTGAAGCTGCCCTCGTGCCAGACTCCCTTTTCAGACGAGATGACGGGATAGACAAGGATGGAGAAATCAGGCCTTGTCTCGGCATCTATGTACTGTGTGGATGCTGTCGCCGCAAGATGTCCTCCGGCCGAGAATCCCATCACACCGATCTGTTTCACACCCCACTCTGGAGCGTAATGACGGCAGTAACGGAACACGTTCTGCACATCGTTCAGAGGCACGTTCCAGTGACCGTACGGCAGACGGTATTTCAGGACGGCAGCGCTGATTCCTTGGCTGTTGAGCCATTCAGCTGCGTATTGACCTTCATGCACATAAGCCGTGAACCAATAGGCTCCACCCGGACAGATGATGACCATCTTCCCGTTAGGATTCTTCGCCAGATATAGCTCGAACCTCGCGCTGTCTCCAGTGAACTTCAGATTCATCTCCTTTGTCAGTTCCTCTTTCTTTGTGCAGCCGTTGCTCTCGCCAGGACCGAGCGTGATGCCTTCGATTCCCTTATTAACATTCTGCCCTTCCGGATAGAGATAGACAACCTTGTCCGGCTTTCGGGTGAACTGCTCCCGGGCGACTTTCGGCAACTCTTTCTTGCCGTTCACACTTTCCAGCTGCTGTCCGAGCCATCTTTCCAAAGACGCGGAGAACTCCGGCCTGCATGAGCCGAGGTTGTCCTTGCATACTTTAGGGTCAAGGCCGATGCTCAGATCCGTGAATCCCCATCCGTGGCCTCCTTGAGGATAGACGTGGAACTCGGCCGGAACCTTGTTCTTGACGAGAGCCTGGTAGAACTTCACTGAACTGACAACCGGAACAGTCTTGTCGTAGGTGCTCACACCGATGAATGTCGGGGGAGTGGTTGGAGTGACATCACGGTAGGTGGTGTACATCCTTTTCAGCCCGTCATATTCATTCAACCCGTTGTACCAATCCTCGAACGGCTTGTCCTCTCTGGATGTCCATGAGTCCTCGCTCCCGAGAAGGTTGTCCACTGAGCCTTTATGGGTGGCGTTCTCGTCCATAAGGATGACCGGGTAGATGAGAACCGCGAAGTCAGGCCTTGTCGTGGAGTCCACGTACATGGTTTCAGCCGTGCTTGCAAGGTGCCCTCCAGCAGAGAATCCCATCACTCCGATCTGCTTGATGCCCCAGTCCTGTGAGTGGTGCCGGCAGTAGCGGAAAGCGTTTTGCACGTCCTGAAGCGGAACCTGGCGGTGTCCGTTTGGCAGGCGGTATTTAAGCACGGCGCAAGCTATACCTCTGTCATTCAACCATTTTGCTGCATAAGTTCCTTCGTTCCAAGTGGAAATTCCGGAGTATCCGCCGCCTGGACAGGCGATGACCATCTGCCCGTTCGGCTTTTCAGGCATGAATATGTCGATACGCGCGCTGTCTGTCACATTGGAGATGAATCCCCAGCCACCTGCATTTTCCGGACCTTCGAGCCCGTTTGACACAAGCGGCCCCTGGGTCACAGCCTCCCCGTTCTCGACTATTCCCTGATCCACTCCCTGTCCCTTTGGATAGAGATAAACGGTCTTTGTGGGAGCATATTCAATCCCCGGAGTGCTTTTGGCCTTCAGCTTTTCCTCGACTGGTGATGTCCTTGCCAACGGATTGACATTGACCACCGTCCCGTCGAGAACCAACTGGCTTTTCTTCGCCTTTCTCTGCGCGGAAGCATCCGTTCCGACGCAGACAGCCGCCGTTATGACGGCCGCAAGAATAATTGTCCTCTTCATATTGATCTGTTTTTAGTTTTCAATCTATGAATATGTCTGCAAACCATAAATAGGCTGAGTGCTTTACTGCCCCAAGGTTCGTTGTGCAAATATAACGAAAAGGAACGGCCCGTAAGCCGTCCCTAGAAAGATAACTGTTTACTTTATCGAAAAACTATCACTTTTCGTTTTCTGGCAAGAGCGTGGGTGTCCACTCGGTGGCTTCCCTGAACTCCAGCAAGTCTCCAGGCTGACAATCCAATGCCTTGCAGATCGCGTCGAGTGTGCTGAACCGGACACCCTTGGCCTTGCCGGTCTTCAGAATAGACAGGTTCACCGCCGAAAGCCCGATCTTCTCGGCCAGTTCGGCGGAAGTCATCTTCCGCCTGGCCAGCATCACGTCGACATTTACTACTATCGGCATAACGATTATTTTTCAACGGTTTCTTCCTGGGCCTGCTCTTCCGGCTTGGCTTCCTTGCCTTTGAGATATTCAGGAAGATTCATTCCGGCCATGTTGAACAGATCCTGGAGCGGAGGTACGGAACCCATCAGTCCGGAGATGAAATTCGCGGTTGATGTCTTGCCGTTCTTGCCTTCACCATTGCCGTCCCAAACTGTCACCTTGTCGATCTTTATGCCCTTGACAGCCTCGACCTGAGTCTTGACGAGTTCTGGGAGTTTGTCGGCGATGAGCATAAGCACGGCCTTCTGAGGATCTCCCGCGGCGGCGCGCACCATCTCGTTGAAACCCTCGGCCTGCTTTGACAGGATCTCAAGGGTACCACGGGCCTGAGCATCCATCTTTGCGAATATGGCGTCGGCCTCTCCCTTCGCCATCCTGCGTACCTTCTCTGCCTCTGCCTCAGCCTCGATGATGAGCTTCTCCTTGTCGATTTGTGCCGGAACGACAATGTTGGCCTGCTGTGTGGCCCTTTCTCTCTCGGCACGTGCAAGCTCAGCGTCACGCTCACTCTGGTAGGCCTCCTGAAGGGCCTTTGCGGCCTGAACTTTTTCAGCGGCTACTGCTATACGGGCAGCCTCGGCCTCTTTCTCACGACGTTGGGCGTCGGAGTTTGCGATGTCGATCTTCGAGGTGTTCTCTCCCTGCACCGCAAGGGCGTTGGCGGCTGCGGTCTTGATACGGGTATCCCTCTGGGTCTCAGCGATTCTGATGTCCTTGTCCCTGTCGGCCTCGGCCTTACCGATCTCACCGTACCGGTTCTGCTCGGCCACGCTCTTCTTGGCGTCGTTGATGGCCTTCGCGGCGGCTTCCTTACCGAGAGCCTCGATGTAGCCGGACTCGTCACGGATGTCAGTCACGTTCACGTTGATGAGCTTTAGACCGATCTTGCGGAGCTCGGCCTCGACGTTCTGGCTGACAGCCACAAGGAATTTGTCACGGTCGGAGTTGATCTCCTCTATGTCCATCGTGGCGATGACCAGACGAAGCTGTCCGAACAGGATGTCGGTCGCGATGTTCTGGATGTTGTCGATGGAGAGTCCGAGAAGCCTCTCGGCCGCGTTTGTC
This sequence comes from Bacteroidales bacterium UBA6366, assembly GCA_002438845.1. Taxonomy (GTDB): domain Bacteria; phylum Bacteroidota; class Bacteroidia; order Bacteroidales; family UBA932; genus Cryptobacteroides. The sequence continues at coordinate 3,610 of DJRG01000067.1, forward strand.
ATGCTGTCCGGTTCGGTGGAGATGCCGACCGTGAAGCGGCAAGGCACATCGACACGGATGTTCTGCTTGGAAAGCGCGTTCGTCAGGTTGCACTCGATGGAAATTGGCTTGAGGTCGAGGAACGCATAGTCCTGGAACACAGGCCACACGAAGGCGGCTCCTCCGTGGATGCAACGGGCCGATGAGATCGAACCGCTCTTGTTCTTGCCTGTCTTACCGTAGATGACCATCACCTTGTCGGAAGGGCAGCGCCGGTAGCGCCTGAGGATCGCCGAGAATGTCACGAATATGACTGCGACGATGATAAGGATCAGAGATAGTTCCATATTCAAAATCTTTAATGGGTTTATAATATTCCTTTAATATGTTTGATCAGGTTAGAATGTTTAGAGATGGTGGCACGTCCGGTCAGATGATTGTCGGGGTCATTTCCTCCACCAGCATGGTGTAGTCGTTGATGACATCCGTGACCTTAATCGCCGTGCCGGTAGGGATTGTCTCACCGTCTGTGATCGCGTCATATTCCCTGACGGCGTTGTTGATGGAGATCTGGACCTTGCCTTCGCCCTTGCGCCCGCCCGGGATCGTGAGGTAAACCTTTCCCTCGCATCCGACCGCTGACTTGTGCACATCGATGTTGCCAGTCTGCTGCATCCCGCTGAGCCATTTGAATATCCACATCACGACCGCGACCAGAAGCACGCCCACGATGACCGAGACAATGATCAGCAGCGCGTTGGACTGGATCTTGTCGTGCATCAGCACGGCCGTCCATCCGAATCCGAGGCAGAAATTGACCAGATTCCTGAACGTCAGAAGGTTCATCGAAGGATCAGTGTCAAAAGACCCGTCTGATGTGTCCAAATCAAAATCAGTGTCGTGATCTCCCAATCCCAAAAATGTCAAGACTGTCTGAATGACGAAAATCAGCGATGCCGAGAGTGTGACGGCCCAAAGAACCTGCATTGCCGTACTAAGTGATGTCCACCAGGTAATCATATCTATTAGTTTTTAGTTAGGCGGCCGGAGTCCTTTCCGAGCCGCTTCTTTGCAAATATATTAATTATTTTATGAAAAACAATAATCTATTCAAAAAATACATAAATTATTTATGAATATGCCCGCTCTTCACAACCGTCACCATCGAAGAGCCTTCACAACCTTCCCCATACAAATATTATCGGGCATATTCATTTTTTTTGAATATGCCCGTGCAAGATTCCAATGTGTCGGGATTATGTTATATGTAGCCCCGCTGCTTGATTTATTCTTAAACTACTCTTTGCCGAGCATGATCTGCTGGATGAGGTGATCGGTGGATTGCATGCCAAGCGAGCCGATCCTGCCGAGATTCCGGATTGTCTTCTCGATGTCCTTGTCGATGATTCCGTCGGTATCACTGATGCACGTGTCTCTGAGTGCGAGTACGCAGGACTGAACCGCACATGCCACACCTGAGGCAACTTTCAAGGCGCATCCGACCTTGGCTCCGTCGCAGACCATTCCGGTGATGTTTCCGATCATATTCTTGATCGCGGCGCAGACTTGACCGTAGTTTCCATCTCTGAGATACACGATTCCGCAGGCTGATCCGGTCGAGGCGATCACACAGCCGCACAGGGCAGACAACTTTCCGAGGTAGCCTTTAATGTGGATGGCGACAAGATTGCTTAGGATCAGCGCTCTGGCCAGACGCTCGTCGTCCACATCATATTTAAGGGCGTACGCTATCACAGGCATGCTCACGGTGATTCCTTGGTTGCCGCTGCCGGAGTTGCTCATCGCCGGGAGTTTGCAGCCGGCCATCCGGGCATCCGACGCCGCCGCTGTCAAGCCCATGGCCAAACTTATGAAATCGTCCCCGAAGACTTCCTGCTGGTTCTCTCTGATGGCTTTGCCGACCCCAAGTCCGTAGTCGCCTTTCAGACCTTCCTGGGCGAGAGCGAGATTCAGATCCCGATCAGCCAGAATGAATTTGATGTCTTCGAAATCCGCGTTTAGGGCGAAAGAATATATCTCCCTGACAGTCAGGTTGTAATCCAGAACTCCCTTTACAAGTGAGGATTCTCCGTCGCCGCCTTTCCTGAAGTCCGAGACTGAGGAGTCGAGTCCTGTCTCCACAATTCTGTCGTGATCGTCCTCTATGACCGCCCAGGCCTTGCGATTGGCGGATTTGACTGTGACCTTGACATAGAGGGTCTTTGGGCTGTCGGCGACCTTGATGCTCACCTTGTGCGCCTCCACCAGTGCTTTGGCTGAGTCCACGTCATTGTCTGTCAAGTCTTTGAGAACCTCAAGGCCGTACTTGCTCTTTCCGCAGACAGCCCCGAGCGCAGAGGCTATGTGAAGTCCGACCATCCCTGTCCCTGGGATTCCTACCCCCATGCCGTTCTTGAGAATATTCCCGCTGACATCCACGTCAAGTTCATATTCAGAGAGTTCATGGACAACAGTTTTCAGGATTTCTGCCGCTTTGGCTGCGGCCAATGCGACAGCGATCGGTTCGGTGCAGCCTAAGGCCGGCTTGACTTCCTTGTGCAGGAGTTCAATGAATTCTGATTCTCTTGGAGTCATAATTGATTATTTGTCAAGAAACTTCATGATGTCTTTGATCAAGGCTTCGATCTGGCTTTCCCAGCTGATCACCTCGATAGGGAATCCTATGCAGACTGTTCTGTAGCCATTCCCCTCGAAGCAGGTTCCGGCCGAGATGTTCGTGTCTGTGTAGCGAAGGAATGATTGGGCTCTGTCGCATGACGGGACGATCCCATCCGGAGTCTCCACGCAGTAAATTCGAGGATTACGTTCCTTGTTGAACTGAATCTCGGATTCACTCAGGACCATCGCCGAGTTGCTCTTCGCTTTCACCGTCGCACTGCGGCTTGCGAAGTTTGTCATCCACCTGTATCCGAGGGTTTTCTCGACGAATTCCTTTGTCGAAACCGAGTATGTGCTGTCCTTGCGGACCGGGTAGATTCCGTCCCAGACATCTGTGCCGATGTTCGCTCCGGAGACTATCATGTTTCCGCCATCCTCCGTGTAGCGCTTGATGGCCTGCTGCAGGTCGGCAGGGAACACTTGGAATCTGTCCGGCACCTTGCCGGCGCCGACAGTGGTTGTGATCTGCTTTCCGCAGATGAGATCAACCGCAAGGTCTTTCCTGGCTAAGGCTCTGTCGGAGGAGAATGCCGCCACACTTGACGAGTGGAACGCATAACCTGCCGACATCAAGGCTTTGCCGTGTATTCCGCAGTAGTCAAACGTGTTTCCGGCAAAGACTTTTCCGGCCTCGTCTGTCCATGAGGCTCCGAAACCAGGATTGTCATCATCCATCCAAGGCAGTTCGCGACGGAACTGGTACTGCTCGCCGATGAAATTGATTTCCCTTACGTAAGGTACGCCGGCGTCAATGTCGGCCATGAATCCGGCATATTCAGGAGAATCGAACCATGCTGGAGCCGAAATCCTGGTGAAGTTGTTGACCACCAGAACACTTTTGCCGCAGTCGGATTCCGGTACCCCTACGCTGAGAGTCTCGGAAGGAAAACTCTTTCCGCCTTCGTTGAAGGCTATGATCCTGTAGCTGTAGATGTGACCGGGAGCTATGGAGACTTCGGTTGAGAATTCGTCTCCATCTTCAATGACATTGCCAAGCACGCGTCCCGAGTCAAAGACGCCGTCGTCAATTCTCGTCTGAAGCAGGTAGCCGGTGGGTCTGGCTGTGACCTCAAGACTGTCCGTCGTGGCTTTCCAACTGAGTCTCACGGACTCTGAATCATTGAATGATGTGGCGAAGGAATTGACAGGAAGCGGCTGTACGACATAGTCGCAGCCATAGCGGGCGCTCAGGTATTTGAGCATTCCCTTGTAAACAGCCCTGCTGACTGTGAACCGGAAAGAAGGGTCGAGCCCGAACTTCATGTCCGCGAAATTCTGATGCGAAAGAAGCTCGAGGAGCATGGCCGGAACGGTCGCTGTGCGGGATTCGCTGTAGGAACGGTCCCAAAGACCTCTCCGGCTCCACTCAGCGTTGAATCCCTTGCGTATGTCGTTCACGATCTCCGTCTGCACGAAATCCGCGTACATCCTCTGCTGGAGTCTGTCCTCGCCGTTGGCGAACTTGTCGCTGCCGTCGCAAAGGAGAGTGTAGATGGACAGGGTACCGATGATGGAATCATTGGGTGTGGTTCCCGCATCCGTGTGGAATGCGAATGAAAGGTCTATCGGAATGTTAAGCCCCTCTGTGTCAGGATTTGCCCTTGAGCCGCCGGACATCCAACCGACCCAAGCGCCACGGTTGCCGTAGTCGGAGGTGTAGTCGTCTTCATATTTTCTTAATATCGTCGAGTCCGCTCCAGCCCACTGCATCCAGTAGAACGCCCCTTCTGTGAAAGAAGGCATGCCTGAGGTGGTATATTCATTGACAGGCAGATCCTTGCGGCCTCGGGCAATCTTTCCCATTCCACCTCCGAAGCGTACCGCGTCAGCGGTGATGACAGCGTTTCCGGCGACATTGTAGCCTTCCGGCACACGGTTGTCAAGGATGACGCACCCGTCCGTGCCTTCTCCGAACTCAAACGTGCCAAGATAAATCCACGTGCCCCCGCCCATTTTCTGGTTGATGATGAACTCGCTCTCGCCGCCAAGATGCCTGACAGTGTAGTGGGCGCACGGTGTGCTGTGCGGAAGTGTCTTATAGGAAATGTAAACTGAATATTCCCCCCGCTCGGGAATGTCCGGTGTCCAGCGCGCCTCGGCGGCCTTGTCCCTCCTGTGCTCCGCGCATTCTGCCTGGCGCGCAGTGCCCATGAGGAACGGATTCTCAATTCCTGAATATGTCGCCTTCGCATCGGCGAACCCGACCCCTGCGTCTGACCAAGTCCCTGTCTCTGAATATCTTCCCTCGAGCCTAACCCCTTCGCCTCTGCCTTCTTCAAAGGCCGGGTCATTGTCCGCTATCACTTCATGGGTTTGCGGGTCTCTCTCGCGCGGAGTCATGACATAGGCTCCAGCGTTCTCCAGCATCGGGATCAGGAATGGAAGCACATAGCTCTGCGTGTACATGTCCTCCACTGTCTGGAACACCGGCGCCCTCTGCCATTCCCACCGGTCGGTCTTCTCCTCGAAGTACCTTCCGTGACTCTGCCAAAGGGCGATGTTGCGCCCGGTGAGCCCTTTCACGAAGTCTTGCTCATCAACCCTTGTGACAAACGGATGGACGTTGCGAAAGTCCTTTGTCCTGAATCTGTTCTCTATCGGTTTCCCGTCGTTGCCCACTTCAGGCACGACATAAGACTCCAATTTGTTCTTTCCTACGAACAGATTTCCGATGTGATAGTCGGAGCATGACTCCGGCATCAGGTCTTTCAGCGTTTCCCTCAGCCATTTGACGTCTTCGGCTCTCCACGGAAAATCACCCATAGACGGGGTGAAATAGAAATCCAGCCCGTAGCCTCTTCTAATGACCTTGGTGGCTTTAACCTGTGAGACAACATTTGTCCTTTCCGGAAGCCATGCCTGAAGTGAATCTACCGCATCCTTGAAATCTTTGACGGACTGTGCGTCCATGCCGGCGGAAAAGGCGCTGATCAGTGAGACGACAGCTATGACTCTTTTGAACATATCGGTTTATTGTGTTTTTTTATTATGTGCAGATCAATGATCATCACGATGATCGATGAGATCGCAAGCGCGGTCGTGTCTGCCGCGAAATCAAGTATGTCACCGCTTCTGTAGTCAGTAAAAGACTGCCCGATCTCTGTCGCGGCGGCGATCAGACAGCCGGTCAGAAAGACGCACCCGACAGAGAGAACCGTATGCAATGGTCTGCGTGTACGTCCCGTGAACGCTAAGAAACAAAGTATCGGAAACGGGAAGAACATAAGGAAATGCACAATCTTGTCCGTCGGGATTCCGAACAGAGTGTCCACCCCCATGTCTGGCAACTGGCTGAAATGCCCGAAGCAGCAGTACACCACGGCGCCCAGATAGAGAATGAATATAGATAGTGCGAGGATATTCCTTTTCTTCATCATGTGTGTGTGACTTATCTTAAAATGATCTCGCCGAAGAATTCCGGCCTGTGGAAGTCAGGCTTCGGGGTCTTTATGGGATTCCAGCTCAGGAAGTGGGGATGCTCCGTGAGGTCTCCGCATTTGTAGAAATTGCCCCTAAGACTGACAGGAAGATTGTCCTTGTCCAAGCCGATCAGCTCGAAAGGAATCAGCATCGCCACGGTCCAGCTGAAGATTCTGTCTTTTATCGTAACTTCCTTCCTGTCAAGCGAGCAGTGCCTTATCACGCTGGACAGAAGCGCTGGCGAAAGCATCGTCTTGTTGATCCTGCTTGTCCTTTTGGCCGCCAGGAGGGTGCCGACGCAGGTCAACTCGAAGTTGTAGTAGGTACCGTCGTACGGATCGGTTATGAAGAACTCGCAGCAGCTGTCCTCCCAACTGTTCCCGTTATCCTCCATCACCGTGGCGCGGAGATCAAGCCCCCTGACGTGGAACATGACGGCCAAGTGGGTTCTTGTGCGGGCGATGGAGCCGTTGCAGTCGGGCGCGTAAGGCGCGTCTTTAGGCCAGTTCTGCTCGCAGACAGCAAACTTTGAAGCCCCCTTTTCCATCGCAAGGTCCAATTCCTGCAAATTCATTGTTTCGAGTCCCTCGATAAGGGGCACCCTAATCTGTTTGACAACGTTTCCCATGATGATCCATGAATATATTCATAAAGGCTAAAGCGCCTGCATATCATTGAGTTTGCGGTAGTAGCCGTTCAGTTCCAAGAGCTGCTCGTGCTTGCCTCGCTCCACGATGTGTCCCTCATCCATGACGATGATCTCGTCAGCGTTGCGGATTGTCGAGAGTCTGTGCGCGATCGCTATTGTGGTCCTGCTGGACATCAACCGGTCAAGAGCCTCCTGCACGATCTTTTCGGATTCGGTGTCAAGGGAGGCCGTCGCCTCGTCAAGGATGAGGATAGGAGGGTTTTTCAGAATTGCCCTCGCAATGCTGATCCTCTGTCTTTGGCCTCCTGACAGTTTCACGCCGCGGTCTCCTATGTTGAAGTTGTAGCCGCCTTCTTTCTCCATGATGAAGTCATGGGCGTTGGCGATCTTCGCGGCCTCAATCACGCTTTCCATTGTGGCGTTCTCCACTCCGAAGGCTATGTTGTTGAAAATTGTGTCGTTGAACAGAATTGATTCCTGGTTTACATTGCCGATCAGGCTTCGCAGATCCGAGATCCTGACATCCTTGATGTCTGTTCCGTCAATCGTTATCGAACCTCCTGTCGGGTCGTAGAATCTTGGGATCAGGTCCACAAGAGTGGACTTTCCGGCTCCCGACGCACCTACGATCGCCACTGTCTTTCCTTTTGGAATCTCCAGACTCACGTCATCCAGAATCATCCTGTGCCCGTCCGGATAACGGAAGTTCACATGGTTGAATGACAGTTTGTCATTGAATCCGTTCAGAGCCTTCGGCTGTCCAGGCTCGACGATGTCGTTCTCCGCGTCCAGAATCTTGTTGATTCTCTCCATCGAGGCCATACCCTTCGGGATGGCGTACCCGGCCTTGGCGAAATCCTTGATCGGATTGATGATGCTGTAGAGGATCACCATGTAGTAAATGAATATAGGTGCGTCGATGGTCGACTTGCCTCCGAGAATCAGAGCGCCGCCGAACCAAAGCACTATCATGATCAGAACCGTTCCGAGGAATTCGCTCATAGGGTGGGCGAGTGACTGGCGGATGGTCACCTTGTTGTTCTTTCTTCTCATGGCCTCGGTGACGTTGTCGAACCTGTCGGACATCTTCTTCTCGGCGATGAACGCCTTGATGATGCGGAGTCCTCCGAGGGTTTCTTCCACCTGTGCCATGACGTCACTCCAAAGTTGCTGTACCTCAAGTGATTTCCTCTTCAGGTTCTTGCCCACGACTCCCATCACCCACATCATCAGCGGGGCGAACAAGATCGTGAACGCCGTCATCTGCCAACTGATGACAAGAAGCGCGGCGAAATAGAACAGTATGAGGATCGGATTCTTGATCAGCATCTCAATGGATCCAGTGATCGAGTTCTCGACCTCCTGCACGTCTCCGCTCATCCTTGCGATGATGTCGCCTTTCTTTTCCTCAGAGAAAAAGCCAAGCGGAAGCGCCAGTATCTTGTTGTATATGTCCATCCTGATGTTCTTCACGACGCCCGTCCTGATCGGTACCATGACAGCTGACGAGCCGAAATAGCAGGCTGTCTTGAGCGCTGTCATCACGACAAGAAATATGCACAGGTACAGCAGCACCGTGGATGCCCCGACGGATTCGATCTGCTGCTCCAGCGTCCAATAGACGTTCGACATGAACGCGTCTCCGAGATCCTTGAACGGCATCCGCCACACCTCGTCCCACGGGGTGAATGAATATACCGTCTCGTTGATCTTGAACAGGATGCGCAGGATAGGCACGATGATCGCAAACGAGAAGATGTTGAACACCGCCGACAGGATGTTCAGCACGACCGAGCCGGCGAGATATTTCTTGAAAGGAGCGACATAGCGCTTGATCATTGACCAGAATTCTTTCATTGTCAGAGTATTTTTTCCAACCAGTGGAAGATTAGGAATATTCTTTTGCGTAGTATTTCGTAGTCCAGAGTGTCGGCGGTGTCGCTGGTCTTGTTGGTCAGCATCGTGATGCCGGAGGTGAAGACGACGCAGGTTAGGCCGTTCTGAGTGAAGACCTTCTGGTCTCCGAACCTGCTGTGGAACATCTCGGTGAAGCCTTTGCTTCCGTAGTAGTTCGTGGAGATGTCAAGCCCGAGTCCCTTCCCCTCGTTGGCCCTTGCGAGATCGAACGTGTACTGCCCGCCGCTCAGCATGATCAGGAAGTCGCTCCTGTCCTTGTGAAGCGGGGCGAGCGTGCTGCCCAGAATGTCCAGTACGACGGTGGAGTGAATCTTGTCCTGAGTGATGGTCTCTCCGTTCACAGGATCCTTGAGCCGCCCGTTTCTGATGTCCTCCATCAATGCCTCGGCCCCGGCTGAGTTTCTTTCTTTCGCATCAGTCGCCACGAAGATCAAGTTCTTCCCGTATGAGCGTCCCAGCTGCTTCATCTTCTGGAACATCTCCGCGAGACTAAGCATGGCGGCGATCCCGGAAGCGTTGTTGTCAGCCCCTGGGTAAAGGTTCCCGTCGATGACTCCGTGACTGTCGTAGTGGGCGCAGACGATCGTGTACATCTCTTTAACCTTACTCCTTTTCCCCGGCAGGAAACCAAGGATGTTACGTCCGACGAGGCTGTCTACCTTGAAGGAACGGCTCCAGGTGCCACCAAACGGCAGCAGTCCCGCACTCTCATAACGCCTTGAGATCCAAAGGGCGATTTCGACAGCGCCCCGTGAGCCTGTCGCGCGTCCCCCGAACGTGGAATCGGTCAGGAACTCTACCTGCCTCCTGAGACTTTCGGACGAGATAACCTTTTCAGCGTTGGCTCCGGACGGTATCATCCGGGTGGCCGCTTGCTGGGCGAGAATCTCTCCGGAGGCTACCGAGAGGAGCAAGAATATGAAAATTTTACTTAAAACCGTCTTCAAGGCACGATAAATGTTTATCTTTGCAAACGACAAAATTAGGAATTTTAAGCCTTAAAGTAAAATATATTTGTATGAAAAGGTCTGTGCTGGCTCTGTTTGTTCTATTGTGCTGCTCTTTTGTGTCCAATGCGCAGTACGACAAGGATGTGTTCAATTTCAGAGGCCGCGCTGCCCTTGCGGACGGAAAATATTCGGAAGCCATCAGTCATTTCAATGTTCTGGCGCGTCTGGACACGACTGACTGCTGGACTTTTTTCTATAGAGGGATCGCCAAGTACAATCTCGGCGACCTGCGTGGAGCGCAGGCGGATTTCAACACTTCGGTGCGCCTCAATCCGGTCTTCACCAACGGCTACCATTTCAGGGCCATCACCCTCAGCCGTTTCGGAAAATATGACGAGGCTCTCAAGGATCTTGAAAAGGCCATGGAACTTAGGCCTGGCCTTAACGGTCTCTATTTCAGCCGGGGCGTGACTTACTTTCTCGCCCAGCAGTTCGACAAGGCGGTGGACGATTTTGACCGTTACATCAGAAAGGATCCGAAAGACCCTTCCGCCTACCTGAACAGAGGAGCTTCCTATCTTTTCCTGAATGACACGACAAAGGCTCTTGAAGACTACAACAGAGCCATCAAGCTGGACAGGTTCGATCCTGAAGGTTACATCCGCCGTGGCCGTGTCTATGCCTTGAGAAAGGACTACAAGGATGCCATCTCGGACATGGACAAGGCGATCAGCCTTGACACGACCAACACTTTCGCCTATTTCAACAGGGCCTTGATGTACTACGACCAGAACAACTACAACGCCGCGATGAAAGACTTGAACCGTGTGCTGAGGGATGAGCCGGGCAATGCCCTTACCCTTTACAACCGGAGTCTCATCAACGCTCAGGTCGGGAACATGGAGGAGGCTCTCGCGGACATGGACCATGTCATCAACATCAATCCGGAGAACGTTCTGGCCTACTACAACCGCGCCTCTTATTTTGTCCGGATGGAAAGGTGGCTCGACGCCCTTGACGACTACGACAAGGCCATCGAACTGTACCCTGATTTCGCCAAGGCGTACCTGAACCGCTCCTACGTCAAGAATATGCTCGGCCGGACAAAGTCTTCGAAACAGGACTACGACATCGCACAGAAGAAGGTACAGGAGTATCGAGCGAAGAACGCCACAGATGAGGGCTCTTTTGCCGACACGACTAAGAAGTACAGTTCCCTTATCGCCTTGGACGCCGATTTCGCAAAGAAGGATTTCGACAACGAGCTCCTTCAGAACAGGGACATCAACATCCGTTTGAAACCGCTCTACAAATTCAGTCTGGCGACTCGGCGCGACAACCAGAACTTTGCACTGAGGCACCGTTACGAGAACCCATTGATCGACAAGTTCATCTCTGATTCTCCGATTGTGATGGTCGTGTCAAACTCCGATTCCCTTGTGAAGCCTGAGTTCGCCCACGGAATTGACGCCTCGCTTTACGGGGATTCCTATCTGGCGGCGGGAGATCCGAAATCCCTTACGGACGCTGACAGGGCTTTCATCAAAGGCCTTTACGACGTGCAGTCCAAGCGGTTCACTTCGGCCTTGAACCAGTTTGACGCCGCGTTGAACGCAGACAGCAAGGGAAAATATTCAGAGTATTACAAGGCGTTCTACCATTTGAACAGGGGAGTGCTCCGCGCTGAGATGATCGACTTCATCTCGTCCATCGAGAACAACGTCCAGACATTGACAATGGATGACAAGGGAACCACAAGGGCACGTGTGCGTGACCAGGTGAGCAGGACCTACGACTATTCAGAGGCCATCGAGGACATGCTTGCCGCCGACAGGATCCTTCCGGGAGTCCCGTATGTGTATTTCAACCTTGGCAACCTTTATTGCCTGTCCTCCAAGTTCGTAGAGTCTGTGGACAACTACACGAAGGCGATCAACATTTATCCTTACATGGGTGACGCCTACTACAATAGAGGTCTTGTCTTGATCTATCTGAAAGACAAGGAAAAAGGTTGCATTGACCTTTCGCGCGCCGGTGAGCTTGGAGTAGGGGACGCCTACAGCGTGATCTCGAAATATTGCGAGGAGGAGAAGAAGTGATGCTGAAGTTCCTGAGTCTTTCCAGCGGCAGCTGCGGCAACTGTTATTTCCTTTCTGATGGCAAGTCCGGACTTCTCATAGATGCCGGAGTGAGTGTGCGTCGTCTGAAGAAGACATTGATGGAACACGGGCTTGGTACAGACTCATTCCATGCTGTCCTTGTGACCCATGATCATCTTGACCACATCCGCCATCTGGGCTCCTACTGCAAGCATCTGAAAAAACCTGTATATGCCACTTCTACGCTTCATCAGGCTCTGGCACATCACACGTTTACAAGGGATTACATCACGGATTTCCGTCAAATCCTTCCGGATGGCGAGCCTTTAAGAATATGCCTGCGCGGGGAACCCCCCGAATCCGAACTTCCGCTCGTCAGCCATTTCATTGTCCCTCACGATGCCACCCAGACGGTAGGATATTATATTGAGTGGTCGGGGGTAAGATTCTTTCTGATGACCGATGCCGGCAGGGTGACTGATGAAGCTATTGAATATGCCCGTAAAGCTGACGCTGTGGTCTTCGAGTCGAACTACGATTCCGGAATGCTAATCGGTGGCCCTTACACCCACGAACTTAAGATGCGAATATGCCAGGGCAACGGGCATCTGAGCAACGACGAGTGCGCCTCCGCCATCCGTCGTTTCTGGCATCCCGGCCTGAAGAACCTCTTCCTCTGCCACCTCAGCGAGAACAACAACAGCCCGTCCCTCGCCTTCGACTCCGCCGCCGAAGCCCTCCGCTCAATCCGCATCGATACTGGCCTAACCGCCAAAGACATCACCAACCTCCAGACTCTCCCACGCACCCACGCCTCCCAGATGTTTATGCTGTGAATCGCGATTAAGGAGGGCAGCGAAAAAGCTCAAGGTCAAATTTTGCACGTTACCAAAATATGACCTTGAGCCTTTCCGCTGCCTCATGTGAGAATCTCGCGCATTTTATGTGCGGGTAGAAACTTCGCTATTCTATCGCATTATAATAGATAGGAGCAGAGGCATAGTCTTCATTGAATATCCCGACGAGGTCGCTAAGGAGGAGGTCGGGACGGACCACACCGCTTTCCCAGAAGTCGTTGCCTCCTTTGGCGTTGAGGCGCTTGTTGTCGTTCCAGACAACGTGCGCCGCGTCTGTGTGGCCTTTGTCTGAGCGACTTCTGGCGATGGCGTTCTCTTGAATATTCATGAGGAAATCCTCGAACAACGGGTTGACTGAAAGAAGCTGCTCCAACGTCCGGCACCAGCCGACATTCATCCATAGATCCGCTTCCTTTGACAATGAATATGCCGCCTCGACTGAGATCTGGCCCGAGACTGAGCTCCCGGCCTTGGCTCCGAGAATCTCTCCGCCGGCGTCCTTGAACAGAGTCGTGAGATAACTCTCCTGACCAGGAACGAACCATTGGTCTTTGTACGGGATGTTGACCAGAATCTTTCTTGGATTTTGAGCCTTCATCCTTGTCTCACCGGACTCCTGTTCAGTCTCGCAGGCATTCAATCCACTTTTATATGACGCATCCTTTGCCCTCAATCTGCCTTGGACTGAATCCCGTAGGGAAATGTAGTTCTCCGAGACGACTTTCAGCAGCGAGTCCGCGGTGGACATATTCCCTGTCAACGCTCCGAAAAGACGAACGTAAGCGGCTCTGGCCAGAGGATGGCGCTCCAAGTGCTCGTTGACAATGAAAGTCTTGATTCCCAGCGATTCAAGCTTTGAAAGAAACTGCGACTTGACGGGGGAAACTGAATATGTAAGGAGCAGGTCCGGCTTCAATGCCATGATCTTCTCGTAGTCAGGACTCGCGTCATAGCCAACGTCCGTTACGGTCCCGTTGTCCAGACCAGCGGCCAAGGAGGAGTCGCAGACATATTCCCCTCCCGAGACTCCGACAATCACCGAGTCAGCATCGATCGCATCCAGGAATCCTATGTAGGAAGTGCTCATCACGATCAGCCGGTTCAGCGGTTTGCTGATTTCCAACGTGTCCCGGCTTCCGTCAAAAGGTGAGATGGAGACCAATGAATATCCGCCCTCTGGAAGTTCTTCTATATTCATGAATAATGGCTCGCATTCATTGGATGCGGTCATTTCGCCACTCTTCCGCGCGCAGCCGCAGATGCTTGCCGCAAGCACCGCCACCGATAAAATATATTCGTGGATTTTCATATCGCCACAAATTTAATGGATTTTTGCTATCTTCGAAGACCAATTTGATTTTATATGGGAAAATATAATTTTGACGAGATGACTCTAAGGCGCGGAACGAACTGCGTCAAGTGGGATGCCGAGAGCCCTGTAGGGCCGATTTCAGAGGATGTGATTCCGCTATGGGTGGCGGATATGGATTTCAAGGTGGCTCCGGAGATTGTGGACGTGCTGAAAAAGCGTGTGGATCAGGAGATTTTCGGTTACACCCACGTGCCTGATTCCTACTACGATGCCGCCATCAATTGGTGGGAGCGTCGCAGAGGGTGGCACACCGAAAAGGACTGGTACCTCTACATTCCGGGAGTCGTTCCGGCTATGTCGGTGGTTGTCAAGGCTTTGACGCAGTACGAGATTGTAGACGGCGAAGTGGCCGAGAAGCCGAACCGTGGCCGAGGACCTCACGGAGAGCTACCTAAAATGATCATCCAAAGTCCGGCTTACAACTGCTTCTTCTCCACCGCGAAGAACAACCTGTGCGAGCTGTCGGTCAACAAGCTGATCTACGACACGGAAGGTGAGCAGGCCACGTGGTACATTGATTTCGAGGACCTTGAGAGACGGGCCGCTGATCCGATGGCCAAGGTTCTTCTGTTCTGCAACCCTCACAACCCTTGCGGACGAGTATGGCCTTGCGAGGATCTGGAAAAGGTGGCCGACATCTGCCGAAGAAACGGGGTGATCGTCATAAGCGACGAGATCCATTGCGAACTGGAAATGCCTGGCTATCACTACACTCCTATGGCCTCGCTCTCGCAGGCCTCCCAGGACAACACCGTCACGATGAACTCTCCGAGCAAGTCTTTCAACATCGCCGGCCTCGGAATCTCCAACATCATCACGAACAATCAGGACTGGAAGAAGCTCATCGACAGGGTCATCAACATCAACGAGTTGTGCGACGTGAATCCTTTCGGAGTCCTTGCCCTTCAGGCAGCCTACAACGAGGGCGAGCCGTGGCTCAAGGAGCTCAATGAATATCTTTACGGCAACTATCGCGCACTGCTCTCGTTCTTCGAGGAAAACCTCCCGGAGTTTCCCGTCAGCAAACTGGAGGGAACGTACCTCGTCTGGGTCGATGTCAGCGCTCTGAACATGTCTGCGAATGACATCGAAAATAGTCTGTTGACAAATGAGAAAGTCTGGATCAATTCCGGAGTTATGTACGGCCTCGATGGCTTCATGCGCATCAACATCGCTTGCCCTCGCGCCCGCCTCCAGCAAGGCCTTGAGCGTATCGCAGCCGGTTTCCATCGCTTGATGGCATTACACTCTGGTCGCTGAGCCTGTCGAAGCGACAAAGCACCTATAAGCATCCGAAAAAAGCAAAAGCCAAATTTTGCACGTTACCAAAATTTGACTTTTGATTTTTCGGCTGCTGATGTTTTTTTATAGCTATTTATAGAATTAGATTATCATAGTTATGCGATTACATGCGTCCTATTGTCGCCTTGGTTCAGTGAGGTGCCATCACGAACCTTAGCCACCCGCGGCTATAAGCGGGAGGGACCCAGCTGTAGGCTGGGAGGGACGAAGCGCGAAGCGCGGAGGGTTCGTGGTGGCACCTCGCTGAACTATTAGTCAACACGAGACCTTGTTTAGAAAATTATCTGAAAATCAAGGACTTTGTCCTGCCCGAAAGAACCGGTGAGGCGGGTGCTGGCGTCAATGCGTGTTGTCAGCGGTTTGCGGGCGGTCAGCTCTATGGCGATCAGGTCACCGGTGCGGATGTAGAGCAGCCGGGTGGCCTGGACGAGAGCGTCCTCAATCATATTCAAAGATGGTTGGTCGAAGGAGAAAAGTTCAGTGCCGTTTCTGAATAGACTGAATCTGCCGTCCGTCTCCAATTTCTGTGGAGGAAAGGTAGGAGAGGGGAGGAAGGAAGTGTGGTCCAGACAGATGGCTTGGGCATAGCCTTCGGGGGTGCCGTCAAGCATATTCTCTGGGTAGATCAGCACACCGTAACCTACGCTGTCATAGTACCTTGACGCGAACTTCTTCCCTATGCTGCGGCCAGGCTTCAGGACATGCGCGAAAAGGACTGGGGAATATGTCAGCTCCTCCACAAACTCCGGAGGGTAGAAATCCTCGTTGTCCTTCTCCCATGTGGTGTCCGGACGCACGATGATGTGGCCGGATGATGTCTTTACTATTATATTCATGGAACACGCGTGAGTAGGGCGTCAGAAAAGCTTGCCACCACCAAATTTGTCCTTAAGACCGGCAATGGCGCTGTCAAACGCTTCTCCTTCAAGAGGTTTGCTCATCTCGGCCTCACGAGCCTTCGCAGCCTCTCTCTTTTCCTTTTCGAACTGCTCTTTCAAACGGGCGAACTGCCGCTTCGTGTCCATCGTGAACTCGCCGTTCTCAATCCATGCGAAATAGGCGGGCTCTGTCTCATAGACCTCACGTGCGGTTCTCCCCTTATGCTTTCCGAAACTGATCGTAGGCTCGTCGTTCTTGCCGAGAATCAAGCGGCCTGCATAGTCCACGGTGCGGGGACGCCCGGCGACACCGGCCAGAAACTCCACGTTGTTCTTGAGCACCTGCTCATGGTACTTGCTCGGCGACTTGTACATGTCCAGCTGGCCTTTCAGAACCTCGTACGTGGCCATCGTGTCTGCCTCAGCCGAGTGGGCGTTCTCAAAGTCCTCTCCTCCGCAGTAGAACCTGTAGGCGGCCTTGAGGTTACGAGGCTCCATGTAGTGGTAGATCGTCTGCACGTCGATCATCTGCTTGGAATGCAGATCTATGTCCGTGGCCTCAAGCGTCGTCTGGGCCTTTTCCTTATTTTCGGGAGTGTTCCTCGGGTCAGCTATCCTGCGCAGGCAGTAAGCCCTCACCCTTTCAAGCTCCTCGGAAAGCATGGGCAGATCAAACTTCGTTGAGTTGTATCCGGCCAGATCACTGTCCTTAAGCCATTCGACAACTTCCGGTGCTATCTCGATGAATTTCTTCTCACCTGCGACATCCTCGTCCTTGATTCCGTTCACCTGGCTGGCCTCAGGATTCATCGGATGCTGTTTGCGGAGAGTATAGTCCCAAGGACACACCCTCCAAGTCTTTACCTCATGATGTCCGTCCGGGAAAACCTTGACGAAACTCAACTCGACAATGCAGTCATTAACAATGTTAAGCCCCGTGCTCTCGATGTCAAAGAAAAGCAAAGGCCTCTCAAGAGAAAGTTCCATAGCTCTGAATATTCGTGGTTAAACCATGATAGGCATCAGGATTCCGCAGATCTTGCCGCTCTCCTCGTCCTCCTCAGACGGAATGATCAGGGCGGCCCTTCGCGCGTCCGCGAATTTCATCACGACAGTCTCACAGCTCATGTTCGAGAGAATCTCGGTGAGGAATGTAGACTTGAATCCTATGGTCAGCTCGTCTCCGTTGTAGTCGCAGTTTATTTTCTCGTAGGCGGCGATGGCGAATCCGAGATCCTGGGCGGTTATCTCCATCTGGCCAGGCTTGAGATCCAGCTTGATGTGGTTGGATGCCTTGTTGGCGCAGACGGCCACACGTCTTACAGTGTTCAGGAACAACGCCCTGTCAATCTTCAGCACGCTTGGATTGTTCTGCGGGATCACGTCACGGTACTTCGGGTATTTGCCGACAATAAGTCTGCACACCATGGTCGTCTTCCCGAATGTGAAGAGGACGGTGCTGGAGTCAAACGCGATCTCAACTGTCCCGTCATCCTTTCCGAGGATTGACTTCAGAACCGCGGCCGGCTTCTTGTGCAGGATGAACGAGCACTTCTCCGGCGTCTTCACCTCCTTGGCTGTGTAGCAGATGAGCTTGTGAGAGTCTGAAGCCACAAGAGTGGTAGACTCAGGGCTGAAGTCAAAGAAGATACCGTTCATCGCCGGTCTGATCTCATCGTCAGCGGTCGCATAGATCGTGCTGTTTATGCCTTCGATAAGGCTTTCCGCAGGGAAGTCGATCTTTTCCGCGTCGTCGCCTGTCCCTTTGATCTCAGGATAGTCCTCGGCGGGAAAGAATGGCAGGACGGAATTTCCGCTGGCCCATTTGCACTCGATCGAGCTGTCGCTTGCTGTCTTGATGGCGACCGGCTGGTCTGGAAGCTCTTTGAGGAGATCGATGATGTGCCGTGCCGGAACAGCGATCTTGCCTTCTTCCTCAGTGGTGTCCACCTCTATCTCGGTCCTCAGTGTGAGCTCGGAATCCGAAGCGGTGACCTCCAGGATGTTGCCTTTGAGGTCAAACAGGAAATTTTCCAAAATCGGCAGGGCGGACTTGGCCGGGATTGCCTTGGAGATGTCCATCAGCCCTTTCAGAAGCTCGGAGCTTGATACGTTGAATTTCATATTCGTGTGTTTTTAAATTCATTGTTTTCCGGCCGCCGGAAGGCGGCCTCTGTAAAAGGCAAATATACGAATATTCCCTTAATTTTATGGCATCATATTTGATTTTTTGCCCAAGGCTTCGGAATTGCCGTCCGAGGCTATGTGAACTATGAATATTTGTAAAATTTAATTAATATGTCAAAAATGAAAAAAGGTTTGGTAACAGTGCTGCTGTCAGTGTTGATCAGCATGCTGGCGGCTTACGGTGTCGTCAAGGCGGCGACCGTGGAAGAGGGGGACAAAGTGACAAGGACCGAGAACGGAATGGTCACGAAGACTGTCAATCTGGCACAGTCTGACTATCCTGACCTGACTTATGCGGCGGAGGCTGCTGTCGATGCTGTGGTTTATGTCGAGGTGACCGTGACCCAGCAGTATCAGATGTCCGATCCGTTCTTCCGTTTTTTCTTTGGAGACGGTGAACCTCAGACAAGGGAGCAGCAGGGAAGCGGCTCCGGCGTGATCATCCGTCCCGACGGTTACATCGTGACCAACAACCATGTTGTCGCCAACGCCACGAAAGTTCAGGTCACGCTGAATAACAACAAGGTTTATGACGCGAAGGTGATCGGCACCGATCCGGCCACGGATGTCGCATTGATAAAGATTGACGCCCAGGGACTTCCTACCCTTCCGTTCGGAGATTCAGATCAGTTGAGGCTCGGGGAATGGGTTCTTGCTGTCGGCAGCCCTCTTGGCTACCAGCTCAGGTCCACAATCACCGCCGGAATCGTCAGTGCCAAAGGCCGTTCCATGGCTCATGACCCGAGGGAAAGGAACAATGGAGGAATCCAGATTGAGTCATTCATCCAGACTGACGCCGCTGTCAACCCTGGTAACTCGGGTGGAGCCCTTGTCAACAAGACAGGCGAGCTGGTCGGCATCAACACCGCAATTGTTTCACAGACGGGGGCATATTCGGGATATTCATTCGCCGTGCCTGTGAACATTGTGAAGAAGATTGTTGGTGACCTGATGGACTTTGGTTCAGTGAAGAGAGCGGTTCTGGGAATCTCGATGTCCGACCTCAACGAGGGACTAGCCAATGTCCTCAAGTACGATTCCGTGGATGATATGTTGAAAAAAATGAAACTTTCTTCTCCGGATGGCGTATATATCAGAGAGGTTGCGAAAGGCAGCTCGGCTGACAAGGCCGGAATGAAGGAGGGTGATGTGATCGTGGCCATTGATGGAACCGAGGTCAAGAACGGTTCCGCAGTGCAGGTCAAGGTCAATTCGTACCATCCAGGAGACAAGGCCAAGGTTAAAGTTGTCCGTGACGGAAAGGAGAAGGAATTGGAAGTAACTTTCCAGGGCAGCAGCATCGAGAACGGAACGGTTGTCGGAGACGGAGAGATCGCGTTCTTCGGCACGACATTGAAAGAGGCTTCCAAGGAGACTCTTGAGAGGTTCGGCTTGAAGAAAGGTGTCGAGGTCACATCTGTCGGAAGCGGAAAGATGCTTGAGGCGGGCGCTTCTGAGGGAATGATCATCACTTACGTCAACGATCAGCCTGTCGGCACACCTCAGGATGTCTTGAACATCGCTAAGTCCGCAAAGAGAGCGGTCTACATCGAGGGCGTGACAGCCAACGGTAGAAAAGCGTTCTTCGGATTCAGTAAAGAGTAGTTGATGAAGGTTATCGGATAGTGTTTCCCTGACGGAAAAGGATCCTGCCTTCCGTCAGGGAAATTTGTGTATTACAGAATATATGAGGCAATTAAAGATTACAAAGTCAATCACCAACCGCGAGAGCGCGTCCCTGGACAAGTACCTCCAGGAGATCGGCCGCGAGGAGTTGGTGTCTCCGGAAGAGGAGGTCGAACTTTCACAGCGGATCCGCAAAGGAGATCAGAAAGCGTTGGAAAAGCTCACGAGGGCTAATCTCCGTTTTGTGGTCTCTGTGGCCAAGCAGTATCAGAATCAGGGTCTTAGCCTTCCGGATTTGATCAATGAAGGCAATCTCGGACTGATCAAGGCCGCTGAGAAATTCGATGAGACAAGAGGTTTCAAATTCATTTCATACGCCGTGTGGTGGATCCGCCAGTCAATCCTTCAGGCTCTCGCCGAGCAGTCCAGGATCGTCAGGCTTCCGCTCAACCAGGTAGGTTCCCTGAACAAGATCAACAAGGCTCTCTCGCAGTTCGAGCAGAAGAACGAGAGAAGCCCATCCAACGAGGAACTTTCCGAGATGATCGACATCCCTCAGGACAAGATTTCCGACACTCTCCGGGTCTCCGGAAGACACGTGTCAGTGGACGCTCCGTTCGTTGAGGGCGAGGACAACAGCCTTCTGGACGTGATCCCTAACGATGACTCTCCTATGGCCGACAGAGGTCTGGTGAACGAGTCGCTCAGCACCGAGATTGAGAGGTCTCTCCAGATTCTGACGACCCGTGAGCGTGAGATCATCAAGTCGTTCTTCGGCATCGGATGCCAGGAGATGACCCTCGAGGAGATCGGCGAGAGACTTGATCTCACCAGAGAGAGAGTCCGCCAGATCAAGGAGAAGGCGATCCGCAAGCTCAAGAAACCATCCGCAAGCAAACTTCTTAAAACCTATCTCGGTTAATGACTCCGGAACTTTTCATCGCCACGAAGGCTTCAGAAGCCATCAAGGCCCTCTATAACGCCGACATCGAACCGTCTGCTCTTCAGGTCTCAGTCACAAGGAAGGAATTCACAGGGGACTTCACCCTCGTCGTTTTCCCTCTTCTTCGACTGTCGCACTCCACCCCGGAGAACACCGGCAACGCCATCGGGGAATGGCTCAAGACCAATGTGCCGGAGATTTCTGAATATAACTGCGTGAAGGGTTTTCTCAACCTCCTGTTTTCCAACCTGTTCTGGAACGAGCTTTTCGGAGAGATCGTCACTGACAAGGATTTCGGCGATCTGCCTAAGACAGGGAAGAACATCATGGTCGAGTTCTCTTCGCCTAACACCAACAAGCCTCTTCACCTCGGCCACATCAGGAACAACCTGCTCGGTGACTCTGTGTCAAGGCTTTTGAAGGCCAGCGGCAACAATGTGATCAAGACCACCCTCGTCAACGACAGGGGAGTACACATCTGCAAGTCCATGCTTGCCTGGCTGAAGGTCGGAAACGGAGCGACTCCCGAGTCAACCGGAATCAAGGGCGACCATCTTGTCGGGGATATGTACGTGGCTTTCAACAACATCTACAAGAAGGAAGTCGATGATCTTGTGGCCGGAGGAATGGACGAGGAGACCGCCAAGAAAGAGGCCCCTTGTCTTAAGGAGGCTCATGAGATGCTTCAGAAGTGGGAGGCCGGCGACAAGGAGGTCCGTGACCTTTGGGCCAAGATGAACAGCTGGGTCCTCAAGGGATTCGATGAGTCCTACAAGGCTCTCGGAATCACTTTCGACAAAGTCTACTACGAGTCTCAGACTTATCTGCTCGGCAAGGAGCTGGTGCAGAAGGGATTAGATATGGGTGTGTTCGTGAAGGATCCAGACGGCTCCGTTTGGTGCGATCTAACCGCCGACGGACTTGACAGGAAACTTCTCATCCGTTCGGACGGTACCTCAGTTTACATCACACAGGATCTTGGCACTGCTGAAAGGCGTTTCGCCGAATATCATCTGGATTCTCACGTCTATGTGGTCGGCAACGAGCAGAACTATCACTTTCAGGTTCTTAAACTGATCCTCAAGAAGTTGGGCTTCGATTGGGCCGACAACATATTCCATCTTTCTTATGGAATGGTCGAGTTGCCGGAGGGCAAGATGAAGTCCCGTGAGGGCACCGTCGTGGACGCCGACGATCTTCTTCAGAAGATGTACGAGGAGGCGAGAGCGACTTCGGACGAGTCCGGCAAGCTGGCCGACATGAGCGAGGAGGACAAGACGAGGCTCTACCACATGATCGGTCTTGGTGCGCTCAAGTACTTCATCATCAAGGTGGATCCGAAGAAGACCATGCTCTTCAACCCGAAGGAGTCCATCGACTTCAACGGCAACACCGGTCCGTTCATCCAGTATACCCACGCCAGAATCCGCTCGATCCTTCGCAAGGCCGCGGAGAAGGGTATTGAATATTCAGCCTCTCCTCTGCCTAAGGTCGAGCTCAGCGCCAAGGAGATCAGACTCATAAAGTTGCTGAACACATTCCCTGCCAAGATCGCGGAAGGCGCGCAGGCATATTCACCGGCCGTCATCGCCAACTACGCTTACGACCTCGCCAAGGAGTTCAACCAGTACTATCATGACACCCCTATCCTCAAGGAGGAGAACGGGGATGTCCTCAAGATGCGTCTTGTTCTGATTGACACCCTTTCCGCAGTGCTGCGCAAGGCTATGGGTATCCTCGGAATCGAACTGCCGGAGAGAATGTAGGACGTCCTATGTCCGAAACGGATTACATGTTCCCGACCTCCAAGAAGGAGGTTGAAGCCTTAGGGTGGGACTACATCGACGTCATCCTTTTTACGGGTGACGCCTTTGTGGACCACCCTTCTTTCGGTACTGCTTGCATCGCCCGTTGGCTTCAGCATTTTGGCTATAGGGTTGCTGTCGTGCCGCAGCCAAACTGGAGGGATGACCTCAGGGATTTCAAGAAACTGGGCGCTCCGAGACTCTATTTCGGTGTCAACGCCGGTGCGATGGATTCCATGGTGAACCATTACACGGCCAGCAAGCGTCTCCGCCACGACGACGCCTACACTCCGGACGGAAAGGCCGGACAGAGGCCAGACTATGCCGTCAGTGTCTATACGAACATATTGAAGGATCTTTATCCTGACGTTCCGGTCATCATCGGAGGTGTCGAGGCTTCTCTCCGAAGACTCACCCACTATGACTACTGGAAAGACGAGCTTGTTCCGTCTATTCTGAAATGGTGCAGGGCAGACTACCTGTGCTACGGGATGGGGGAGAAGCCGATGATAGAGCTGACAAGGGCCATAGAGGCGCAGAGGAATATTCATGAGATCCACAAGATTCCGCAGATCGCTTTCATGATGAGCGGGAAGTGGAAGGTCAAGGATCCGCTGGTGCTCCATTCGTTCGAGGAGTGCAAGCGGGACAAGAAAGCGTTCGCGGAGAATTTCCATCTGATTGAGACTCACGCCAACATGATGCATCCGGCAACGATCATCGAGCCTGTCGGGAACGGTTTCGTGCAGATCAACCCGCCATATTCCCCGTCCACAACCGAGGAGATGGATTCCTTCTGGGATCTGCCGTTCACCAAACTGCCCCATCCTCGCTACAAAGGAAAGAGGATTCCTGCCTACGACATGATCAAGGATTCCATCATCACTCACCGAGGGTGCTTCGGAGGGTGTAATTTCTGCACTATCGCGGCGCATCAGGGAAAGTTCATCCAATCCCGCTCGCAGGCTTCGATCTTGGCTGAGGTGAAGAAATTGGCAAAGATGCCAGGGTTTGCGGGGAATATCTCCGACCTTGGCGCCCCGACCGCGAACATGTACGGAATGCGAGGCAAGAATCCGACTCTCTGCGACAAATGCCGTAGGAAATCGTGCCTGTTTCCGGCCCCGTGTCCGAATATGAACCGCTCTCACAAACAGATACTTGAACTCTATAAGAAAGTCAATGCCGTCCCCGGAATCCGTCATTCCTACATCGGAAGCGGAATCCGATACGACTTGTTCCTGGACGAGAACGGTTTCGTGGACGAGACCTCCAAACCTTATCTGAAGACTTTGATTCTTGACCACACTTCCGGGCGAATGAAAGTGGCTCCGGAGCACACTGAGGACAAGGTTCTCCAGTACATAGCCAAGCCTTCGTTCAAGCTGTTCGAGAGGCTTCGCTGCGAATTTGACAAGATCTGCGCGCAGAACGGCCGCCGGACCGGCATCGTTCCGTATTTCATCTCCTCCCACCCTGGCTGCACGATGAAGGACATGGAGAACCTGTCCAAAAATCCCGCTTTGAAAGGAATATACATGGATCAGGTGCAGGATTTCACTCCGACTCCGATGACCACATCATCCGTGATGTACTACACCGGAATCGACCCGCGCACGATGAAACCGGTCTTCGTGGAGCGTGATCCAGAGAAGAAGAAGAGACAGAAATCGTTTTTTTTCAGAAAATAGTTCACTCTTTGCTTCTCAATTCGGAAAAATGTCTTAATATTGCACCCGAAAACGAGAATGACTATGACACCAGATCAGAAGAAAAGACACGTGGTAAGTTATGAGAATATGTCCGAGGCACTTGCCGCTGCGTTCAATGAGAAATATCCAGGAGGGTTCAGTGACTACCTTCCTGACCTTGTAAAATACCCGAAGCCTGACGGCACGTCTTTCTATGCGGTGACTGTCGAGACTGATGACTCGATCAATCTGGTGAAGATCAAGGTGAAGACAGATGACGCCGAGGCCCTTGAGAGATGGCTTGAAGGCGAGGAGGATGCCGAGAATGAGGATGTCGCCGGATCTTCTGCCGACGCCCCTGCTGACAGCGCCCTTCCTGATGACAACATCTCGCAGTACGGTGGGGATGATGATTCCGCAGAGTAATCCACGATCAATTAATATAATAGCATAATGGCCTGATTTTTCACGATTTCAGGCCTGTTTTGTTTCTTGTAGATGGCATTTTCATGAGGACGTTTTTCCCGATATTATTTATTATTACACTTATAGGGTGTTCATCTGGGAATGTATCTGTCTCTGATTTAAGGGACGGTGATCTGCTCTTTGTCGTAAACGGTCTTGGCAACAACATAACAGATGTGACGGAGGGAGTTGATGGCCTCACGATTGACCATGTGGCTGTTTATGTTGGAGGAGACATCATCGAAGCCGTTCCCGTAGGAGGAGTATGGCGGATTCCGCTGGATAGCTTTTTGGTGAGGCTTGCCGAGACTGATGCGGTCATGATTGGGCGTGTGGATGACTTGGATGTAGATGCCAGCATCGGGAACGCCGAGAGGTTTCTTGGAAGTCCTTACGATGAGATATTCATGCCAAGCGACAGTGCCATATACTGCTCGGAACTTGTCCAGAAGTCGTTTGTTTTCAAAGGTGGACGAAATGAGCGTAGTGATGTAAAAGATAATGTTGGAAAGAAAGACAAGATAGGTGAAGAATATGAGATGAATGGGGTGACGAATGGCACTGAGAATGATGATGAAAGTAATGAAGGAATAAAACCTTCAGAGATCGGACCAAGGCTTTTTGTGTTTGATACAATCCCGATGTCGTTCCACGACAGCACCGGAAATGTGACGGAGTTCTGGACAAAATACTATGCCGCTCGCGGCCTTAAAGTTCCGGAAGGCGAGCCGGGAACCAATCCCGGCCAGCTCTCCCGTGACCCTAATGTTGAATTACTGGGCTATTTACGCTTCGGTCACTGAGCTTGTCGAAGTGCCGAAGCGTACCAGCATTAATTAACCCTCTTCACCGAAGCCGACCTCCCTATCGACTTGATCATCACACCCAAGTCCTTGGGAGCCTTGTAGTTGATGGAAGACGCTCCAGTCGCGTCCTCGATCATGATGGAACGGCTCACGTTCACGTCACACCTGCATGCTCCCGAGGTCTCAAGTACGGCTTCCTCTACATTGGCCTCCATCGCATGGATCTTGCTGGCTCCAGAGGCGTCCACCTCCAGCTTTCCGATTGTCCCTTCGATGTAAAGCTCGCAAGCTCCAGAGGCGTCTACACTTGCCTTGCGTGAATCTCCGGCCAGCCTGGCCTTGCAGGCCCCGCTGATTTCCAAATCCAGTTTGTCCGCATTGATGCTAAGATTTCCGTTGGACGCTCCGGAAAGCTCGATGTCCGCTTCCCTGAAACCGCCTGCGATCTTGTAGCCGCAAGCTCCGCTAATCTCAGCTTCAAGTTCATTGGCATTGACGTTGAGGGTTTCCAGATTGGCTGCACCGCTCAGATCCAATGAGAAGTCAAAATTCCCGAGGTCGAATGTGTCATCGCACCTGAGTCGCGTTGCTCCGGACATGTCCAATTTCCTAAGTTCCGGCATGGACACCACAGCCTTGCACGTCCAGTTTCCCAACTTCTTCTGAATCCTTGACGGAATCTCCTTGTTCCAACCGATTTTCAGAACCCCGTTCTTCACCCAAACAAGAAGATAGTCCTGGAGCTCGCTCGGAAGCGTCACCTCAACCTTGTAGGCGTTTGATTTTGATAGGGTGACATCCACGACTCCTGAGAGTTCCAGCCCGGTGAAATCTGTGCAGTTGAACTTGCATTTGGTGTACTCAGTGCTGGCCTGGGTGGCTGCCGGCTGACTTGTTGAAGTTGTGACGCCCGCTGAGGCGGCTGTGCAAAGACAAGGAGCGACGATCATAGCGAGCACTGTGGCTCCAATAAAAATAAATTTTTTCATAACTATTTTATTTTGTTGATTTTGTCTAATCCATTAAGAAGTTCTCCATAGTATTCTTTCAGAATGATCGCCTTCTCCGCATTGTCAAGCTCATCCGGAAGTTGGTCAATCATCGGCACACTCTCCTCCGCGATACTCCTCACGGTACTCTCCCAATCGGCGTTCAAATCTTTTGTGAATATTTCCCCGTACATCACGCTTGCCTTCTCTGAATATGCCAAATATACCTCTACCGGATCATTCCCGACCCCTTCGAACCACTCTGTTTCTCCTGCCGTGCGGTTTATGAATATCACAGCGGCGGCACAGGCGGCGGCCGCAGAAGCCACCACGGTGAATATTTTTGTGAATATCCTCTTCCGCTTCTTTACCTTATCCGTTTGCTCCATACCCGCTGACGCCAGCATCGCATCCAGTTTGCCCCCGAACCGTGCCTCGTGTCCCTCTGGCAGATCCTTGTCGTTCAGAAGATAGGGATTATTCCTGATATATTCCTTAAAGTCTGTCATGTCCTTGTCTCTTTAATATTTCGGCCAATTTGGCCTTTCCCCTTGAAAACTGTGTCCTGATCGTACCCTCACGCTCCCCGGTAATGCCGGCGATTTCCTCATAGTCAAGTCCTTCCAGAAGTGTCAGATTCATGATTATTCTGTAGTTGTCCGGCAATTCATCGATGGCCTTGCGCACTTCGGTGACACCAGCCGCTGTCCCTGAAAACTCCAGATGTGGGTCGCTGTCATATTCGGAAGCGTCAGCGGCATATTCATCAAGGAAGAGTTTCTCCCTCTTTTTCCGCCTCGCCGCGTCGATGGATTTTCTGATGCAGGTCCGGTTCAGCCATAAGGCGACCTGCGCAGGGTCTTTGGGCACGACATCGGCCGAGATGAACTTGAGGATCGTGTCCTGCATGATCTCTTCGGCTTCGCCGCTGTTGCGGATTATCCGAAGGCTGGTGTTGAACAGCCGTCTGGCGTGTGCCTTGTAGAACATTATGGACTCTTCTCTTGTCATCGTTTTCTTGTCGTTTCACAATATAAACGAATATTTTCATTGATTGTTACAAGAATTTCGTAATATTTTGAAAAAGTCGCTTCGGCAGGCTCAGCGACCGACAGGATCGGTGCGGTCGCAGAGCGGAAAGCAGCGGTCGCTGAGCTTGTCGAAGCGACATGATACAACGGAAAAGCCCGGTGTCTCTCGACCGCGGGCTCTTTTCATTTCATTTGGCTTAAAAGATTCTTGTTTTTGTGACGATATCACTATCCAACCACAAAGTTACCGCCGGTCAGATTTCTGTACAATCCCAATATATAGGTAAACTGTCTGCCCTGTATCGTGAAACGTAGGTACCAAAATGTAAAATCAATATTATTTCTTAAATTTGTCATTTTGAAAATGCGATCGAATATGAACTTAAGTGGAATAATAGTCGGAGCGGCGACATTCCTAATTATAGGAATATGCCATCCCATAGTCATTAAGATGGAATATCATTGGGGCAAAGGCAGCTGGTGGCTGCTCCTGGTCGCGGGACTGGCCTTCGCCGCCGCTTCCATATTCATGGAGCATGAAGTCATTTCCACCGTACTTGGCGCCGCAGCCTTTTCCTGCTTCTGGGGCATTCTGGAGGTGTTTGAGCAGGAAAAGCGTGTGTTGAAAGGCTGGTTCCCTGAGAATCCTGCCCGCCACGACTACTACGAGGCCATACGCAAGGCTGACCGCGGTGGTTCGACAGGCTCACCAACCGCTTCTTCCGGTCGCTGAACCTGTCGAAGCGCAGTCGCTGAGCTTGTCGAAGAGCGGTCGCTGAGCTTGTCGAAGCGACTCAATAGTAATGAAATAGTTATTATCTTATATTATGAATTTCAAACTGCTGCCAGTTTTGGCCATCGCCGCCGCCATGTCGGGAATGACAGAGGCGTCGGCTCAGAAAAAAGCGATGGACCACGATGTGTACGATTCGTGGCAAAGTGTCTCCGACATCCAGAAAAGTGATGACGGCAACGTTCTTGTGTGGTGCGTCAACCCTCAGGAAGGGGACGGCACCCTCTATGTCAGGAACATGACCCCTCAGAAGAAAGGCAAGTCCTCCTGCCGTGAGATCAGCATCCCACGTGGTTCCCAGGCATCCCTGGACCCTAAAGGCAAGTGGCTCTACCTCAGGATCAAGCCACAGTTCGCAAAGACCCGTCAGGAAAAGATAGACAAGAAGAAGGCCGAGAACATGACCAAGGACACTCTGGCCGTCGTGGATCTCACAACCATGACAGTCAAGAAGTACGGTCGTGTGGACTCCTACACAACCGGTTCGTTGGCGAAGCCTTACATCGCCTACAAATCCACATGGAAGCACTACAAGGACACCTCGGACAAGAAAGGCACTGACAAGTCGGGACTCATCATCCTGAATCCTGCGACAGACAGGAAGGACACGCTCAAGTACATCGACTCCTATTACTTCAATCAGGATGGAACTGTGCTTGTGATGACCTCCAAGAAAGACAAGAAGGACTCGCTCTCGGCGACAGCCGTCATGATAGCCCATGCTCCGGCATCCCTTGACACTCTCGCCCAAGGCGCCGAGTCCTACAGCCGTCTGACCTTCAGCGACGCTGAGGATCAGCTTGTGTTCCTCGGATCTACAGACAAGAGCAAGAACCGCAACAAATGTCAGGCTCTGTACTTGACGAGCATTCAGGCTGTTAAGACAGGAAAGACGGCTCGACAGGCTCGCCGGCCGCTTCCGGTTGCCGCTGACAGTACGACTGTCATCAGCAAGGACGGCAAGTGGGTATATTCAACCAAAGAGATCTTCGCTCAAGGAACAAAAGTTGAGGGTACCCCGGGCTGGACCCTCAACGAGAACTCCGAACTCCACTTCACCCCTGACGGGAAGCGCCTCTTCCTCGGCATCGGAGCCATCCGCCCGCCGAAGGACACCTCCATCGTGGACTTCGAGACCGCCCAGCTGGACATCTGGAACTGGGATGCCGTCTACACCCCGCCGCAGCAGAGGCTTAATGTCAACAAAACCCTCAAGAAGACATATTCAGCTACCATAGATCTCGCTGAACCGGGAAAGATCGTGCCGCTGACCACCTCAAAGTTCGCCAGCATCCGCCTTATGAACGGTGGTTTCTCCGAGTGGGTTCTCTCCGCTGACAACGCCAAGTACGCCCGCACCACTGTCTGGGACTACAACAACCGCTATGACTTCACCCTTGTGAATGTCAATGACGGATCCCGGAAGGCTGTGGCCGAGGGAATGAACACCGGACGTTTCGACATGTCTCCGAGCGGGAAATACCTCGTCTGGTTCGACAACGATGAGATGAACTGGTTCACCTACAACACCCAGACAGGTGAGAAGGTCAACCTCACGGCCCAGACCGGAGTTCCGTTCTACGATGAGGAGGACGACCACCCGACAGCCGCGCCAGCCCATGAGTTCTCCCCGAAATGGCTAAAGGACGAGTCCGCTGTCTTCATCATCGACCGCTACGACATCTGGAAATTCTCCCCTGACGGAGCCTCCGCTGTCAACCTTACGGGAGGAGTAGGCCGCCAGACCCACAACCGCTTCAAGATCATGGACCCTAAGCCGGACACCAGAAAACCTAACGAGCGTCGCTGTGGGCTTGCCAGGCCGCTTGACCCTAAGCAGACTGTCTACCTGAGCGTGTTCAACGAGTCCAGCCAGGAGAATGGCTTCGGCCGCCTGAACCTTGCCAAGCCTTCAAAGACCCTTGAATATTTCACCGACACCGTCAGCTTCAAGTACGTAGCAGGAACCCTGGACAACGACAGGCTTTTCTTCCAGAAAGGCAATTTCCGCAACTGCTATGACCTCTATTATACTGACGACAATTTCAAGACTTCGACAAAGGTCTCTTCCATCAACCCTCAGATGGCTGACTACCGCTGGGGACGTGCCGAACTCTTCCGTTGGAACGCCTACGACGGCACACCTCTCAAGGGATTGGTCTTCGTCCCTGATGGAGTGAAGGAAGGCGAGAAGCTTCCGGT
This sequence comes from Bacteroidales bacterium UBA6366, assembly GCA_002438845.1. Lineage (GTDB taxonomy): Bacteria > Bacteroidota > Bacteroidia > Bacteroidales > UBA932 > Cryptobacteroides. Next base: position 34,250 of record DJRG01000067.1, read on the forward strand.
CATGATCTATTTCTATGAGAAGAACGCCAACAATCTTTATTCTTTCTGGACGCCAGCGCCTTCTCGCTCTATAGTGAATATCCCGTTCTATACTTCGCGGGGGTACATTGTTTTCGTTCCGGACATTGTCTACAAGGTCGGTCACCCGGGTGAGAGCGCCTACAACTGCATCTGTGCCGGCGCGGAGGCTCTCTGTGAAGCCTATCCGATCGCTGACAAGAGCAAGATGGCGATCCAGGGCCAGAGCTGGGGAGGCTACCAGACCGCCTGGCTCATAACACGTACGAATATGTTCGCGGCGGCTGGTTCCGGAGCTCCTGTGGGCAACATGACATCAGCCTACGGCGGAATCCGCTGGGGTTCTGGCATCACCCGTGCCGGTCAGTACGAGCACGGCCAGAGCCGAATCGGAAAGAGTATGTGGGAGCCGGGTGCGCTCGATCTTTACATCGAGAACTCCCCTGTCTTCCATGTCGACAAGGTTCAGACTCCTGTGCTGATCATGCACAATGACGCTGACGGGGCGGTTCCGTGGTACCAGGGAATCGAGCTCTTCTCGGATCTCCGTAGGCTTGACAAACCGGCATGGCTGCTCCAGTACAACAAGGAGGCCCATAACCTTGGCCAGAGGCGCAACTGCAAGGACCTCTCCATCAGACTCCAGCAGTTCTTCGATCACTATCTGAAAGGCGCGCCGATGCCGGCATGGATGAAGACCGGAGTCCCTTACGAGGACAAGGGCGAGTACTTCGGTTTCGAGAATGCTGAGTAGATTTTAGATAAATGTAGCGTTGTCGTTCCGGCGTCTCATCAACAACTCGTCGTTTCGGCACTTCGGCAAGCTCAGTGCCCGACTGTTTTCTCCGGTCGCTGAGCTAACTATGGCGGCGATTCTTTTCGGTCGCTGAGTTTGTCGAAGCGATCTTGTCGAAGCGAGTGTGCCTAAGCGACATTAACAAAATATTCAATGACAAAACTGGCTATTTTCGACCTTGACGGCACTCTTCTGAACACTGTTGAGGACCTTGGCGACGCCACCAACTATGCTTTGACACAGTGTGGCTTCCCGACCCATAAGTTAGATGAATATTACCAGATGGTCGGCCGCGGAATCTACAACCTCTTCCGCGCCGCCGTTCCATCTGATCAAGCCACCGAAGACATAGTACAAAGGATGGCCTCGTACTTCATCCCGTATTACGACGTCCACAAATGTGACCGTACCAGACCGTACAGCGGCATCCCGGAGATGCTGAGGACCATCAGCGACAGGGGAGTGCGCCTCGCCGTCGCATCCAACAAGTACCAGGATGGCGCGGAAAAACTTGTCCGACACTTTTTCGGTGAATATGATTTCGTGAGGATTCTTGGCCAGCGTGACGGCCAGCCGATCAAACCCGACCCTGCGATTGTCGATCAGATTCTGGTCGAGGTTCCATCCGTTACGAAAGCCCAGGTCGTCTATGTCGGAGACTCGAATGTCGACATGCAGACAGGGGCGAACGCCAAGGTCCGAACAATAGGTGTCACATGGGGATTCAGGAGCAGGGACGAACTCGCATCCTGCAGTCCATCGGCCATAGTGGACACTCCGGAAACCCTCTCAAAAGAGATATTACAAGACAGAATCAGGTTCATTTAAGGTTCATTTAAGGTTCATTTAGGGGGATTTTGTTATATTTTGGAGTGGCATGAAGCATATGCGGTTTTATGTTTCTTTGATGTAATATGTTGATTTATAATTGATTAAATTGTATGGGGGGGGGGTGATTCATATTTGGATTATGTTTCCTATGTGTTGAAATTATCACTGCCCCCTATTGTATTTGAGAGCGATTTGTGCTATTTTTGTCTCGTAAATGCAGGTTACGAAAGCGGCTCTTGGATTGGAGTCCTTCGAGATCAGAACACTTATATACTGACAACCGTTGAACTTACCCTTGCTCTATGGCTGAGGGGACATATTTTATATTCGTTTTGTAACTGCTTTTACATCTTGCTTTTAACCAATGACACAGTTGGCTTTTGATGGGTCTAATTCTTTGGACGACATCAGATTTGCGTATAGTTCGATTCCAAATTGGTATGCACTTCGCATTTTCTACAATAGAATTGAACCGCTGAGACAAACCTTGGATACAACCGCTATCCGCTATTTCTACCCTCATCATCTGGTGGAGAGATGTTCGGATGGTGGCGTTAACTATGTCAATGAGCCGATCATCAAATCATTGATGTTCATAAAGTCAACGTGCGAGAACCTCGACATGATCCGAATGAGACATGTCGGAAGTGTCTCTCCGTATTTTGACCAACGGACCCGTAAGCCGCTGATCATTCCGGATGAACAGATGGAACCATTCATCAAGCTCTGTGACATGAAAGATTCCGGTCTTGAGTACCTCGGAGAGGACGGCCCACAGTTCCACAAAGGGGACCGTGTCAGAGTGACGGACGGAATATTCAAAGGCTTCGAAGGCTACATCAAGCGAATCAAGCATGACAGGCGTTTGATAGTGACCATTGAAGGGGTTGCCGCCTTCGCCACCAAATTCATCCCTCCCGCATTTTTGGAGAAAATTGAACCTGACAAGAACAAGAAATATTAAATACATGAATATGAAAATAAAAAGGATATCAATCCTGACAGGATTTTTGGCCATGAGTGCTTTGGCCATATCCTCCTGCTCGACCCCGAAGGAGA